>JBCCLD010000052.1:0-15967 GCA_039027055.1 Bacteroidota bacterium
CGGGATGGGCGGCGTGGTCGAGGAGGCCCATCATCGTCGCGTCGGCGCGGAGGCCCGCGCCGCCGTCGGCCATGCGGTCGAGGACCGCGCGCACGGTCGCGTCCGTGCCGCCGACCATCATCTCATCGTTGGGGAGCGCGAAGCTCACGGACATTCCCTGCGAGTCGGTCGACACGTAGAGCGGCGTCTCGCGGTAGAGCGTGCGCTCGGCGTCCACGTCGGTCTGCTCCTGCAGGTAGGCGTCCATACGGGCGCGGTCGACGTCGGCATACATCAGCATGACGAACGAGCCTGACTCGGGGTTGGCGGCCACGTAGACGCGTTCGATGTCTTCCTCGAGGTCAAAGCCGGTGCGCACCATGAGGTCGTTGACGCGGGCCGCGCCCTCGCCGGTCATCGAGTCGAGGCCGAGCCCCGCGTCGTCGAGCGAGGCCATCGCATCGGAGGCGCGGGCTTCGGCGACGTTGATGAGGCCGACGATCTCGGCCTCGGCGGGCAGGAGGTCGAGGGCGGTGCGCGTGGTGAGGGTGAAGGCCCCAGCCTGCTCGGCCGTGGGCGAGGTGCACGCCGTGAAGGCGAGCGGCGCGGCCACCAGGAGCAGCGGCAGCGCGATAGAACGGAGTGGTCGCATTTGCGAAAAAAGGTGGAGGCTCGTGGTAGGGCGCGGACAGACTCCGGGCCTGCGAGGCCCGAGACGGGAGCTGCGGCGGCAAGGTTACAGTCCGTCCGATTCTTCGCGGTGCGAGGGGCGCAATGCGGGGGTTGGGCCATCGCTCGCAGGTCGAAACGGTGAGACATCGGATCACCCCCCATGCTCCCGTGCCCCTATGCTTCGTATTCTCCCTGCCCCCTCACCACGCACGTCTACCGCATGGCAGGTGCCACGCCCGGAGCCAAGCTCCGCAAAGAACTCGGCCTCTTCGACGTCTACGCCATCTGCACCGGCGCGATGTTTTCGAGCGGCTTCTTCCTACTTCCGGGCCTCGCCGCTGCCAAAACGGGGCCCTCGGGTATGCTCGCGTACCTCTTCGCGGGCGTGCTCATCCTGCCGGCGATGTTCAGCCAGGCCGAGCTGAGCACGGCGCTCCCGCGTGCGGGCGGGGCCTACTACTTCCTCGACCGCGCCCTCGGGCCCATGATCGGCACGATCGGCGGGCTGGGGACCTTCTTCGCGCTCACGCTCAAGACCGCGTTCGCGCTCGTCGGCATCGGCGCGTATGCGTCGCTCTACGTCGAGGTGCCGGTCAAGACCGTCGCGATCGCGCTCACGGGGGTGTTCGTGGCGATCAACGTGGTCGGGGCGAAGGAGTCGAGCGGGCTGCAGCGGGTGCTGGTGATCATCCTGATGGGCGTGCTGGCCTTCTTCATCGCGCAGGGGCTGTTGGAGGTCTTCGTCGACCAGACGCCGGAGCGCACGCGCGAGCAGCTGACCCCGTTCATGCCGTTCGGCGTTGCCGGGCTGCTCTCGACGATCGGCTTCGTCTTCGTGTCGTACGCCGGGCTGACGAAGGTGGCGAGCGTCGCCGAGGAGATCAAGAACCCCGACCGCAACATCCCGCTGGGGATGATCCTCGCGCTCGCCTCAACGTCGTTCGTCTACGTCGCGGGCGTGTTCATCCTCGTGGAAGTCCTCGACCCCGACGAGCTGCGATCGGACCTCACGCCGGTGGCGACGGCGGCGGCGGCGTTCTTTGACTGGCTGCCGAGCGGGGCCGGCGTGGTGCTGATCGTCATCGCGGCGCTGGCGGCGTTCGCCTCGACGGGCAACGCGGGCGTGCTCGCGGCGTCGCGCTACCCGCTCGCGATGGCGCGCGACCGCCTCGTCCCGACCTCGCTCGCCAACCTGGGCCGCTTCCAGACGCCGACGCGAGCCATCCTCCTCACGGGGGCCGTGATGGTCGTCTTCATCCTCACCTTCGACGAGGAGGGCATCGCCAAGCTCGCAAGCGCGTTCCAACTCGCCATCTTCGCGCTCATCAACCTCGCGGTGATCGTGATGCGTGAGAGCCGGATCCGGTCCTACGACCCCGGCTACCGCAGCCCGCTCTACCCGTGGATGCAGCTCGCTGGCATCGTGATCTCGTTTGTGCTCATCGCCTACATGGGCTGGATGGCGGTGCTCTTCACCATCGGCATCATCGCGTTCTGCATCGGGTGGTACGTCTGGTACGCCCGCGACCACGTCGTCCGCGACGGCGCGATCTATCACTGGTTCGCCCGCCTCGGCGAGCGGCGCTACGAGGGCCTCGACCGCGAATTCCGGGGCATCCTGAAGGAAAAAGGCCTCCGCGACGAGGACCCATTCGACGAGGTCGTGTTGCGCGCTCGTGTGCTGGACGTGTCACCGGATGCCTCCTACGAAGACGTGCTTCGGGATGGGGCGCGGCTGCTCGCCGAACGCGTGCCCGTCCCGCTCGCCACGCTGGAGCAAGGGTTCCTCGACGGCACCCGCGTGGGGGCGACGCCGACCATCCGCGGGGCCGCGCTGCCCCACCTGCGCCTACTCGAAATCAGCGAGCCGGAGTTGGTCCTCGCGCGGTCGCGGCAGGGGCTTGAACTTGAGGTCACCGACTCGCTCGGCACCGCACACGCCGCGGTGCCCGCCGACGAAGACGACCCGCTCGTCCATGCCGTCTTCCTGCTCGTCAGCCCGGAGGACGACCCGGGCCAGCACCTCCGCATGCTCGCGCAGATCGCCTCGCGGCTCGACGACCCGGGCTTTATGGACGCCTGGCAGGCCGCACCCGACGCGCAGGCGCTCACGGACCTGCTGCTCCGCGACGCCCGCTTCCTTACGCTCCGCCTCCGCGACGACGACGCTACCGAGTCGCTCATCGACCGCAAGCTGATGGATGTGCAGTGGCCGCCCGACTGCCTCGTCGCCCTGATTCGCCGCGGCGACACAATGGTGGTGCCCCAGGGCCGGACCGTGCTCCAGGAGGGCGACTTGGTGACGCTCCTGGGAGAGCCTGATGCTATCCAGGCGCTCCGCACCACCTACCTCGGCGGAGCGTAACGCCTTGGACGACGCGAGCCTATCGGTTATGCTATAGGTGCCCTGTGTACCTACCGACGATGGCTATGCTCCTCCGCTACACCCTCGCGCTCCTGCCGCTTCTGCTCTCGCCGTACACCCTTGCGCAGAGCTTCGAGTGGCAATACACTGCCGGGCCGACCGCACCGATCGACCAGTTCCAGCTCTACCCCGATGGGAGCGTGCTGGGCATCAGCGACAGCCTGCTCTACCGCTCGGGGGACGACGGGTTGTCGTGGCAGCAGGTGGCCATCGCGCCGGCGGGGTTGTCGGAGCTCTACGTGGACGGCGCGCGCCTGTGGGGGCTCGCGGACGGGCAGGTGCTCACGGCGGCAAGGCTCAGTCAAGCGTGGGAGGTGCGCTCGCCCGATCGCCGCGTGGACTACCTAGCCGTGAGGGGCGACTCGGTGTTCGCGACGGTGCGCAGCGAGCCGGACCGGATCTACCGTTCGTTCGACGCAGGGCGGACGTGGGAAGCCGTGACCCATGAAGTGCCGGATCGGTACACGTGGGAGTCGAGGGAGGTGCAACTGCTCCCGTCTGGGCTGCTCGTGCGTCGATGGATGGAATACGACTTCGAGTCCTTTCTCTTCTGGTCCGACGACGGGGGAGCAACCTGGGTGGAGGGCACGTGCGGCCCCTTCCTTGCGTTGGATCCAGGTGGTCAGACGGGCTACACCGCCACGCCACCGTCGTACAGCCGAGACTTGAACACCTGGTTTGTTGGGGCGCTTCTCCGTACGGAAGACGGAGGCAAGACCTGCGAATCCGTCCGGAACGGCTACTTCTTCGGTCTGACTTGTCTACGCGATGGCACCCTGCTCATTGGCGAGTACAGACGGCTCGCCCACGCTATCGATCCTACGGGTGACTGGGAGACAGTAGAACTCGAGAATCGAGGCGTCCCTGGTAGTGGAATCGAGCTGCCGTCAGGGACGGTTCTCGTACCGACTCGTTCGTTTAGCCTAGGGATATTCGACGCGAGCATCATGAGTGGGGCGTACCGCTTGGGGCCAGATCTCCAGCAAGCCAGGTTGACCGGTCCTGGAGGCCGTGCGTGGACGCTCGCTGTGGCGGATCGAAAGCTGTATGCGGGAGCCGATGGGGGCTTGCTACGGCTCGAAGGGGAAGTGAGCGAGCCACTTTCGGCAGACCAGGGGTGGGCTTTCGTCGGGGCGAATGAAAGTCGGATTGGCGGTCTCTACCTCGACGCTGATACGTTACTCGTGTTCGCTGACAACGACGAAGGGTACGGGTTCGGAGTCTACCGGATGGACGAAGGAAACGCGACGCCGACGTTTTTGGGGAACAGTTGGGGGCAGGTAGTCTCTGACATACTGCGAACCGACGCAGGCACGCTGATCGTAGCGACAACCACCAGCGAACCCCCAATACTGAACGTCGGTCAAGCTGGGAGCAATCAAGTAGCCTGGTTGCCGGTTGGGTTGTACCGTGTGCCCAGTCTGGACGCGGACTTCTATTTATCGAAAGAGACTCAGGTGTACCGCGTCGGGGTACTGCACGTGGACGCACTGACGCAGACGTTGTACGCGGGCTGCAGTCGCAACGTGAGCGCCCTGCCTTGGACGACAACGCTTTGTTCAGGCGCGCTCGTGTCCTCGGACGATGGCAATACATGGGTCAAGATAGCTGGAGGGTTGCCCGCCGCAGACGATCTCACGGAAGTCTTTGCCTTTACGACCATGTTCTCTGGTTCGGTTATAGCCGCCACACGCAATGGTGTCTACGAATTAGATGGGACGGCTTGGTCGTTTCAGGGTCTATCCAGCACCTGGGTATACAGCTTGCACACCCATCCCACCGCTGGCACACTCGCGGGCACCGAGCGCGGCGTCTTCCGCTGGGATGCCGACACGGAAACATGGCAGCCCCTCGGACTCGGTCTGGAGGAGCGCACCGTCTACGACGTTCTCGCCACCGACGACCTCATCGACGGCGAGATCGTCCTCGTGGCCGCGACCGACCGGGGCGTCTACACCAGCACGCCGCTCGTGAGCATCGACGCCGAGGACGAAGCGGTTCCAGCAGAAGCGTTTGCGGTGGCGGCCTACCCGAACCCGTTCGCCGACGCGCTGACCGTGGAGGTGGCGCTGCCCGAGGCGACGGAAGTGCGCGCAACCGTCTACGACGTGCTCGGCCGGGTGGTCGCGGAAGTGCCCGCGCGGACGCTCAGTGCAGGAGCGCACCGGCTGCGGCTCGCGACGGAGGGGCTCGCGACGGGCGTATACCACGTGCGTGTGCAGCCGGCAGGCCAGCTAGAGCGGGTCGTGACGGTCACACGAGTACACTAGAGCTGCCTAACGAATCGACAACGCTAAACGGACGATGCCCGCTATGACTCTCCGCTACACCCTCGTGCTCCTGCCGCTTCTGCTCTCGCCGAACACTCTTGCGCAGAGCTTTGAGTGGCAGTACACCGCCGGGCTGACCGCACCCATTGACCAGTTCCAGCTCTACCCCGATGGGAGCGTGCTGGGCATCAGCGACGGCCTTCTCTACCAATCTGGCGACGATGGACTGTCCTGGCAGCAAATCGCTCTGGCGCCAGCAGGGTTATCAGCGCTCCACGTGGACGGCGCGCGCCTGTGGGGCCTCTCGAACGGAGTGGTGCTGACAGCAGCCAGGCTGGGCGTTGCCTGGGAACCTAAGGGTCCCGATACCCCAGTGGACCACCTCGCAGTGCGCGGCGACTCGGTCTTTGCAACGGCCCGCAACCAGCCGGACCGGATCTATCGCTCTCTCAATACGGGATTCACATGGGAGACTGTCGGCTACGAAACGCCTACGACCTCTTCAGGCACCCCGTATGCTGAAACTGCGCTGCTCGAATTCTTGGAGTCGGGCCTGCTCTTTAGCCAGTGGCTTCTCGACGGAGGCACCTCGCCCGTCTATTGGTCAGAGGACGGCGGGGCGACTTGGACCGAAACCGCCTGCGGCCCACTCGTCGCTCTCGGTCCAGTCGGTATGACCGGGCTCACGGCAACGCTACCGTCCTACAGCTACGGCCTCAATCGGTGGTTTCCTGGTCGCCTCTTGGAAACCGTTGATGGGGGAAGGACCTGCGAGGCTGTCCAGAGCGCCTACATCTTCGGGCTGGCACGTCTCCGCGACGGCTCATTGCTCGTGGGTCAACGAAACCGACTGGCCCGCATCGACAACGTGGGGGATGCGTGGCAAACGCTCGGAGTGGAAGGCCGAGGAGCGGTACGGCGTCCCCTTGAACTGCCTTCGGGGACCTTGCTCATCCCAACCGCAACATTCCGAGCCGGTCCAAACGATTCATTTGGGACGAGCTATGCCACGGGGACTTATCGCCTGAGTCAGGGCAGCGCCAAGGAAAAATTAACAGGCCTGGCATCACACACGCCCTCGACAGAAGCACTAGACGGGGCGCTCTACGCAGGAGGTAAAGGGGGCCTCTTCCGCCTCACCGACCTAACAGCGTCGACGGATGAGGAAGAACAAGGCTGGGCGTTCGTAGGGATCGGTAGCCTCTCGCGTGTGGGAGGACTCTACAACGACGGCAATCGCTTACTCGCATTCGCCGGGGGCGAGTTCGATTTTTTTGACTATGGGTACCGACCGTTCGATGGCACCACGGATGCAGTCCTAAGCGATGGGCGATTTTCGATCGGTGTAGTCGGCGATATGATCCGCACTTCGACAGGTGCCACCATCACAGCCGTTCCACAACCCATATTGCCCATAGCAAACATTGAGCGCTCGATAGAACGCCCGGGGCTACTTCGTTTTGAAGGAGAGGAAGCTGACCCGGATGCGTTCTTTCCGGTGTCACTTACTGGGACACTCCACGAGTCACAGCCGGGCGTCCTCTATGCAGGATGTGTGTGGGTAGATCGTGCGCGGGACGACGGGGACTGTCCAGGTGCCCTGGTGTCCACAGACGACGGCCGGACATGGCAAGCCCTGGCGGACGGCCTACCCGTATTCGATGACCGCACAGAGGTTTTCGCCTTCACCACGGATGTCACGGGCACCATTCTCGCCGCCACCCGCGACGGCGTCTACGCACTCGATGGCACTACCTGGACCGCGCGCGGCCTGCCCGGCACCTGGGTGCTTGACCTCGAAACGCACCCCACGGCTGGCACACTCGCGGGCACCGAGCGCGGCGTCTTCCGCTGGGATGCCGACACGGAAACATGGCAGCCCCTCGGACTCGGTCTGGAGGAGCGCGCCGTCTACGACGTTCTCGCCACCGACGAACTCATCGACGGCGAGACCGTCCTCGTGGCCGCGACCGACCGGGGCGTCTACACCAGCACGCCGCTCGTGAGCATTGACGCCGAGGAGGGGGCCGTGCCCACGGAGGCGTCTGCGGTGGCGGCCTACCCGAACCCGTTCGCCGACGCGCTGACCGTGGAGGTGGCGCTGCCCGAGGCGACGGAAGTGCGCGCAACCGTCTACGACGTGCTCGGCCGGGTGGTCGCGGAGGTGCCTGGCCGGACGCTCGGAGCGGGAACGCACCGGCTGCCGGTGGCTACGGACGGACTCGCGACGGGCGTGTACCTCGTGCGCGTGACGGTCGCAGGCCAACCGGAGCGTGCCGTGACGGTCACGCGGGTGCGCTGACGTTACCCGTCGCCGTAGGCAGCGCGGTCAACGAACCAGCGCACCTCGCCCCGGGCGAGGACGTTCCCCGCTGGTACGGGCGCATCGTGGCCGGGAAGCGGCTCTGCACTGAGCGCGGCATGGAGGGCCTCACGTTTGCTAGCGCCGGCTACGAGGAAGAGGATGGTCGAGGCGTCGTGCAGGCCGGGGTAGGTGAGTGTCAGGCGGTCGTCCACGGGGGAGGCGGGTGGCGATGCGGTGTGGACGCAGAGCGCCTCGGCCTCGTCGAGGGCCGCCTGGCCAGGGAAGAGCGACGCCGTGTGACCGTCCGCGCCGAGGCCGAGCAGGACGACGTCAAACATCGGCGCGTCGAGATGGTACGCCGTGGCGTGGAAGGCCTTGAGCGCCCGCTCGTAGTCGTACGCCCCGACCGGTGGGTGCACCTCGCCGGTCATACGGTAGACGTGTCGATCAGGAATAGGCAAGGCGTCGAGGAGCGTCTCCCGCGCCATGCGGTAGTTGCTGTGGGGGTGGTCCGGCGGTACGCATCGCTCATCGCCAAAAAAGACGTACGTGTCAGCCCAGAACGCCTCGTCCGCGGACAAGCGTGCCAGCAAGCGATAGACTGGAGCGGGCGTTGAGCCGCCCGCGAGGACGAGGGCAGCACGGCCTCGCCGGGCGACCGCAGACCGGAGCGCAGCGGCGACGAACGTGGCCGCACGCTCGGTGAGGTCGTCAGGGGTGTCGAAGACAGTCAGGTCGGCGGGCATGGGGGTGTCAACGGCGCAGCGGTGGGGTTCGTTTATTGGGGTACGTTATACCAAAACCGGACATAGCGTCAAGCTCCGAACGACCGTCGCGCTCGGCTTTGGGTGCGAACACGTAGATGTAAGAACGTCTGTACAAGGGCAACTTCGCACAGCCAGACGTCGCCCCCTGAAGCTCCCTGCGCCGCGAGCGGTACGGGGAGTACTCGATGCCCACTGCTTAAATCCAACGAGAATAATGTCCCATGACGAATGCATCGAACACGCCTAGGCCCGTGTCAGTCTTGGGAGCGGGTAGCTGGGGCACGGCGCTAGCCTACAGCTTGGCGGCACATGGGGGACACCCGGTCACGCTCTACGCTCGGCGAGACGACCAGGCCGCTGCCATCCGCCGGGAGCGTCGCAACACGGCCTACCTGCCCGGTGCGCTTCTCCCGAGCACCATCGAGGTCACGTCGGACCTCACGGAGGCGTGCGAAGCCGCGAAGCTGTGGGTGGTGGCGACGCCGTCGCAGTCGGTGCGGGGCATGGCAGCGTCCGTCAAAGGCCTCGTGACGCCCGGCCATGTGCTCATCTCCGTCGCCAAAGGCATCGAAAACGGAACGCTGCTGACCACCTCGGGCGTGCTGCGAGAGGTGTTGCCCGACCACCCTGTCGGTCGCTTAGGCGTGCTCTACGGCCCGAGCCACGCCGAGGAGGTGGCTGCCGGGCAGCCCACCACGGTGGTCGTCTCGATGCCCGACCTGGACGTGGCTCGCGCCGTACAGCAGGTGTTCATGGCGCACGCGCTGCGCGTCTACCGGAACCACGACCTCGTGGGCGTCGAGATCGCGGGATCGGTCAAGAACGTCATGGCCATCGCGGCAGGCATGAGCGACGGCGTGGGGCTGGGCGACAACGCCAAGGCAGCCCTCGTCACGCGTGGCCTCGCCGAGATCAAGCGCCTCGGCCTGGCGATGGGAGCCGAGTCGGCCACGTTCGCGGGCCTCGCCGGGCTGGGCGACCTCGTGGTGACGTGCTTCTCGAAGCACAGCCGCAACCGCTACGTTGGCGAGCAGGTGGGCCGCGGGCGTTCGCTCGCCGACATCCGGGCTGAGATGACGATGGTGGCCGAGGGCGTCAAGACGACGCGCTCCGTGCATGCCCTGGCGCAGCGCCACGGCGTCGAGATGCCCATCACCGAGGCGGTCTACCGCATCCTCTTCGAAGCCATGCCGCCGCAGGAGGCTGTGTGGGCTCTGATGACGCGCGAGGCCAAACACGAGGACCCGACGGCCCTGGATACGGACTTCGGAGCATAGAGGAGCCGTCCGATAGCCCGCGGGTCCACACGTGGTTTACCTAGGGCAGAAGACGCCGACCGTCTACGGAGAGTGCGGGGACAACCCCACTGCATGATCATCCCCTCGAAGACCGGGGCCGCCTGCCGCCGGCTCTCGATCACGACCGAGATGACTAAGGTGAAGGTGAGTACAAAGCCCGGAGGCATGGTGTCACTCGCGACGTCGAGGAAGGCCGCGTGGCTGTTGAAGACCCCCATCGATTCACGGAACGTCCAGCCTCTCGAACCCGCAGCGTACCGGGAATCCTTTCCCGTCGTGCCGCCGTTGGGAAAGCACGTACCTTTCACTTTCGCCGGAGCCTGCTCCGTGCAGGCCTGCGCGGCTCCGCTCACCCTCCGCTCGGCGCATGTCATGGACCTCACCCTCCATCTCCGCGACCTCCAGCGTCTCGTCGCGCTCGGCGAAGGGCTGACCATCGAGTTTAAGCGCCGCGTGCCCAGGCCCGAGCGCATCGCCAAAGAGGTCATTGCGCTGGCCAACACGCAGGGGGGAAAGCTACTCCTCGGCGTGGACGACGACGGCACCATCAAGGGGGTCCGAGACGCGCAGGAGGAGGCCTTTGTGCTGCGGCGGGCCATCGCCGAGCACACGCGTCCGCTGGTCCCGTTCGACGTGGCAGCCGTGTCCGTCTCGCGCCGCCGCGAGGTCCTCATCGTCGACGTGCCCGAGAGCGCCTCGAAGCCGCACTACCTCGTCGCGACCGACGCCGACGGGCGCGTCTCAAAGACGGCCTACGTACGGGTCCACGAGCAGTCCATCGAGGCGAGCCGCGAAGTGATCCGCGTGATGAAGGCCGAGCAGAACCCGACCAACACGCGCTTCGAGTTTGGCGACAAGGAGCAGCAGCTGATGCAGTACCTCGACCGCTACGAGCGGATCACCGTGGCGCAGTTCGCGAAGCTCGCTGGCGTCTCGCTCGCGTCGGCGGCGCAGACGCTCGTGCTGCTCACACGCGCGTCCATCCTCGCGCTCCATCCCGACGAGAAGGCCGACTACTGGACGCTGGCCTACGACGTGGTGTAGGCAAAGCAACATCGGCACGGCCGCAAGACCACGGTGTGTCGAGGTGGCGCGAGGAGCGACCGGGCTTGCCTCGTACGGTCGGCGTGGTCAAGTACGGCTGCCTACACGCTCGTCCGTAGGGGAGGTAAATCGTAGCCCTAAATCGAAAAAGAGAAACGGGCGAGCTGCAGTGAGGCCTACTGGTCTCCTGTATTTGCGTCGAGTTTGTGTCAGAAGTGTGGGGTTGATTCCCCCGGCATCGCCTTTGCGCACGCACACGTTCGTCCTGCATTGTCTACGTCCTCTACCGCACAGCAATGGGCCAACAACAACTCCTGCTCCTTGTCCTCTCCGTTGTGATCGTCGGCCTTGCCACGGCCAACGGCATCGAGGCGTTCGGGGAGAACCAGCGCAAGACGCGCCAGGACCAGACGATGGTGCAGCTCATGGACATCGTCACGAAGGCGCAGGCCTGGAAGATGAAGCCTACCGCACTTGCCGGCGGACTCAGCGATGATGCAAACGACTTCAGCAGCTTTGACCTCGCGCAGATCGGTATGGCATCGACGGAGATGCAGGGCAGCAACGAGGTGGTGCGCGTGAGCAGCTACGCGTGCTTCAAGATCTTTCCCAACGCGAACTACCTCCAGGTTAACGTCCTCGACGTCGACTGCGACAACGGCTCCGCTTGGATGTGGATTCGAACCGTGGGGACGAGCCTGGAGGACATCCAGTTCGGATGGGGCAGCGACACCAATGTGCGAAACAACGGCTTCTAGACTTCGATCTCGCCTCCTATGGGTCAGCAACAACTCCTCCTCCTCGTCCTCAGCGTCGTCATCGTGGGCCTTGCCATAGCCAGCGGCATCGAGGCCTTCGGGGAGAACCAGCGGAAAGGGCGCATGGATCAGGTGATGGTCAAGGTGGTGGACCTCGCCGTGAAGGCGCAGGCGTGGAAGATGCAGCACGCCGCGCTGGGCGGCGGGGCCAACGGCGACCCCGATGACTTCTCGGCGATCACACTGGCCGACTTGGGCTTCTCCGATGCCGTGCTCCAGAACGGGCGCGAGGTCATTCGCTTCAACGAATACGCGTGCATCAAAGTCCTCGGCTATACCTCCCACCTCCACATCAACGTCCTCAACGCCGGCTGCGAGAACGGCTCGTGGTGGCTGAGTCTAGAGGTGGACGGCACCAGCTACGAAGACATCGATTTCCGCTTCAACGGGAACGGCTCGCGTACCAGCGGCTACTGAGAGTCCGCGTGCATAGAGCGGGCGAGTTGTACTGGAACCAGGTCGAAAATCCTGCCGCTGCGCTCCGACTCAGGCGCTTGGGAGCGGAATATGGCGCGGCGCGATGACGGACGGATTCGGTAAACGACCCGGCATGTCGTTTGTAATAGGGGGGGCGTTTCGCATTCCAATCCCCCAACCTGATGGGCCAGCAACAACTCCTGCTCCTCGTGCTCGGCATCGTGATTGTCGGCCTGGCTGTGGTCACGGGCATTGAGAGCTTCAACGATCAACATCGGAAGGCCCAACTAGACCGGCACTCCGAGGCGGCCGTCACCATGGCGGGCAAGATCATCGCCTGGGCGAAGACGCCTGCAGCCATGGGAGGAGGCGGTGGGGTACCAGACTGGACTACCTTCAGCGTCGAGTCGATCGGGCTCGGCCCGGCCGTTGAGAGCTCTACCTACTCCTACGTTGATGACATGGGCTATCGCCGTCTCGTTTGGCGGACGAGCGCCACGACGCCCATCGTGCACGTCCACACGGTGCCGTGGCAGAACGCCAGGGGGACACTCATCCAAGTCGCCATTTGGGGGCCAGACGATTCGTGCCTGAGCCACCAGACTGCCATCTGGGACGTGGGTGCGAATGCCTTCCAGCGGAGCGCCGAGCACGTCAACCCCGATCCGGACAACTGCTCCTGGTAGCGCACGATGGGACAGCAACAACTCCTGCTCTTGGTGCTCAGCATCGTGATCGTGGGCCTCGCCGTCGTAAACGGCATTGAGGTCTTCGAGGACAGCAGCGAGCAAGCGCTGCAGGACCGCCGTACGACGGTGATGGTAGACATAGCTGCTCGCATTGATGCCTGGCGCAAGACGCCCTCGGCCATGGGCGGCGGCAGCGGGCAGGCCAACTTTTTTGCTCTCACGTTCGGTGCCCTAGGTATGAGCCATGCCTCCACCGACGACCGGCTGCGCTACCAGGAGCACGTCGGGTGCATGGAGATCCGGCGCTCGTCGTTGGCAGGCGAGTCCTTCGCGGTGATCCGCATCCACACCGTCGAGGCCTGCCCTGAGCGATACACTGACCTCCAGACCGAAACTATCGCCATGCGCATGCAGGTCTACGATGACCGCTGGCGATTCGTGCACGGCACCAATGGCGGTTGGGTCACGATGTATTGGTAGCGAATCTCGCAAACGATGCGGCCGCATAGCAACCCGTAGCGCATTCGAAGATGGGCCAACAACAACTCCTGCTCCTCGTCCTCGGCCTCGTGATCGTCGGCCTCGCCATCGTCACGGGCATCCAGGCGTTTGAAGAGAACAACCGCAAGGCGCGCTACGACCGCTTCACCGAGCGGGCCGTGGCGGTGGCGGGCGACGTGATCGCCTGGTACCAGAAGCCCACGGCGCTCGGTGGGATGGGGCGTGGCATCGACGTGTACAACTCGACCCTTTCGCTTCAGCAGATTGGTCGCCCCCAAAGCGGTGCCAACGGGGTCGAGTCGTGGTACATCGGCTCCGACCACCGCGTCAACCTCAACAGAGAGACGGCGAGCGTCATGGTCGAACTCATGGAAGAGCCGGAAGCCGAGGGGGCGATCCTGATTCAGCTGCGCCTCTACGGCGTGCCGTCGGAGTGCTGGGTGCTGCGCCGCTCCGAGTATCGCGACGGGGCGTGGCAATACAACGCGGGCGAACTCGCCAAGCCGGACGGGTGCGATTGGTCAGCCACGAACGGGTAGGACTGGTGTCAATAGATCGACGGTACAGCACGCCCATGCTTCAGAATCTATTCGCATACCGAATAACCTGCGCACGTGCAGGGGCAACGTCGTACCAAGGCGCATCGCACCACGCTACTGAAACGAGTTAAATGGGTCAACAGCAACTCCTCCTCTTGGTACTCGGCATCGTGGTCGTTGGCCTCGCCGTCGTGACCGGTATCGAGGCGTTCGGCGAGAACGCGCAGAGGGCGCGGTATGACCGGCAGGTAGCCTACATGGCCGAGATGGCCTCCCGCATCGACACCTGGAAGAACACGCTCCCGGCGCTCGGCGGGGGACAGGGGCAGAATCGTAGCATGAGCTTTACGGACCTCGGGCTTCCACGCGAGCCTGGCGACGAGAAGCTGCTCTACCGCGAGGGGGTCGGCTGTTTGTTCGTCTTTCCCGTCTTCAGCAGCGGGTACAACACGGTCCGGATCTACGACCTCGACGCCTGCCCCGCCAGCCGCGATGACCTGGACGACGACGACATCGCCTTCCTCATGCGCGTCTACGATGACCATTGGCGGTTCTACCACATGCACGGCGACCAGAGCAGTTGGGTACGCGTCGAAACGTAGCTCAAAATGGCACAGGGGTGACACGTCCTGACAGGGGGCGGTTGTAGATTTCGGGACTGACCCTCCCGCACGCACCCGCGTTTTCAACGCCCGCCGCCGATGCCTGTCGTCGAGACGATCCCGCTGCACGAGACCACCCGCCAGCGCTATCTCAACTACGCCCTCTCCGTCATCACCAGCCGCGCGCTGCCGGACATCCGCGACGGCCTGAAGCCAGTCCAGCGCCGCATCCTCTACGGCATGGCCGTGGACCTCCGGCTCAACCCGGACGCGCGCTACCGCAAGAGCGCGACGGTCGTCGGCACGGTGATGGGCAAGTACCACCCCCATGGCGACACGGCCATCTACGACGCGATGGTGCGCATGGCGCAGGACTTCAGCCTCCGCGCGCCGCTCGTGGACGGCCAGGGCAACTTCGGCTCGCTCGACGGCGACCGCCCCGCCGCGATGCGCTACACCGAGGCACGCCTCCAGGCCCTCGGCGCGGCCTTCCTCGCCGAGATCAAGAAGCAGACCGTCCACTTCCGCCCCAACTACGACGGCACCGTCTTCGAGCCGGTCGTCCTCCCCGCGCCGGTGCCCAACCTGCTTGTCAACGGCGCGACAGGCATCGCCGTCGGCATGGCGACCAACATCCCGCCGCACAACCTCGGCGAACTCCTCGACGCGTGCGTCCACCTCATCGGCAGCCCCAACGCGCGGCTCGACACGCTGATGAAGTACGTCCCCGCGCCGGACTTCCCCACGGGCGGGCGCATCCTCAACACGCCGGAGGAACTCGCCAAGATCTACGAGAAGGGCGAAGGCCCGATCGAGCTGCGCGGCGAGTACGAGATGGAGGGCAAGAAGCACGTCATCGTCACCTCGATCCCGTACGGGCTCACGAAGGCCGACCTCGTCGAGAAGATCGGCGAGCACATCGCCAAGGGGAAGGTGCCGCAGCTCGTCGACATCCGCGACGAGTCCACAGAGGTCGTCCGCGTGGTGCTCGAACTCAAGCGCGGAGCGAACGCGGAGGCGGCGATGGCCTACCTCTTCAAGCACACGCCGCTCCAAACGCGCTTCCACGTCAACATGACCTGCCTCGTCCCGACGCGCAACCCCGAAGTCGGCGCGCCGCAGAAGGTCGATCTCCGGACAGCGCTCCAGCACTTCCTGCACTTCCGCATGGAGGTCGTCACGAAGCGGCTGCAGTACGAGCTGGAGCAGCTCGAAAAGCGCATCCATATCCTGCGCGGCTTCGCGATCATCTTCGACGCGCTCGACGAGGCGATCCGGCTCATCCGCGCCTCGCGCAACAAGGCCGACGCCGCGCAGCGTCTCATGCACCGCTTCGGCATCGACGACGTCCAGGCCGATGCCATCCTGGAGATCAAGCTCTACCGCCTCGCCCAGCTAGAAATCGACGCGATCAAGAAGGAACTCGCAGAGAAGGAGGCGATGGCCGCCGAACTCCGCGCGCTCCTCGCCGACGAGGACGCCCGCTGGAAGCTCATCCGGGGCGAGCTGCGCGCTGCGAAGAAGCAGTTCGCCGACGAGCGCCGCACCACCGTAGCCGGGCCGGACGCGACCCTCGACTACGACGCCTTTGGCCCGTGGCCGGGCGCGCGCCCGGATGCCGCGGTCTTTGGTTCTTTGCCC
>JBCCLD010000053.1:0-15935 GCA_039027055.1 Bacteroidota bacterium
ACGTGGACGCCGAAGCCGGGGCCGACGCGCGCGTCGTGGTAGACGAAGACCTGGCCGTCCTCGCGCGTGAGCACCTGGACCTGGATCTCCTGCGCCAGCGCAGCGCTGTGCCCCAGCATAGCGACGACGGAGAGCGACAGAGCAAACCGATGAAGGAATCGCATGGCGTCTATTCGGCGTCGAGGAAGAAGACGTTGGAATCGAGCTGCTTACACGCGCTCTCGACCGGGCCACTCACACCGCCGACGCCCCGCAGGCGGACGGCCGCGCATACCTCAGGCGGCGACTGGAAAATGTCGAAGGGTTCAGCATCCGCCACGAGATAAGGCACCGCGTAAAACGCACTGTTGGGGCCAAGGTTGACCAGCGGGCTGTTAGCGAACAACGATGTGGCATTGATCACTTTCCATCCTGTCGTGCGCCCGTACCGGTCGATGAACCCATACGGGTAGGCATCTGCTGCATTCGAGGCACCTACGGAAACACGGTAGGCCGACACACTCTGGAGATTGGTCTGGAAGATGTCGATGCCATACCCGGTGGGGGCCGCCAACTCTTCGATGTAGCGCTCATGTCCGGTCCGGTAGTATGAGCCCCTAGGAAGCTCGGCGCGGACGAGGCCATAAATCTGCCCATCCAACGTGGTCTCGCTACCGCCCATCACACGCGACTCACCGGGTTGGAGTAAGCCGATGCCGGCCGGCTGATTTTCGGTCAGCCAGTCCTTGTACAGCTCCGCAAGGCCGTAGGTGTATTGAGCCAGATCGACCTGAATGGCATAGAGGCTGTCGATCGTCGTGGTGTAGGTCTGGTAGTCCTGAATCAGCCCGTCTTGGTGGCCGCGCAGGTTCACGCTGCCCTCCGCAACGAGTTGCTGATAGGCCAAGACCGTCGAATCCAGCCCCGCTCGATGAATCGTGGAGAACAGCGCTTGGGCCGTTGCTCGGAAGGTGGGCTCTAGATTCTGGATGAATGGGTCGTTGGGATCGTTGCGCTGATCCGTGATGTCCGCCGTGTTCTCCGCGATGATGCTCTTCTCGGCCCCCTGGGCATACGCTTGGAGGTAGGCACGGTAGAATTCGATCACCATCTCCATCCGCCCGCGTTCGTCGCGCCCGTACCCATACTGGGATGCGACCGACGCCGCCTTGGCGTTGGCGATGTCCTGATCGATGAGCCGGTTGAGCCACCCTCCATTGTTGGCGCGGGCCGTGTTGGTCCTAGACGTGGTTAAGCCCCAACTGAGCCGACGTCGGGCATTGTCTGCCTCGGACTGTAGCCCACCCAGTTCGGTCAGCCGATCCGTGTAGTAGTCGTTGAGCGCGTCGAGCGCGCGTGCGAAGCTCCGTGTCTGCGACTCATGGAGTTCGAGGCGAACCTCCTCGTGCATCGCCGCGACCTCGCGCAGGGCGGTGGCATAGCGGTCCATCCAGAGGCGCGGGTCCTGCTCGGCCTGGCTGTCACGCATGGCCTGCTCTTGCGCTTCCGCCGTCGTAGCGACGAAGGTGAAGCCCCCATTCTGCGCTACGTCCTCGGCGATGGTGCCATCGTCAGCGACGACGTTGGGCAGCGGGGAGCCGAGACGTGCCGCTACGATGTCGGAGTAGATCACCTCGGCCTGGTCGCGGTAGTCCAGAGCTAGCGACTCCAGCGCAGTGAGGCGCTCCACCGAGGCATCTAGCTCCGCCTTCGCCTCGCTAAGCGCCGCGTTCAACTCATTGAGGCGGCGCTGACGGCCGGGCAGCGTGTTGATCTGGTTTGCGAAGGAAACCGGATAGGTGCCTCCATACACGTTCCGGATGAACTCTCCCGCATAGTCGGGTACCTGTCGTCCACTCCACTGGTAGGCTACAGCCCCATTCGAGAAGCGTGCCCCCGAGAGCGGGTCGGCCCGCACGTCGGCGTTGCTCCACTGCACGAAGTAGTTCCAGAACGTGGCGGGCCCATAGGAGCTGCCCATAGTTGGGTCGTTCAGCATATAGGCGCGATAGGCTGGGGCCTGGGCACCGTACACGTAGACCCGAGCGCCAATATTCTGGTAGAGCGGCGTCTCTTCAGCGACGATCGCCGCGAGCGTCTCGCGGTCGTATTCGGCCTGCGCCTCTGCGCGAAGGCGTTCCTGTAGCGCCTCCATCCTGGCCTTGGCGGCCTCGGCAGCGGCCTTGCCCTCACGCGCCTGGCGGACGGCGGCCTGCGCGCTCGCGCGGGCCTCCTCCACCATGCCTGAGTACTTCTCCTCCTCGCCCAGACCGCCGTCCCAGGCCCCGTTCAGCACAGACACCCAGATCTGTCCACCAAAGCCGACCTCGAAGAGACCGAAGTTGAGCGATACATCGGCACGCGCGGTGGCGTACACGAGGTTGTTGTAGACGTCCCCATAGAGTTGGGTGCGGATCAGCGCCCCCTTCAGCTCGGCAGACACGCTGGCGAAGCTGAGGAAGCTTGCCGACACGCTCAGGCTGGCATAGGCCCCGAAGTCGCCATTTTCCGTGACATACCAAAACTCCGCGTGGAAATTGCCCTCGAACGAGATCACCCCGAGGTCTTCGCCGACGCTGAGGTCCAGGATGGCGACGAAGCCGGGCGGACCGACGAGGAATTCGCCCGTGAAGTCTAGTAGGCTCACCACGCTTAGGTTGGCGCTACCGTGGATAGACCAAGCCTGGGGTGCAAACGCGAAGTCGATCCTCATCGAGCCTGTGAGTACGCTCGCATAATCCACGTCCACCTTAAACCCACCGCTCACGGTGAGCGCCTCTGGCTGGGTCCAGTCCACGGTTAGATAAGCCCCCGCTTGCAAGCTCTCGCCTTGACGAAGGAGTTGGCCATTGAGGTCGATGTTGAAGAACTGGTCGGTGATGGTGATCAGCCCGTTGGCATCCACGATGGCATTGGGCGGCTGCCCTACGAGCCCGATGCCGGCATAGATCATCACCGCGAATTGCAGCCCACTAGCATCGGGCAGCCCGTTCGGGTTGTTGGCGTCGAAGCCACCGTCCACGAGGTTGTCGAGGAGCGTGTAGACGTTGCCAATGTCCTGGTTGGTAGGGCGGTAGAAGAAGCCGCCACCCGCGCCCGTGAGCATGACCGTCCGTGGAATGATCGGGAACAGGTCGATGCTGAGACCAGACGCGGCGAGGAAGATGCCGAAGCTGAGTTGGCCGTTGAGCGTCGAGAGCTTGCCCGTCGCTCCGAGGCTGATGTTGGCGATGGAGCCCACCCCGAGCACGTCCACGGCCACGCCGCCTGCGCCATCCGTCTCCAGTCGGAAGTTGGCGTAGAGCGACGCCAGCGGGTCGTCGTCGGTCCCGGCCATGGCGATGCTGACGCCCTGGATGGAGAACACCACACCCCCGCCTGTGTCGGTGTAGTAGAGGATCTCGTCCACGCTCCCCGAGAAGCCGCCTGCGTCGAGCGTCACCTCCAGCGCCGGGGTGTCGCCGCCACCGCACGCGCCGCCGAAGCGGAGGTAGTCGTTCACGCTCAGGGTGGAGGTCTCGGTCTGCTCGCCTTCGCCCGGCTGGCGGACGCTGGTGGTGAGTTGGTAGGGCGCATCGCTGCGGGGCTTGTACTCGAAGCAGCCCACGGCGAGGCTCATGATGCCGTCCACGGCCAGGCTGAAGCCGCCCGCCGGTCCGCCCCACTCCACGATGCCGGTCTGGTCGATGACGAGGCCCTCGTAGTTGAGCGTACCCTCTATGCCATCGAGGACGAGGCTGGCGTTGCCGCCGAGCGTGACCTGGAAGCCCCAATCGAGGCGGTCTGCGCCGGGCTGGCTCAACTGCGTGGCCACCGCCACCGACGTGAGCGCGATGGAGAACTTGCCCGCGACGAACTCGAAGAGGGGGTCCTGATTAGTGCCCTCCAGCGAGACGCTCACGGCGAGGCCCTCGGCGGTACTGACCATCAGACCGGGGTTCTCGCGGATGGCCGTGTGGTCGCCGAAGGCGATGTAGCGCGCGCGCCCGCTCGCGTCCCGCGACGAGGCCCGCTGCCCGCCTGCGCCCTCCTCCTGCGAGCGGATGTGAAGCCCGCCCGCGTAGTAGAACGCGATGTTGCGCGGGTCGTCTAGGTCGATGTCGTAGGCCATGCCGGTCAACTCGAAGACGGCGTCGTCCCCCATCTCCACCTCGGCGGGCGACCCGTTGATGGTCGGGACGGCCGCATCCTCGAAGGCGAAGGTGAGTTCGGCGACGCTCTGGCGGCCCTGGCTGTCGATGGTGACGCGCACGGACGACTCAAGCGAAGCGGCGTCGGGGGTGCCGTCCTTCGCAGGCAGCGGAGCGACCACGGTGCCGCCCATCGTGAGCAGCAGCGTGTCGGCCTCGAACGCGATGCGCATCTCGTCGAACCAAAACCGGTCTTCGATGACCGCGATGGGGTTCGTGAGAAGGTTGGCCTCGCCCGCGCCGATGGAGAAGGAGCCGTCCGTGCCGAGGCGCATATCCTCGAAGGCGTACGTCTCGGTACCGTCGCCCAGGCCGCTGGGGCACCCGCCCGGCTGCGCCTGCGCGGCACACTGGTCGGCGAGCTTCTCCTGGAGCTTCGTCTCCATCGTGCCATCTACCTCGACGTAGAAGACGTTGGTGTCGCTGCCGTACTCGACGCCCACGCGCGAGGTGTTGATGGTGAGGAAGTCACCGAAGAGGACGAACGTCTGGTCGAAGACCGCGTCTGCGTCGATGAACACGCCGTCGGTGCCGACGCGCAGCGAATCCACGGTGAGGTCGAAGCCGTCGCCGAAGGCCTCGGGGATGGAGAGCGTGGGGCCGGTGAGCGTGAACGCCGCGACCTGGTCGGTAGCGTCGAGGCGGAGGAGGTTGCCCTCCGGAAGCGTGAGCGTCGCCTTCTCGCCAAGCGGAAGGGCGCGTTCGGAGAGGTGGGCCGCGCTCAGCTCGAACGTCCAGCCGCCGCCGCCGAACGTGGCGACGTAGTGCAGCAGCCCCTGTGCCTCGCCCTCGCCGCCCCCGAAGAGGGTGCTCGTGAGGTCGCCGGAGAGCTTGAACACGGGGTCCGCGCCGAAGACGATCTGCACGCCGCGCGCCGCCATCTCGAACGCGCCGTCCTGCAGCATCACCTCCGCCAGCGCCGTCTCGTCCGCCGCGCTGTCGGTGTGCTCCGTCGCGAAGGCGCCGAGCGTGAAGGTGGCCCCGTCGGCGACGGTCAACCCGCCCTCGGTGAAGGCGAACGGAAGGTCGGTGCCGAGGTCCACCCCGAGACCCGCGATGGAGGCGGGCAGCGCGAGCGAGGAGGCGGCCCGCAGCCCGTAGGCGCCGTCGAACTCGGCGTAGCGCAGCCGCCCGAGGCGCATCGGCGTGCCCGTGCTCAGGAGATTCAGGGGCGTGTCGGGCGTCACCTCGAAGGCCCCCGCACGGATGGCAAAGGCGTCGTCCACGCGCACGCCTGCATCGGCGTCGAGCGTGACGGCCACCGAGGGCGCGCTCTCGCCCGGGCCGACGAGGCCAGCCAAGACGAGCGTCGCCGTCTGGCCGGGCAGGGTGGTGAGGAGACGGAGGCCGTCCCCGTCCGGCTCGCTGACCTGCACGACGGGCGTACCCGCCGCTTCGGCGAGGCGCAGGAAGGCCGTTGCCTCGGAGGGCAAGGGCAACGTCGCGGGGATCGTCGCGGCGGCGAGGCCCACGCCCGTGATGCGCAGCCCGGCCCGGTCGAGCGTCGCGATGGTCTCGCTCCCGTCGTTCCACTCGGCGCGGCCTGCGGCTACGACGGTGGGGCCAAACGTCATCCGAAAGCTGTCCTGGAAGGCCACGGCGAGCCCGTCGCGCACGAGGTTGCCCGCGTGAACGGCGCCGGTGCTCGTCTCCGACGCGGCGAGGCCGTCGCGGTTGAGGGTAAGGCCGCTCGGCATCGTGAGTAGCACCACGTCGGTGTCCGTCGCGGCGAGCGCCTGGCGGCCCGTCAGGCTCCACGCCAGCGGGGCCGTGCCGATCTCGAAGCTGAAGCCATCGTCGAGGGCCACGCTGCCTGCCGTGATCTGCTCCGTGTCGAACGCGACCGTCAGCCCGGCAAAGCGCGCGGGCACCGTCTCCGTCGCCCCACCCGGACGAGCCAGCGTCCCGTTGCCGTCGAGGGTGAGCCCACTCGGCGTGATCCGCCCGCCCGGAACTTGGAAGGTGAAGAGCGGCTCACCGCGCGGGTACGTCCACCCGAACGCACCGAGGGCGAGGTCTGCTTCTTCGACGGCTCCGGTGGCAAGGTTGACGCGGACGGGGCCGCGGGCCGTCGCTGCATTCCCGTCGGTGCCCGCGAACTCGCCGCCGGTGAGCGAGGCGGTCGCGGTCCCCGCAGCGCTGAGGCGGCGCTCGGTGGGACCGTAGGCGATGTCGAGTTGGCTGTCGTTCTCAAACGCGAGCGTGAGGGGCAGCGCCTCGGGACGGAGCGCGCCGCACGGCACGAAGGCCTCGGCCGCGCCTTCGAACGCCCCTGCTCCCGTCAGCGTGAGCGCCGCCCTTGGCTCGGAGCAGCCGGGGGCCGGGTCCGTGGCATACTGGCTGCGCAGATCCACGACGCCCGTCATCGCGATGGACACGGCTCGCCCGCTCCCGCTGAGTTCGCCCTTTACCTCGCGCACGAGCAGGCTCGTCGTCCCGCTGAACGGCACCCGCGCACCGAAGCCGGGAGCTTCGTAGGGCACGAGCGTGCCCGTGAGTTGCCCGTTCACGAGGCGTGCCTCGTTGACTGTGGCGCTTACGTCGGCTAGGCCGGTTTCGTCGAAGCCCGGCAGGCTGACTTCGAGTTGGAGCGTCGGGTCGAAGGGGACGGGCTGGCCAGGCTGCCATGCGAACCAGTCGAAGGCCACGCGGTCGAGGTGGACGTAGAGCAGCCGCAGCGCGATCGGACCGAACGGCTGCCGGTCGGCGTCGGCAAACGTCGCGTCCTGCGTGGGGATGTCGAAGCCAGTGTGGCGCAGTTCGGCGCCGTCTAAGGGAATGCGCAGGGCCGTCCCGTCGAGCGTCACGGCAAGATCGAGGTCGAGGGACGCCGCGAAGTCGAAGCCGGTGGCGGGGTCGTAGGCGAAGGTCCGCAGCGCCGTGAGCGCGTTCACGCCCAGCGCGGGACCGCCGAGGTCGATCAACCCACTCGTGGCCGAGCCCGACGTGGAGCCCGGAGTGAAGCGCGCCACGCGGATCGCGGCGTCGCCCTGATAGTCGAGCGCCAGGTCGGCGGAGGCCACGACCGTCCCGGCGTCGTTGAGCGCGAACGCGGCGTCGAGCGTGAACGTCGTAACGGCGGGCGTCCCTTGCGCCGGGCTCGCGGTGAGCGTACCGGAGATGCCCCGCACGTCGAGCGAGGCGCGGTCGCTGTTGGCCACGAGCGGGAACGACTCGCGCAGGCCTGCCACCTCGACCGTCGCCCGAAGCGTCGCGTCGACGCCGATGAGCGCCGCGACCGATGGAGCGGCGGTGAGCGGGCGCCCAAAGAGCACGAGCGGGCCGCGCACCTGCAGCCCGGCCTCGCCGTCGAACACCCCGGCCGCGAAGTCCGTCGTCTGGATCGGGACGCCGAACACCTCCGGGCCAAAGCGCGCGTCGCCCGTTGGCACGCTCGCCTCGACGGTGCCGCCGACGACCGCGTACGTCTCCGCGTCCACGCGCAGGCCACGCAGCGTAGCGGCGATCCGGGGGCTGTCGGGCAGCATCGGAAACACCAACTCCGGTGTCACGCCCGCGCGTGCGGTGAGCAGCAGCGTGCCGTCGTTCTGCGGCGTGGCGTCCACGAACGCGTCCGAACCGTTCCGCAACGGGAGGTAGGCCACGTCACCAGCGGGCAGCGGCAGCCGCTCAGGCATCCCAGCCACGACGGGGTCGATGTCGCCCTGAATCGAGAAGCCCTGCGGCGTCGCGACTGCGAGCAGGATGCTGTCGCGCCGAAACTCGATGCGGCCCGCCCGGATCACGAACGGGTCCAGCCCGAAGCGGAAGTCATCGCTGACGTAGGCCTCCATCCCCTGCGCAGGCATACGCTCGTGGGCAATCTGGACGTCTCGCGACGAGCCTGGTTTCAGCCCGTCACCGTCGATGAACAGAGAGGGCGCGAGGTAGAGCCGAACCCCTCGCTGGAGGTCAAACGGCTGGTCTGAGGCAACGCCGCGCCAGGCGGTGAAGCGGTCGTCCTGATCCAGCGGCGATTCGATGTAGAAGCCGCGGCGCAGCACAACTTTTCCGCCGTTGGCATAGACGCTGGGCGGAGAAAGCTCCAGGATTGTCGAGATCGGGGTGGCCGTCGTCCGCCCCTCAGGGTCGGTGACGACCGCGCGGTCGTCGAGCACACGCGTGCGGCCTTGCTCCGTCTCCTCGTACTCCGCGAACGCGAAGCGCAGCAGCGGGTCGGCAGTGGGAAACGCCCAGAAGAGCGTGTCGCGCGCGGCCTCGTCGACCACCGGGTCCGGGTTCACAACGATGAGCTCTTCGCCTTCGAGGTAGGCAACCTGCTGATCGCCGAGGTAGAAGTAGACGCGGCCCCGAATCGGCCGGAAGGGACGGCCGCCCATCGCGAAGTCGCGGGAGAAGAGTACGCGGTAGGGACCACGCGGCAGGCTTCCGTAGCGCAGTTCGCCGCGCACGTCCGGGGTCGTCGCCTCGCCCTCGTACGGCCCGCTGTTGACCAGCCCGTCAGGCGTGATGCGTGGGTTGCGCCCGATATCGAAGACGAGGCCGCCGAACTGCCCTGCCGAGCGGCCCTCAGGGACGGGCGTCCATCCATAGAGGATCTCACCCACCGAGGCGGCTATGGCGAAGCTGCGCTCGAAGACGACCGAGCCCGACTCGACGGTGCCCGCTTCGAGATTGAGGGTGGCCCCCATGAGCGACACGTCCATCGTGTCGGCTCCCACCACGGCGCGGCTCTCGCCGCTCAGCCGTATCGTTGCAGGGGGCGGAACGGGAGTCTCTACGTCGAGAGTGACGGCCGTGCCGAACGTAGGAAAGCGCCAGGCTACGAGCGTCGTCTCGGCGAGCGGCTCCTCCTCGCTGACCGGGAAGATGCCGAGGGGGTCGATACGTGCGACGAGGCGCCCTGCACAGACGACAGTAGCGGCCCCGCCGGTGACGGTGAGGGCTCCCACGGCGCCGGGGCCGAGCGTGAGGCCCGTGGCCTCGGGGCGGAGCGAGCAGCCTGTAGCCTGCTCGGCGGGGATGTTGAGTTCAGCGGGCGTGTCGGCGGTGAGTTGGAGGCCCGCCGGTGTGACCACCGCGCCGTCGGGGACGGTGAGGACGAGCCCCAGGAACGAGGGGGGCGCGTCACGCGGAGTACTCGCAGGCTGGTGGAGCACATTCTGGAGGACCCCACGCCCATCAACGCCAAGGTAGAGCGCGAAGTCATCGTCCAGCGTGACGGTGCCGCTCGCGAGCGCGCCCGTGGCGCCGTCGAACGAGGCGTCCTCGACGCGTAGCCGCACGATGGTCTCATCCGGGAGGGACGCCTGCGCCTCGCCCATGGGGACGCTGAAACCACCCTCCTCAGCCACGGCATCCTCGAACGTGGCGCGTAGTAGCGGGCTTACACGGGGAAAGAGCCAACTGTTGACGGCCACCGGCTCTGGCGGAGGCGTAGCCGAGCCTTCTAGTTGGAAGCCGCCCGCATCGAGCCACGCAATGGCGCGGTCGTCGTCGACAAAGGCGACCCGCCCACTCACGACCCGCAGCGGCTCCCCACCGAGTGCAAAGTCCGGCGAGAACACGATCGGGTAGCTTCCCTGAAGCGTGCCGACGTTCACCTCGCCACGGATATTCGAATCGGTCTGGTTGCCGTTCGGCCCCTGGTTCGTCAGCCCCACCGGTGCCACGCGCGGGTCGTTCCCGATGTCGAACACGATGTGACCCGGCGCGTCGAGTGTGCTGCCCGGCGGCCGCGTGCGCCAGTCCGTTGGCTGCCCCCCCGCGTCGATGCGCGCTTCCAAGGCAAACGGGTCCACGAGGCGCACGAAGCCCGACAGGACGGTGCCGGCCTCCACGTCCAGTTCTGCCCCGTCTAGGCCCGCGTCCATGTCGGGCACGAAGGCCGCGATCATCGATAGCGCCCCAACCTGCGCGTCTGGGGTGTAGCCGTCGGCGACGAGGCCGTTGGGCGTCGTCTGAGTGGTGATGGTGCTCACTTCGAGCGGGACCGTGATGAGCGGGGTCGCAGCGGGGAAGCGCCACGCTAGCCCATCCACCACCGGGGACGTCACCACGCCCTCTGTCTGGAAGCCGTCTGCATCGAGCCACGCGACGGGGCGGCCGTTCTCGATGAAGTCCACGCGGCCCCGCACGACCCGGAACGGCTCCCCACCGAGCGCAAAGTCCGACGAGAACACGACCGGATAGCTCCCTTGCAGGCCGTCGACGTTGATCTCGCCTCGGATGCTGGTGTCGAGTTGGTTGCCGCTCGGCCCTCCGTTGACGAGGCCGTCCGAGGTCACGCGCGGATCGCGGCCGATGTCGAACACGATGCGGCCGGACCCACCCACGGCGCTGCCAGCCGCGGCGGCCTGCCAGTCTTGCGGTTGCCCTGCTTCGTCGATGCGCGCCTCCAACGCAAACGACCCGCGGAGGCTGATGTCGCCGGAGTCCTCGCCGACGCTGCCCGTCGCCATGTCGATCAACACATACTCGTTGCCGTTGAACGCCATCGTCATGGATACGGGGCCGACTTGCCCGTCTGTCAGGCCCGCCGCGGCGAAGCTTCCGTCGAGCGGCAAGACCTCCATGCCTTCCAGGTCAGAGGTGATGAGCGGGTTGGTCACCGGGAAGCGCCACACCAGCGGCGCGTCGGCTACCGGATCCTCCTCCACGGGCACCACAAACGTGCCGATGCGGCTCAAGCCGTCGTTGCGGCCGACGGGGTCGCCGTCGCGGAGGCTCTGCACCTGCCACACGTAGCCTTCGGTCCCGGCGTAGGTGTCGAGCGGGTCGTCGGACGGGAGGTAGAGGTAGCTCGTCACCGGCACCTCAGTGTCGAGGAGCGTCGGGTTGGCAGTCATCGCCGTCTGCGCGTCCTGGCCCACGAAGCGCGGCTTCAGGACGAGGCGGTACGTGAGCACGCCCCCCGTCGCGAGCACGATCGGCGTCCATGTGAACTGCAGCGTCGCCGGGTCGATCGTGGCATCGGCCTGCGGGCTGATGAGGGCGGGCGGGTCCGGCTCGAAGATGGTGATCGAGATGCAGCGCTCGCCCCCGAGCGTCTCGTCGTTGCCGGTGGGTCCCACGACGCGCACGCAGAGCCGGTAGGTGTCCTCCGGTATGCCGTCGCGGATGAGGTCGAGGGACAACCCGCTCGCCACGATCAGCGAGTTGGAGCTGACGACCTCGTCCCAGAGGAACGACCGCGTCTCGCCAAACCCGAGGTCGAAGCGGGGGTGCGACGGGTTGTTGAGGTCGGCGCGCGCGATCTGGCCCCGCCGCGTGCCTGTGAGCGTAGCATCCAGACGGAGGTCGAAGAGGTCGTCCCCGCCTGTGTTGGTCATCAGCAGCTGCGCGACGCTCGGGTTCGCCTCCCACTCCGCGATGCTGGCCGGCATCTGCGCCGCCGACGGGAAGATGAGCTGCACATCGACGGTCTGCGCCGACGCGGCACTTCCCCACGCCGCCGCGACCAGAACCATCTGGAGCATCCACGAGGCGATCGCTGGAGGGAGGCGCATCGGTCGGGCGGGTTAGAGCGAGAGCGTATAGGCGAGGCGGCCGAGCGTCTCGGTGAAGCCGTTCGAGCCGGCGCGCTCGACGCCGTAGTCGAAGGCCCGTACCTGCGCCGTCAGTTGGAAGCGGTGCTGCCGCCCCACCCGATAGCCAAGTTGCAAGCGCCCCTGGAAGCCATAGTCCGTCGCCACAGTCTCCGTCTGGTTATAGCCGAGCGAGAGGCTGGTCCGCAGCTTCCGGTTGAGGAAGGCGTAGGCGGCCGTCTGGTTGACCGTGAAGATGGTCGAGTTGATGCTCGACGTGAGCCCGCGCACGAGGGTGGAGGACGTGGTGAGCGCGAGGCCGCTCGGCCACGCGAAGGTGTAGCTGAGCGTGCCGCTGTGGTTCTGCGTATCGCCGAGGCGCCCGGTGATGATGTTCTCGTCGTTGAACTCCTGGTAGCTGTAGCTCGCGCGGACGGCGTGGCGGAGCGTGCCGGTGACGTACTGCACGCCCGGCGACACGCTGATGAGGCGCGAGACGTTTTCGATGCGGAGCGTGTCGTTGTCGGTGGAGGAGCGCAGGCCGTAGTTGGAGAACTGCACGCTGAGGTTGCCCCACGGCACCGGGCGGACGTTGCCCGTCGCGTTGATGATGGTGCGCTGTGTCCCGAATAGGCGCGTGCCCGCCACGTCGTTCGTACGGACGCCCACGCTGAGGTTGAGCGAGCCCTTCGGCAGCGTGAGCGTCGGGTTGACGACGAAGTCCAGCACGTCGACTTCCAACTGGGGCGCGCCGAGCGACTGGAACCCCGGGCCGACGTATTGTCCCTTGAGCGCGATCGAGAAGGGCTGCACCGGGGTGACGCGCAGCGCGGTCTCGGCTGCCAGGTCCACGCGCGACGAGGTGCGCGGCGTGAAGGCACTCTCAACGAAGCCCGGAATGCCGTACTCGCCGAGATCGACGAGCTTTTGCGCGAACGTGTCCTCAGAGTAGGCCCCGACGGCTACCTCGCCGTCGAGTTCGAGCTTGCCGGGCAGGAACGGGGTGGCAAAACGGGCACTTACGACGAGGTTTTCCTGCGGCGCGCGCACGGTTTCGGCGCGGCGGACGGCCGCATCGAGCGAGTTGGTGTCGTCCGTGGCATGGAGGCCGGTGAGCCAGAAGAGGTAGCCGCCCTCGCTGCCAACGCCAAGTTGGGCGGCGGTGAGGCGCTGGCGGAACAGGCCGAGCCGCCCAAATTCGTCGGGGGTAGTGGCCTGCTGGCTGATGCCCGAGACGAGCGCGATCCGCGCCGGGCCGGGCTCCAACTCGAAGCCGCCGCCGAGCAGACGAGCGTCGCCGAGCGTGAAGTTGGAGAACCGCGTCGAGAAGTAGCCGCCGTGCAGCGTGGCCCAGCCGCCAAACGTGGGGCTGAGGCCGATCTGGTTGAAGGGCAGTTGGTAGCCCGCGTCTTCCGTCGAGAGGTAGAGCGAGAGCGGGATCGTGTAGAGTCCGGCGACGGTGGCGGTCACCTGGCCGTTGAGGAGCAGCGCGCCGCCGGGGCGGCGGTCTCGGGTGAGGCCGCTCTGGCTGTAAACGTCGAAGCTGGCCGTGGCACTCCCCGTGAGCGTGACGGGGACGCGGGCCGGCGGCGCGGGCGCGTGGCGGGCGCGCTCAGCCTCGAAGCTCTGTCGCGAGGCGACAAGCCCTGTCGTGGCGAGCCCGGTGGCGGCATAGCCTTCGGGAGACGCCCCTGTGCGTGCGCCAATCTCGAACTGGATGCCAGGGGACGGAGGCGGGGGCGGAGCGGGCGCGCCAAAGCGGTCCACGTCGCCAAACGCAGGCTGCTCCCGGAGCACGAACGCCGCCGCCGGACTGCGCCCGTCGTCCCGTCCGGCGGGGACGCCGTCGCGGAGCTCTTGCACCTGCCACACGTAGCCCACGGCATCCGGGTAGAGGTCCCACGGCGCATCCGACGGGAGGTAGAGGTAGCTGCCCGTGGCCACCTCCACGTCGAGTTGGACGGGGTTGGCCTGCATGGCCGTCACCACCGACTGCCCGGCAAAGCGAGGCTTGACCGTCAGGAGGTACGTCGACCGTGCGTCTTGGCTCGGGGCCCACTGGAAGACCAAAGCCTCAGGGTTGACCGCCTCGCCGCCGATGGGATAGACCGCTGTGGGGGCATCGGGCTCGTAGACAAGGAACGAGGCGCAAGTCTCAGGGCCGCTCACCGACGCACCCGCATCGTCCAGGATCTGTCCGCACAGGAGGTAGACGTCTTCGGGAAGCCCGTCGCGGCGGAACTCGTTTTCTAGGTTGTCCGCGATGCGGATCGCGTTGGGGTCGATGGCCTCGTCCCACAGCAGGAGGCGCGTCTCGCCCGCGCCGAGCACGAAGCGCGGCTGCAGGGGGCTCCCATTGTCCGTGCGGGCGACCTCGCCACGGCGCTGGCCACGGAGTTGCAGCGCGATGCGAAGGTCGTCCGTGGATGCCGTACCCGCGTTGGTCACGATCACCTGCACCACGTCAGCAGCCCCCTCCCACTCGCCGAGTGTTCGCGGCATGTCGTTCGGGTTGGGGATGATCACCTGAAGCGATACCGACTGCGCCTGAGCGGCCAGCGGCAGGAAGAGCAGCGCAACGCTCAGCACCCACCTCCGAGAGACCAGCCAGCGGACCTCCGCCCAGCTACCCGGGCAGGCGTGACGAGAGCGATTCATAAATAGGGGGATAGGCGCGTGACGAGATGCTAGGTACGGGCGCGGCGAGGACAAACCCAAAGACCCTCGCTTGGGAGGATCGCCGCCGCCGCGCCCTCCAATGAGCCGGGGCTAGTGCAGCACGGTCGCCCGCGTGGTCTCCACACGGTCCTTCGACTGGACCCGGATCACATAGACGCCCGCAGGAAGGCCGTCGGCGGTCCAGGTTAGCGCCTGCGGTCCGGCGGCCTGCAGCCCATCGGCCAGCGTGGCGACGCGGCGGCCGAGCAGATCATAGGCCTCCACCAGGACGGGCGCAGCAGCCCCAAGGGTGTACGACACCGTAGCCTCGGTGCTGAACGGGTTGGGATAGACCCCATCGAGCACGAGCGCCTCGGGGAGCGCCTCCTCCTCGTTGGCGACGGGCGAGCCGGTCACCTCCGAGAGGTTGATCAAGATTGAGCCTTCGTCGCTGTTTCTGTAGCCTGCCACCCGGACGAGGTACTCCAGCCCTGCGTTGACGGGCAAGTTGGCAATGCGTGCATTGCGGCTGTCCGTGCCGGTTCCGCCGTCATCGTTGCAGTTGATCTCGTTGGCGAAGCGGTCGTGCACCGAGAGCACCGTGTCGAAATTGGAGCCGAAGGTGTCGATGGTGACAAAGCCGTTCGTCTCCGAGACGAAGCTGCGCCAAATGTCATTGGTGCCCGTACCGCCGCTACTGTTGGTGCACGAGGGTGGGTCGTTGCCAAACTCGGAGGCGTTGGTGTTGAACGACTGATGCGTGCGCCCGAACAGCATCGGCAGCGCCTCGTTCGGCCTCTGAAAGAAGTCGTCCGGAGGGCCTAGGTCGACGGCCCCTGGGTTTACACGGACGACACTGTTGCCGCTCTGCCCGTTAAACCCCGAGATCTGGATGTAGTAGGTGAACGGAGTCGGTTGGAGCGTGGTCTCGATCAGCGACAGCCGACCTTCTCCGCCGTCGTCGTCGCAGGCCACTTCTTGGAGTTCGCTGGTGTTGGCATTCACCGTCCAGACCGAGAGGATCGTGTCGAAGTCCGAGCCAACCGTATCGATCGTGATGGTTGCGATTTCTGGAAACGAGCTCACCGCGTACCACACCCCCTTGCTACTCAAGGCCTGGCACGACGGCGAGTACTGGGGGTCGTCTGTGGCGGTTGCTGTTGAAACACTCACAGCGTTTGTCGTGCCCGCGTTGACCAGAATGGGGAAGTACGTATTGGGCTCGTCGTTTAGTGGTTGGGCTGTGCTGATCGGTGCGAGGGCGATCAGGAGCGCGGCGTACAGGCATCCCTGGACGAGGCTAGACCGATATGTAGACAAGAGCATGGGGGAGGTAGGCGTTGGTGAGACTCGCATGAACGCGTAGTCTGCAAGGACGGCAGGCCTCGGCAATCTGGGCTTGCCTCCTGGTTCCAGGCTATTGCCTTCGCGTATCCAACACGCTCAGGCAACACATTGGGACGCTCGGGCAAGCCTCCGCCACCGTCCCGAGACTACACCAGCTAGGCCTCCGACCTGGACGGCTCCAGTGGCTTTCGCTCGGCCGCATAGGCGGCGGGGGACACACCGTAGGCCGTCTTGAACCGCCGACAGAAGTGCGCGACGCTCTTGAAGCCGGTCG
>JBCCLD010000054.1:0-15920 GCA_039027055.1 Bacteroidota bacterium
GATACCAACTCCGGCTGCAAACTTTCGACCTGGTCATGCTGAACTTGATTCAGCATCTCAGCGATGCCTCGAAACACCACAATCGCCAGAGATTGGCTTCGCCGGCCTTCGGCTCTGAACCGCACTGTAGACGGTTGGGGGCAGGATGACACCATCGCAACTCATCAGGCGGACTTGGTATCACTTCGCTTGCCCAGAACGGCAATGCAACGCACAGAGGCCTACTGTCGTGCCCCTGCCTTCGGGTCGCTAGCCGAGGGTTGTGGTCCTACAGCAGGTTCCGCCCTTTGGCCCAGCCTCGGAACCCGTCCACGAGGCCATCGAACGACTTCACGACGAAGAGCACGTCTTGGAGGTGCCACACGTCGTAGTCCTGGTGGATGATGCGGTGCGGGTCGAAGCCGTAGCGCGTGGCCTCGTCACCGAGCGCGTGCACGACCTCGCTCGCCGACGACATGATGCCCGCGCCGAAGAGCCGTAGGCCCTCGGGCTGCTGGATCAGGCCGAACTCGACGGTGAACCAGTGAAAGCGCTCCAGGCTGACGCGGTCCTGGCCCTCGGCGTTGAGCGCGGCCTGGCCAAAGAGCTGGTAGAAGTCCGCGAAGGCGGGCTGCGTCAGCATCGGCATGTGGCCGAAGATGTCGTGGAAGAGGTCGGGCGCGGGCGTGTAGTCCAGTTCATGCGGCTCCCGGATGTAGTCCGTGGACGGGAATTGGCGGTTGGCCAGCAACTCGAAGAATTGGCGCTCGTGGAGCAGGCCGGGGATGCGGGCGACCTGCCAGCCGGTGGCGGCTTCCAGCTTCGCCGAGAGGTCGCGCAGGTGCGGGATGCCGTCGGCGTTGAGCCCGAGCGTCTCGACGCCTTCGAGGAACGCCTCGCCCGCGCGGCCGGGCAGGAGGTCCATCTGCCGCTCGAAGAGGAAGCGCCATGACTCCTGGTCGCGCTCGGGGTAGACGGGCGGCTCGATGGCGGCCCCGAGCGGCGGCGGTTCGGTGAGCGTCTGCGGTACGCAGCGCGGATCGAACTCGTCGGCGTTGGCCTTCTCGTACGCGGAGAGCGGGCGCTCGTACTTCTGCGCGTACTTGGCCTTGTCGTTGAGCGGCATCGCGGTGTCGCCAGGCGCGGCGACGTTGACATCGGAGACCTCGGCGACGGCCCCGTCGCCGGACGGGAGGGTGAGGTCGGAGGAGGAGGACTGCGGAGCCTCGGTGCTCATGGGCGTTCGGGAAAAAAGAGAAGGAGGGACGGCGGCGCGAGACGCAGGGTGCGAGGACGTGCAAGCGGTTCGCCTAGGTGTGCATGAGAACGAACACCCAGCCCCCGCAAGAGTTGCGCCGCCTCTTTAGTTTCGGAAGCGCTTCCAAAGACAGCGCTTCAAGGTAGGGGGTCTCTCCCCCCTGCGCAATGGGGCTGGGCGTTTTTGAACGGCGGCGTTTCACGTCCCCCCTCGCCTTCTGCCTTCATAGGCACTCCTGCTCCTGGATCAGGGTCGGTACTGCTGTCGTCCCACCCCTCCCCCACGTCCCGCTTCGTTCTTCTTCCCTTCTGCCATGCCTTGGCCTGCCCTTCCGTTCGCCGACTGGGAGCCGACCTACGCCACCCTCCACCGCTGGACGCAGATCGTGGGCAAGGTGCGCCTCGCTGTGATGCCGTGGACCAACCACGCCTGGCACATTCCGCTCTACGTCACCACGCGCGGGCTCTCGACCCGACTGATGCGCCACGACGTCCATGCGTTCGAGTTGGCGTTTGACTTTGTTGACCATCGGCTGCACCTCACCACCGACGACGGGGCCGCCGGCTCGTTCGCCCTCCGCCCGATGTCCGTGGCAACGTTCTATGACCGACTGATGCAGATGCTCGCTGCGCACGGCATCACCATGTCGATCTGGCCCATGCCCGTCGAGATCCCGGGTGCCGTGCTTCCGTTTGACGAAGACGAGATCAACGCCGCCTACGACGCCGACGCCGCGCACCGCCACTGGCAGATCCTCGTGGCGAGCCACCGTGTGCTCACGCGCTTCCGGGCTCGGTTCATCGGCAAGTCGAGCCCGGTGCACTTCTTCTGGGGCGCGTTCGACCTCGCCCTGACGCGCTTCTCGGGGCGCACGGCTCCGGCTCACCCCGGTGGGGCCCCCAACTGCGCCGACTGGGTGATGGAGGAGGCCTAGTCGCACGAGGTGTCCAGCGCCGGCTACTGGGCAGGCGCGGGCCTCGGCGAACCGGCGTATTACGCCTACGCCTACCCCGAGCCGGAGGGCTACCGCACCGCCGACATCCGCCCGACCGCCGCAACCTACCACGCCGACCTCGGCGAGTTCGTCCTGCCCTACGAGGCCGTCCGCACCGCCGACGACCCCGACGCAGCGCTCTTCGACTTCCTCCAGACGACCTACGAGGCCGCAGCCAACTTCGCAAACTGGGACCGTGCCGCACTCGAACGCCCAGCGCTCCCCGCACCGCACCGCTCTTAGACCGGTTTCCAACGGGCCGTCCTTGCCTCGATAGCCGTGCCCTCATGGCGGTGCTACGCCTGTAGCCCCAGGCTTACGCATCGTGCGTAGGGACAGCGCTATCCTTCCAGACTGCGTGTCTCTGACTCGACCCTACGTGCCATGCTTTCCCGCCGTTCTTTCGTCAAGCGCTCCCTCGCGGCCAGCGCCGCGCTCGCCTTTCCGGCCCCATTCACCCGTGCGCTCGCTGCACCGCGCCGCCTCCGTCCCGTCCGCATCCAAGGCGTCGTGCGGGCGGGCGGGCGAGGACTCGGAGGCGTGGCAGTATCGGACGGCATGCAGGTCGTGGAGACGGCGGCCGACGGAACGTTTTCGCTCATCGCCGACTCGTCGCGGACGCACGTGTTTATGAGCACGCCTGCGGGCTACGAGATCCCTACCAATGCGACGGGCACCGCGCGCTTCTACGAGCCGATCACGCGCACGAGCGAGGAGCAGACGACCACGTTCGACCTCACGCCCCTCGAGTTGGACGACGAACACCACGCCGTCATCGCCTGGGCCGACCCGCAGACGCAGGACCTCTACGAGACCAGCCTCCTTCACGCGCAGACCGTTCCCGACGTGCGAGCGCTCGTCGCCGCGCTCGACGTGCCCGCGTTCGGCATCACCGTCGGCGACATCATGTTCGACGACCTCGCGCTCTTCCCGGAGTACGAGCGGGCCGTCCAGCGCATCGGCGTGCCGTTCTTCCAGGTCGTCGGCAACCACGACATCCTCTTCGAGGCGATGACCGACGAGGCCTCGACGGCGACCTTTGAAGACCACTTCGGGCCGCGCTACTACTCGTTCGACCGCGGGGCCGTCCACCACGTCGTCCTCGATGATGTGTTCTGGTCGGGCGCGCAGTATGCGGGCTACCTCGACGCGGACCAGCTGGCGTGGCTCGACGCCGACCTGGCGCGCATCGCGCCGGGCCGGACGGTCGTCGTCTACCTGCACATTCCGGCGCTCGGCTCGCGCTACGTCCGGGTGGGCGACGAGCGGCCCTCCGCGCGCGGCTCCGTACAGAACCGCGAGGCGCTCTACCGGCTCCTCGAACCCTTCGAGGCGCACCTCGTCTCGGGACACACCCACGAGTCCGAGCACGTCTTCGAGGGGGGCGTCCACGAGCACATCATCGGCACGGTCAGCGGCGCGTGGTGGAGCGGACCGATCTGCCACGACGGCACGCCGAGCGGCTACGCGGTCTTCGAGGCGCGCGGCGAGGAGCTCCGCTGGCGCTACAAGCCGACCGGCGGCTCGCTCGACGACCAACTCCGCGTCTACACGTCGGGCAGCGACGCCGAGCGACCCGACGCACTCATCGCCAACGTGTGGGACTGGGACCCCGCGTGGACCGTCGTGTGGCACGAGGGCAGCGACCAGCGCGGCGCGCTCACAGCAGGCCTCGGCCTCGACCCGCTCTCCGTTCGTCTTCACGCCGGCGACACGCTGCCCGTGCGCGAAAACCGCCGCTGGGTGGACCCCGTGCCGACCAACCACCTCCTCACGGCCACAGCCGGCAATGCCGACCTCGCCCGCGTGACCGTCGAGGCGACGGACCGCTTCGGACGCACGTACACCGCAGCGCCGCTGACCGTGGAGGCCCACCTCGCCGCGATGGGCCTCGGCTGAGTCGCTACTCGCGCGTCGGCACTTTGCGCACAGGTCGAGCGTGGAACGCGGCTCCCCGCTACCGCCCTTCTCGTCTGGCCCTTCGCTCTTCCCGTCTGCGTGCGCGTCTCCTACCACCCTGGCTACTTCGTACCCCTCCCCCCGCGCCACCCCTTCCCGATGGCGAAATTCCCGGCGCTGCACGAGATCGTCGTCCGCGAGGGGCTGATCCGCCCCACCGACGTGATCGCGCCGCGCGAGGCCGACTGGTCGGACCTGCTGCTCGTCCACACGCAGACCTACCTGGACGCGCTGGCGTCGGGGCAGCAGTCGAAACAGGAGGAGCGGCGGATGGGGCTCCCGTGGTCGCCCGCGCTCGTGCGCCGGAGCCGCCTCGCCGTGCAGGGCACCATCAACGCCGCGCTCATGGCGCTACACGACGGCGTCGCGGGCAACCTAGCGGGCGGCACGCACCACGCGATGCCCGGCCACGCCGAGGGCTTCTGTGTGCTCAACGACGTGGCCGTGGCGCTACGCGTCGCGAAGCGCTCCGGCTGGATCCGCCGCGCGCTCATCGTGGACCTCGACGTGCACCAGGGCAACGGCAACGCCGCGTTCTTCGCCGACGACCCGAGCGTCTACACCTTCTCGGTGCACGGCGCGAAGAACTACCCCTTCCGCAAGCCGCCCTCGTCCCGGGACGTGCCCCTCCCCGACGCCACCGACGACGACGCGTACCTCGCTACCCTGCGCCATCACCTCCCGGAGGTGCTCGCCGAGGCCGCCCCTGATCTGGTCGTCTACCTCGGCGGCGTGGACGTGCTCGACGGGGACCGCTTTGGGCGGCTCGCGCTCACCCGCGCTGGCCTCGCCCGCCGCGACCGCTTCGTCTGCCAGACGATCCGCGCGGCCGACATCCCGCTGTGCCTGCTGCTCTCGGGCGGCTACGCTGAGACGCCTGCCGCTACGGCTGACCTCCACGCGACGATGTATCGCGAGGCCGTGAACGTCTTTGAGACAAAAGCAACAGCTGCATCATAGGTTTGCCGTTTGGACCACTTTAGCACGGCTTTTTGTCCACATCACGCTCGAATTGGACGCACCAATCCAGAACACCCGAGGGTTGGCGTTGCTTTAGAACTACGACGAGGCAACAGGGCGCTGGACGCGCCCCCCACCTCGCCGTCCCATGCTGCTTCGCCGTCTTCTCCTCGTGCTGGCCGCCCTCGTCTCGATGGGGGCCACCGCTCCCGTCCCATCGCCGCTGCCGCTCGACCTACGGTCTAGCCGCATCGAGTGGACCGTGGCGAAGGTTGGCAAGGACTACCATGGCCTCGTAAGCCTTGCCGACGCGCGCCTCGACGTCTCCGACTCGACGCTGGCCGGCTTCCTCATCTTCGACATCAACGCGGCGACGTGCACCAATGCGACGGGCCGCGAGCTGGACGAGGTGATGGAGGTGATACACGAGCGGCTCTTCGACACGGCACGCCACCCGCGGGGCCACCTACTCATCCAGGACGCCCGCCGCCTCGGCCGCGCCGACACGGAGGGCTTTCTCACGTTTGAGGTCACCGGCAACCTCCGCGTGCGGGGGCAGTCGCAGCGCGTCGTGTTTCCGGTGCGCGTCCGTCCGCATGCGATGTCCGGCGCGGTAGCCGGGGAGGCCACGCTCACCATCGAGCGTGCCCGCTGGGGCCTGCACTATGGCGCGAGCCTCATGGACCAGGTGAAGGATCAGGCCATCGCCGAGACGATCACCTTCCATGCGGTGTTCGTAGCGGGCTAGGTTGAGGGTTGAGGGTGCCCCGCTTCGCCGTGGGGGCACTCTTGAACACAGCGTCGCGCGCCACCTGCAGTTCCGCCTTGTCACTTCGCCTGTGATCGTCGCGTGACGTTGGCGTGGCGTCGATATGAGAAAGAATGACCCGTGCGTGAGGCTACGCCGGGCTGTTCCTAAGCAGATTGAACGCAGTCCGTTGCCCGACCGGGATCGCCCCACTTGGGCCGGCTTCTCCAACTTTCTCTTCTCATGCTTCGCTCCCCTTCGCGCACGCTCCTCGCGGCGCTCGTTCTCCCGCTCCTCCTCGCCGCCTGCGACGCGGGCGACCTCGCCGGCACCGAGACCCCTGCTGCCGTCGCACCGACCTCCATCGAAGCCGCCGTGGCGGCTGAGATCGATACGGCCTCCCCTGAGACGATGCGCACCGCCGCCGCCGTGGCGGCCGACGCCGCGATGGGCGTCGAGGCGATCAGCGGCCCGACGACCATCACCGAGTCGGGCTTCTACACCCTCATGAACGGCTTCACCACGGAAGGCGACGGCATCGTCATCCAGGCCAACAACGTGTTCCTCGACCTCGGTGGCTACACCATCACCGGCCCCGGCAACAAGGCTGGGCGCGGCATCGTGCTCGACGGCGTCTCGCGCGTGCTCGTCACCAACGGCACCGTGGAAACGTTCGGCATCGGCGTGCAGTGGCTCGGCACCGACCGCACGGCCGTCGTGGGCGTGACCGTGGAAGGCGGCGACGAGTTCGCCGACCCGCCGAACGGCGTCGCGCCGCAGATCGGCTTCCTGCTCGTCAACAGCTCGCGCAACCGCGTGCTCGGCAACGTGGCCAACAACACCAACCTGGGCATCTTCGTACGCGGCGGCGGCAGCGTCCGCAACCGCATCATTGGCAACCGCGCCGAGACGGGCGAATTCGGGCTGATCGGCGTCTGCTACAACCCCGCGCCGGACACCGAGGACCCGGCCGGGCCGCAGCGCGACCTCGTCGCGGGCAATGCGCTCATCGGCTTCGGCGTCGGTGTCCAGGCCAGCGCTGGCTCCGCCGAGAACCGCTTCGTCGAGAACCTGATCGGCTACATCGAGTCGCCCTACGAGGATGCCAACGGCACCAACGTGTTCGACAGCACGAACGAGTTGTTCCAGATCGGCGGCGACGATGCCCGCGGCCCTGTTGCGCTCTAGCACTGCTGTGAGCTAGACGCTACAGCGCACACACGCGCACGAAGGCGCGCCTGCGGGGACGACTCGCGGGCGCGCCTTCGTTGTCTGGGGCAGCGCCGGGGCTGGGGGGACGGCGGCGCTGCGTGCTACCTTGCCCTCGTCCTGCCTAGTCCCCATGTTCACGCTCACGCCTGCTTCGATCCCATTGCTCTGCCAGACGCTGCTGGCGGGGCTCACGGCGGCGTACCTGCTCGCGCTGCGCAGCCGGGTTTCGTCGACACGCTGGCTCGCGGGCGCGATGGTGGCGCTGGCCACCTACGCAGGCTGCTTCCTGCTGACCTCGGTGGTGCCCGTAACCTCGCTGGGCAGCTTCTTGGCTGTGCTCGGGCTCTACTTGTTCGCCGCAACGACGGTCGGGGCCCTGGTACAGTTTGCCTACACGTTTCTCGCCGATCCTTTCCCACGGGAGCGTCGCGCGGTGCTCGGGATCTCGGCGACCGTGCTCGCGGTGCTGGCAGGCGTGAGCCTTTGGACGGCCGCCACCCCTTCGCTCGTCGTGCTCGAAGGGCTCTTCATCGTCTATGGCGTGCTGCTGCTTGTGGGCATTGTCTGGGCAGGCGTGGTGCACGCGCGGCAGTACCGCCGCTTCCAACGCGCTGCCAGCCGTAGGTGGTGGCCCCCAACGCACGACGCGCGGGGGCACCTTGCGTTCGGCTTCCTGACCGATGTCTTCGGCGCGATCGGCCTCGCCAACTTCCTGGTCTCGTTCGACATCATTGGGCTGCGGGCTTTTCAGTACGTCGCGCTGCTAGGCGGGCTCGCCTTGTCTCTGGGCTACGTGGTCGCGTTCATCAACCACGCGCGCGAGCCCACGATGGTGCAGGGCAAACTCGTCGGGCTGGTGTTGGCGACGGTGCTGGCGTTCCTTGGGCTGGCAGGCGTGCGGCTCTTCAACCCCACGGACATCGCCCGCGAGGCGGGCAATGCGCTCCCAAGCGTCCAGACGATCCGGATCAGTCCGCTGGACGACGGCGGCTACAAAGTCGCACTGGTCGACGCTGCGGACGTCAACCTCTCGCCCGCCGTGGGGCAACCGCTCGATGACGCCGACCTGGCTGAGGGCCTCGCGCTGCCCTTCCCCTTTCCGCTATTCGACGCGGCCTTCGACACGGTTCACCCGAACCCCTACGGAGCACTCCACTTCGACCAGCCTGCGGACCTAGCATTCCCGTTTCTCAACACCGACGGGCCGCTCATCGCCGCGCTCCTGGCCCCGTGCAGTTCAGGCGGGACCGAAACACGGACGTTCATTGCCATGGGGGACGAGGCGGTGGCATTCACCTGGCAGCACGAATACGAGTTCTCGCGCGGCGTGCCTATCACGCTCCGCGCAACGCTGTATCCCGACGGCACGGTGGACCTTGGCTACGAAGGTCCGCCCATCGCCCCCACCTTTGGGCTCCGGGGCCTGTGGAACGAGGGGCTGGCTACGGCGCTGCCCGTGCGGCTCGGCGGGGAAGCGTTGCTGGTCGAGCCCGGCCAAGGCCTCGTCGAAGACTTTGCGGCGCGCTACCGGTCCCGGGCGCATGCCGAGGTCGACCCGCTGGCGCGGATCGTCTTCTTCGCGACGGTCTTTGTGCTGGGCGTGCTGCCGCTATTCTTCCGAGCCAGCCTGCTGCAACCGCTGGCGCAGCTCCTGGCGGGCGTGCAGCGCCTCGAACGCGGCGAGCGCAACGCCCGCGTCGAGATCCACTCGTCCGACGAGTTGGGCGCGCTCGCGACGGGCTTCAACGAGATGGCCGACGCCATCGCCGAGGCCGATCAGCAGCTGCAGACCTATGCAGAGACCCTGGAGCAGCGCGTCGAGGAGCGCACGGCCACGCTACAGGACGCTCTTGATCGCGAGCGCACGATGCAGACGCAGCTCGTCCAGTCGGAGAAGCTGGCGTCGCTGGGGCGGCTCACGGCGGGCATCGCGCACGAGATCAAGAACCCGCTCAACTTCGTCACCAACTTCGCCGCGCTCTCGACCGACTACGTGGACGACCTTGCGGACCTGCTCGGCCGCGACCCCGCGACGCTCACTGACGACGACCGCGCCGAGGTGGCCGAACTCCTCGCCGACCTCAGCACCAACGTCACCAAGATCGAGGAGCACGGGCGGCGGGCCGACGGCATCGTCCGAGGTATGCTGGCGCACGCGCGCGGCGGCGAGGGCGAACGCCGGGCGGTGGAGGTCAACGCGCTTGCGGAGGAGTTTCTAGGCCTCGCCTTCCACGGTATGCGCGCGCGGCACCCCGGCTTTCAGGTCACGCTAGAACGCGACCTCGATCCTGAAGCGGGCACTATCGACGCGCTGCCGCAAGACCTTGGGCGGGTGCTGCTCAACCTGCTCTCCAACGCCTTCGAGGCGGTACGCGGCTACGCGCAACCGGCCTCCGGCGACAGCGTGTCTCCGAGCGCTCCGCCAGGCTATCGTCCGACCGTCACCGTCCGGACACGCCGCACGGAGGACCGCGTCACGATCACGGTCGCCGACAACGGCCCCGGCGTGCCCGACGCCGCCCAGGCGCGCCTATTCGAGCCCTTCTTCACCACCAAGCCCACGGGCCAGGGCACCGGCCTCGGCCTCTCGATCAGCCACGACATCGCGCAGAGTCATGGCGGGAGCCTTACGTTTCAGGCCCGCGACGAGAGCTTCGACGATGCTGCGTCCACTGGAGCCCTGTTTGTCCTCGCCCTGCCTACCGACGCGAACGCCCCCCTCTCCCCGTCCCCTGCCTCATGAGCCTCTGGTCGACCCTTACGGGCTCCGATGCGGACATGGCGTACCTCCGCCGCAGTCCGCTCTTTGCGACGCTGTCGGACCGGGAACGGGGGCAACTCCACCGGGCCATGCACGACCGCTACTACATGGCAGGCGCTACGATCTTTCGCAAGGGCGACCCCGGCCTGGGCCTGTTCGTCATCCGCGAGGGCGAGGTCGTCGTCGTCGCCGAGCCGGAGGGCCGGATCATCCACACGCTATCGGCGGGGACCTGCTTCGGGGAGATCGCCCTGCTAAACGAGGCGGTGCGCTCGGCCACGATTCGCGCCAAGACCGACACGCACGTGGCCGTACTCGCCCAGCCGGTGCTGCACAAGCTCATCGATCAGCGCCCGCGGCTCGCCGCGAAGCTGCTGTGGGCGGTGGCCCAGGCGACCGGCCAGCGCCTGATCGAGGTCAGCGAGGAGCTAGCCCGACTCCGCCATGGCAACGAGGCGGGCTGAGGCCGCGTCCGGCTTGGCCCGGCGGGCCTGGGTCTGCTCCTCGGCGAGGGCCCCTTCCATGCGTGCCTGGATCTCCCGGTACGCGTGCTGGACGGCCTGCACCTCGGGGCTTCCAGAGGTGACGCTACCGGCGAGCAGCGCCGTTTCGAGCGCACGGCACGCCTCGGTGAGCGCCTCGGCTCCGAGTAGCGCGGCGCTGGACCGGAGCGTCTGGGCGGCCTTGCGCGCCGCGGCGCGGTCGTTGCGGTAGAGCGCGTCTTGGATCTCGCCGATCAGCAGTGGCCCCCCGATGAGGAAGCTGGTGAGCGTCTCGCGCATGAACGCCGGGTCGTCGTCGCCGACGAGATGGGCGAGGCGGGCTCGGAGCGCCTGGTAGTCCAGGGCGGCCGTCGGCTCGGCGGGCTCGGCGCTGCTCTGTTGGTTCGCGCCCAGATCGGTCGTGCGCGACCCGCCCGAGTGCGACCCGCCCGAGTGCGACCCGCCCGAGTGCGGTTCGGCCAAGCGCGGCTCGGCCATGCGTGGGAGCACCGGATGTGGATCGGTAGGGGTCACGACCAGGCCGGCCTCGTCTAGGACAGCGGAAAGGTCTTCCAAGCTGAAGGGCTTAGCGAGGTAGTCGTCCATGCCTGCCTCCAGGAAGGTCGCGCGGTCGCCGTCCATCGCCTCAGCGGTGAGCGCGACGATGCGCGGCTGGGCAGGCAGGTCGAGTTGACGGATGGCACGGGTGGCTGCCACGCCGTCCATGACGGGCATCTGCACGTCCATCAGCACGAGGTCATAGGCAGCCTGCTGCACCGCGTCGACCGCGTCGCGACCGTTCGCCGCCAGGTCGGCGTCGACGCCCATGCGCTCAAGGAGCCGCAACGCCACCTTCTGGTTGATCGCGTGGTCTTCGACGAGCAGCACGCGCAGGGAGACCCTGTCGGTGGCGGACTTCGGTGTCGCGTGCGTCTGCACCACCTGGGTGGGCGCAAGCACCGAGCGCAGTGCCTCGTGCAGCGCAATGTCTTTGACAGGCTTCGTAAGCCGCACCGCGAGGGAAAGGTCGCGGACAGGCTGCTGGAGACCGGCGAGCCCCACGACCGGAAGACTGGCTTGCACAGCGTTGAGCCGCGCCAGACCTGATGCGCCCGCCTCGTCGGCGGTGAGATCCAGCACCAGGGCGTGGTAGCGGTGCCCTTCGGCCAAGGCCGCCTCGGCATCCGCGAGGGTGGCATACGGCGTGACGTCGAGCCCCCACACCCGCAGTCGCACGGCGAGGGCCTCACGCAGCGCGCGGTTGGGCACTGTCACTGCCACGGCATAGCCTTCCAGGCCGCTTAGCACCGGTTCGTCGTGGTCTACGGCGGGGGCTGCTATCGTTACCGTGAACGTCGAGCCAACGCCAGCGGCGCTCCGCGCTGCGATACGGCCCCCGAGTAGTTTCGCGAGGTGCTTGCAGATGTGCAGTCCGAGGCCGGTGCCCTCCTGCTGGCGCTCCGCTTGCTGGTAAGGCCGGAACAGCCGCGCGAGAACGTCTTGCGACATGCCCTCGCCGGTGTCGCGTACGTCAAACACGAGACGGTCAGAGCCAGCTTGCTCCGGACGAACAGCCACGACCACCTCGCCCTGAGCCGTGTGCCGCACGGCGTTCGACAGGAGGTTGACGAGGATCTGCCGCAGCCGCGTCGGGTCAGTCTCGATCTGGGCGGGGACGCCGGGCGCGGGCGCGTAGACGAGGTCGAGCCCCTTGCCCGCCGCGCGCGACGCCACGAGGTCGAAGGCGGCCTCCACGAGTGGGCGGAGGGGTACGGGCCGGAGGTCGGGCTTCACCTCGCCCGCCTCGATCTTCGAGAGGTCGAGCACGTCGTTGATGAGCGTGAGCAGCACGTCGCCGGAGGAGCGGATGGTGCTCACGAAGTCGCGCTGCGCGCTGTCGAGGCGGCTCTCGTCGAGGAGGCTCGCCATGCCGATGACGCCGTTCATGGGCGTGCGGATCTCGTGGCTCATCGCGGCGAGGAAGGCGCTCTTGGCCTGCACGTCGGCCTGTGCCCGCGCGTGCGCCTCCTCCAGCCGCTCTACCTCGCGCTGGAGCGCTTCGGCACGCCGGAGGGCCCCGCCCACGACCTCACCGATGTTCTTTCCGAGCGGACGCACCACCAGAAGCGCGTAGCAGGCGAGCAGGAGCGCCACCACGCCAAGTTGTGCCACGAGCGAGCCCCAGGCGTACGCCAGCACGAGGATCAGCAGCACGAGCGCGGCCAGGATGACCTGCGTGAGCAGCAGCGTACGGCGGAGGCCGCGGGCAGTCGGGTGATCCATCCGAGCGAGGGGCGAAGCGTAATGGCGGGGCACGGGCTAAGGGGCCACCTCCTCAGGTCGGCAACAACTGTGCCTAGGGGGTCATAGGTCGTAGAAGCAAATCGGCCTAGCCGCGTCTTCGAGCGTTCCCCGTTCCTCATCACCCCATCACACAAACATCACCCCATCACACAAACGCAGCGCGCCGCCCGACCGGAGCCGAGCGGCGCGCTGCACCGAGCTTTGGGCGCGAGCCTCACTCGCCGTTGACGGCCAGTTCGGGTTCTTCGGCCACGCTGTCGCCCTCCATCTCGTCGGGGCCGAGCATGCCGAGCTCGCGGCGAACGGTGTGGCGGATCTCTTCGCGGTAGCCTGGCTGGTCGAGGAGCCACTGCTTCGTGGCCTCGCGGCCCTGGCCGATCTTGACCTCGCCGTAGCTGTACCACGAGCCCGACTTCTGGATCACGTCGGCCTCCACGGCCAGGTCGATCAGCTCGCCCGTGGACGAGATGCCCTCGCCGTAGATGATGTCGAACTCGACCATCTTGAACGGCGGTGCGACCTTGTTCTTGACCACCTTCACGCGGGTGCGGTTGCCGATCACGTCGCTGCCGTCCTTGATCGCGCCGATGCGGCGGATGTCCATGCGGACGGACGAGTAGAACTTGAGCGCGCGGCCGCCGGTCGTGGTCTCGGGGCTGCCCCAGGAGACGCCGATCTTCTCGCGGATCTGGTTGATGAAGATGAGCACCGTCTTGGTGCGGTTGATGGTGCCGGTGAGCTTGCGCAGCGCCTGGCTCATGAGGCGGGCCTGCAGACCCACGTGGCTGTCGCCCATGTCGCCCTCGATCTCGGACTTGGGCACGAGCGCCGCGACCGAGTCGATCACGACCACGTCGAGCGCGCCGGAGCGGACGAGCACGTCGCAGATCTCGAGCGCCTGCTCGCCCGTGTCGGGCTGCGAGACGAGGAGGTCGTCCGTCTGGACGCCCAGCTTCTCGGCGTAGGACGCGTCGAAGGCGTGCTCGGCGTCGATGAAGGCGCACGTGCCGCCGACCTTCTGCGCCTCGGCGATGATGTGGGTGGCGAGCGTCGTCTTACCGGACGACTCCGGGCCGTAGATCTCGACGATGCGCCCGCGCGGCACGCCGCCGATGCCGAGGCCGTGGTCGAGCATGAGCGAGCCGGTCGAGATGGCCTCGATGCGGACCTTGGGGGCCTCGCCGAGCTTCATGATGGCGCCTTTGCCGTACTGCTTCTCGATCTGCTTCATTGCCAGACCGAGCGCCTTCTGGCGGGCGGCGTCGTTGACGTTGGGATCAGCCATGTTCCTCAAAGGATGACAAGATGGATGGGGGACGCGCGCCACGTCGGCGGTTCGATGGGTCGCCGTGTCGGATGAGCAGCGCATCGCAACGAATGCAGCAGCAAGCTAGACCCAGGCACGTGTCAGCCCTGTGTCATAGGCCTGCTGCGGTTGAACTGCTTCTTCAGACACGAGCGGTCCTGGAATGTAACCTGCACCCGTTTCCAACGGGCGGCGGCGTGCCGTGTTTTCAGCCTAGCAACAACGCATCCCATTAAAAACGGGCACCCCAGCCGTTGCCGAGGTGCCCGTTGTCGTTTGCAGCACGAGAGCCTTTAGCTCATCAGCGCCCTGAGCTTGTCGAGGTTGACCTGGACGTGGTCGGCCGACTCCTGCATGAGCGCCTGCTCGTCGGCGTCGAGGTCGAGTTCGACGATCTCCTTGACGCCGCCCGCGCCGAGCTTGAGCGGCACGCCGATGAACATATCGTTCAGGCCGTACTCGCCGTTGCAGTAGCCCGCGCCGGGCAGCACACGGCCCGAGTCCTTGACGATGGCCTCGACCATCTCGGCAGCGGCCGCGCCCGGGGCGTACCACGCCGACGTGCCCATCAGGCCGACGATCTCGCCGCCGCCCTTCTTCGTGCGCGCGACGATCTCTTCGAGGCGCTCAGCCGAGAGGAACTTCGTGATCGGCGTGCCGGAGACGTTCGTGAAGCGCGGGAGCGGCACCATCGTGTCGCCGTGGCCGCCGAGGAGCATCGCCTGGATGTCGCGCACGGAGACGCCGATCTCCATGGCGAGGAAGCTGCGGTAGCGCGCCGTGTCGAGGACGCCCGCCATGCCCATCACGCGGGACGGCTCGAAGCCGGACGTCTGGTAGGCGGCGTAGACCATCGCGTCGAGCGGGTTCGAGACGATGATGAGGATCGTGTTGGGGCTCTGGGCGACGATCTGCTCGGTGACGCTGGAGACGATCTCGGCGTTCTTGGCGAGGAGGTCGTCGCGGCTCATGCCCGGCTTGCGGGGGAGGCCGGCGGTGATGACGGTGATGTCCGAGCCCGCGGTGAGCGCGTAGTCGTCGCCGCCGACGAGCTTGGTGTCGAAGCCGTGGATGGGGGCGGACTCCCAGAGGTCGAGGGCCTTGCCCTTGGCGACGCCGTCGCGGATGTCGATGAGGGCGATCTCGTTGACGATGTCCATGCGCGCGACGCACTCGGCGACGGTCGCGCCGACATTGCCCGCGCCTACAACGGTGAGCTTCATAGCTGATGGGGGTGTGGTTGGTAGGAGAACGGCGAAGCGACAGCCCGGCTGGATCGCAGCGGAAGCGCTTCGGAATGGGTCTGCACGGAGTATAGCCGGTTCGCGCATTCCGTTGAAGCTGCCCGACCACGCCGCTCCTGAACGCACCGAAAATTGGCAGCCTTCCGCTGTGAGCGAAGTCGTGCCCCGCCCACGGACCTCGCGCTTCTAATGAAGCACGCCCGACCTGGAAGTCCAGACCGGGCGTGCAGGAGGGCCGTTCCACCACAAACGGCCCTGTCCGCTAGGCATAGCGCTATCGAGCGCGAGAACGGATCATCGCACTACCGTGATCCGCCGCGTGAGCGCAGCCGAGTGCGTCACCGCGCGCACTACGTAGACGCCCGCTGGTAGCTGCGCGGTGTCGAATGCGAGCCGGTGCGTGCCAGCAGCGAGCACGCCACCGTGCAGCGTCGCCACGCGGCGACCGAGCAGGTCGAACACCTCCGCACGCACGTCGGTGGCCTCCGGCAGCGCCAGCTCGATGGTCGCTGAAGCACGCGTCGGGTTCGGGTAGGCCGCCACCGCGAAGATTACTGGGAACCCGGTCGCCTCGTCCTCGCTGGCCACAGGCAGGCCCTCGTTCGGCAGCATCAGCGTCTCATCCGTATCGCCGTCCCCGTCGAGGTCCACGTCGATCATCACCTCGGCGTCGCCGAGTGTGGCCCACACCGGACGCACGGTGTGTGTTGCGC
>JBCCLD010000055.1:0-15732 GCA_039027055.1 Bacteroidota bacterium
CACTTGGGCGGGACCGCTCGCCGAACAGGCGCGAGCGCCCGCCGAGGCTGAGAGCAGCGCCTAAACGCGCAGCGGCGACCTCGCTGGGAGGCCGCCGCTGCGTCGAAGCCGAAGGGTGCTCGCACTCAGTCGCCGAAGCGGACTGAGAGGGCGAGCGAGATGGCCGGGTAGATCGTCAGCGGGCTGAGCGCCTCCTGGATGGCCGGGGCGTTCTCCGCGGTCGGTGCGAGCATCTCCGTGGCCTCCATCGTGACGGCTGGGGAGCCGGTGTAGAAGACGCCCATATCGAGCATCAGCCCGAAGCGGCCGCCCGAGAGCGGGTTGCCAAAGCCCAGGCCGACGTACGGCTGGATCTGAGCGCTGTGGCTCACCTCAGCTTGCACGGTGCCGAGCTGCTCCGGCGAGAAGGTGCGGCCGCCCGTCGTGTAGGACTCGGCCGGGGTGCCGAGCGCCGACACCGACGAAGCGTTGTAGACGATGCCCGTGCTGAGACGCACGACGTTCTTGAAGGGGTAGTAGTCGAGTAGGCCGGAGACGGTGAAGAGTTGGGCGTCGGCCTCGTAGGAGACATCGACGCGGTCGTCTTCCTGGAGGTAGGTCGTGGAGTAGGGCAGGAACGTGCCCGAGGCGCGGACCTGGACGCGGTCGTTCACGCCGAACATCACGTCGCCGCCGACGCCGGTGGTGCCGACGCGCAGCGCGAGGCCGCCGGTTTGCGCGATCGCGAGGCCGGGCAGGGCCAGGAGCGCGAGCAGGAGAAGGAAACGGGTCATGGGATCGGTAGGGTGGGGTGAGTAGGGGGTAGAAGGCCCGGGCGGGGGTGCAGGCCGCCCGGGCCGCTGCGCACTAGAGGCGTGCGCAGACCTCCTGGATGTCGATGAAGTCCTGGACGATGCGGACGTGCCCGTTGGCGTCGACCTCACCCTCCGCGACGAAGGAGTGCTCGTAGCGCTGGTAGGTGTCGTTTTGGGTCTTGTAGTCCACAGCCACCTCGTACTCGGCCCCCATCATCACGCCCGACACCGTCAGTTCGCCGTTCTCCACGCGGAGGTAGGACGGCTGCGTCACGCCGACGCGGTTGGCCTGGATGAGGATGGACGGCAGCGTGGTCACGTTCTGGCTGGAGCAGACCACGTTGGAGAGGAACTCCGCCGTCACGCGGTCGGACGGTACGTTGGTGAGCTCGGCCTCCACGCGAGCCCCGCACGGGTTGTCCACGGCAATGCTGCCGAGGCTGCCGTCCTCGAAGAAGAACGCGACGTTGGCCGACGGGATGTTCGACGGGAAGCCGTCGAGGCGCAGCGTGTCGCTGAGCATGTGGATGGTGCGGTTGAAGCTGTAGCCGGGCACCGTGATCACGGCGCGCACGGGCAGGTCGTTGCGGTTGGTGAGGACGAGCTCGGCACCGTCGGTGCAGGCCGCGGCCGCGGTGTCGTACCAGCCGCCTGCCTTGTTCGAGAGGTGGTCCACCGAGAAGGCGAGCGGGATCAGGCCGTCCTGAGTCGGCTCGCCGACGATGAAGCCGCCGCCCGGCGCGGTGAAGCTGCCTTCCTCGGTCCAGCGCCCCGTGATCTCGTCGTAGGTCCACACGGGGATCTGGTCCCCGGCGGCGACCGGCGCGCCCGTCTCCGGGTTGATCATGCCCGCGGGCACGTCCATCGTCACGTCGAGGGGCGCGCTGAACTGCTCGGCGCGGCGGCCTGCCTCGTCGAAGATGTCGATGGAAACGAAGCCGACCGTCTGGAGCGCGCCGCCGCGGGCGGTGCTGCCGTCGGCGCGGGTCACGGCGAGGTCGTCGAAGCCGCCCGGGAAGAGGGCCATCGCCTCCGGGCTCTGCGGGCTGTAGTAGGCGACGGTCGCGGTGAGGTCGCCGCGGAGAGCGCGGCCCTGCGCGTCGGTGATCGTGACGCCCTCGGGGATCGTCACGGTGGCACGGGCCTGTGTCTGGTTGTCCGTCGGGGTCGTGATCGTGACGGGCTCGCGGAGGGTGCCCTGGTTGGTCGTGCTCCCGGCGTCCGCGTCGGCGGCGACGCTCACGCCCTCGGGCGCTTCGCCGGAGAGGGGCAGCATCCGTACCTCGAAGACGTCGGCTCCGGTGGAGCGGATGGAAATGGAGCGGCCGGTGGTGATGTAGCCGTCGGCGCGCACGATCACGTCGAAGCGAACGGGCGCGTCGGCGGAGACCTCAGTGCCGTCGGGCAGGGCCAGGGCGATGGTGCCGCTCGCGGTCGTGACCGCCTCGATGGGGTCGTAGAAGAGCGGGTCCACAATCAGCGCGGCGTCGTCGCCTGCGATGGTGAGGCTCACCTCCCCATTGACGGGGCGCTGGGTGGTGGCGTCGATGACGGTGACGGCGAACTCGGCCGGCGGGGCCGGGACGGTCAGGCGCACGGTGGTGGCGTCTTCGAGGTCGCTTTGGATGCCCGCGAAGTCGCAGGCCGCCACGAGCAGCGCCAGGGCGCACGCAAACGCGGTGTTCAGGGGGAGTCGGAGGGGTGACATCGGAGGAGGGATGGGTGATCGGGTGTGGGTGTGCAGTCAGACCAGCCCCCTCCAGTCAAAGCGCGTTCCCACTTCGGGACTCGAAGCGCCCCCGCTCCATCCCTGTTGCAACGATCAAATCCCCTAGTGGTATGCCCCTCCGGGTGTCCTTCGGTTCACCGCTGGAAGGTGTCACAGCCCATTCACTGCCGTCTCTGCTGAAGGAGCCAGCTACATCTGCTCACCCCGCTGAAAAAAAATCGGACGTCACGCAAAAAAAGTGAGACGAGCCGCGGCCGACCCAGCGAGTGGACCCGCTGCTGGGAGGCTTCGCATCCCCCTGGGAAAAAAAGACCGGGGTGAAAAGAACCTAGTACTCCGACCACTTCATCTTGTCAGGCTCCGTGCTATCTCAGTCAACCACCCCTATCCCGAAAAGACAGGCAACCCCGGAGCGCAGTGCGCTGCCCTGTCCAGAGCCTGCCCTCGCGAAAGCGGGGGAGGGGACCTCCAAACGCGGCTTCGAGGCCAATACGAGCCGACCGTCTCGACTGGTCGCAGTACTAGAGCCGTGCAACGAGCCGGGCGCCTCACCATCGTCGAGCCCCTAGGCCGCCGAGTGGGGCGGCGAAGCTGTTGTAGAGCGCATAGCCCCACATCCAGAAGGGCCACGCGGGCATCACGTCTTCGGTGCCGAGCGTCACGGCGGGCTGGCGCAGGACGCCTCGCTGGATCAGCAGCAGCGCGGCGAGTAGGCCCGCGCCGGTCCAACTGCCCGTCGCCCAGAAGACGGGTGCGCCGAGCCACACGAGGCCGTGCGTGAGATGGAAGCCCGTAAGCAGCGCCAGCGCCGTGCGGTCGTAGAAGCGTCCCGCCGACGTGTGCCGCTGCTTCTGCCGGAGCCACGCGCCGAGCGTCGCGGGCGGGTCCGTCGGGGCTACAGCATCGGCGACGAAGCGAATGGGGGCGGCGCGTTGGCGGTGGACCTCCTGCACGAGCAGGTCGTCGTCGCCGGAGAGCGAGGCGGCCTGGTGCGCGAAGCCGCCGAGGCGCTCGAAGAGCGACTTCGGGTACGAGATCGAGCGCCCGACGGCCATGTAGGGATGCCCAAGCCCTAGCGCTGCCACGGTGAGAAAGCCCGTCACCATCGTCTCGAAGCGGACGAGCGACGCCAGCCACGGCGGGGTGTCGGGCACGGCGCGGGCGCGGCGGGTCGGCGAGGTGCCTACGAGCACGGCGTCGGGCTCGGCGGCGGCGGCGCGGGCGAAGGCGGCGAGCCAGCCGGGCGCGGGCGCGCAGTCGGCGTCGGTGAAGGCGAGGCGGTCGTGGCGCGCAGCGGCGATGGCACGGCTGAGCGCATGCTTCTTGCGCGGCAGCCCCGCCGCGTCGCCCTCGGCGATGGCGAGGACGCGCAGCGGCAGACGGTCGGCGTACCCTTCGGCGACGGCGGCCGTGCCGTCCGTCGAGCCGTCGTCGGCGACGAGCACCTCGGCGGGCGCGTGGGCCTGCGCGGCGAGCGCGTCGAGCAGCGCGGGCAGGCGCGCGGCCTCGTTGCGGGCCGCCACGATCACCGCGATGGGGAGATCCTTCGGCGTAGCTACGGCACCTGCAGGCCCATCACTTCGTTGGCTGCGAGTGAACCCCACGGCGAGCGCCAGCCAGGCGACGACCTGGACGGCAAACGCACCGCCGAATAGGACAACGAGGAGCAAACGATGACAGGCTAAGGCTTCGATACAGGGGGCACCAGAGCATTGTGCGATAAGATTCGGTACCCGCAAATGGGCACAGGGCCTTGCGGCGGGCCGATGCTGAAGCACTGACGTACGGAATCACCGACCCGCTGGCTCTAGACACCAAGCGCCAAATTTACGTTGCCTCCCCAGGCGCTTCGCAAAAGCGCCCTACCTTAGTTGGCTCGTCCAGCTTCAGGCTCGTCCAGCCCCCACCGCCCCCGATGTCTGCTGACCCGATGCCCAACGCGCCTGACGCCTCCGGCGGCGATGCTGCTGGAGACCATGCGTCCGTGGGTGCTGGAGCGCCGTCGCCTCCGCCGCCCCGTATACCACCGCCTTCGCACCCAGGCTTCCCGGACCTCGGGCGCTTCTGGACGCCGGGCAACCTGCTCACGCTGAGCCGCCTCGTCCTCATCGTGCCGATCACGATGCTCGTCTACCAGGGCGGCCCGCTCGGGTGGATGTTCGGGCTGATCCTCGTCGGGATGGCCACCGACTTCCTCGACGGCATGGTGGCCCGTAGGACCGGCACCGTGACCGAGTGGGGCAAGGTGCTCGACGCCACCGCCGACAAGCTTGCCGCGGCGCTCGTGACGGTGGCGCTGCTGACGCGGCCCGAGAGCGCTGGGCCGAGCCTGCCGCTGTGGTTTGTGCTGCTCGTGGTCGTGCGCGACAGCATCCTCGCCATCGGCGGGCTGCTGCAGACGCGCCGCCTCGGTCGCTTCACGACGAGCCTCTGGACCGGCAAGGTGGCCGTGACGCTCCTCGCGCTGACGGTCCTCGCCGCGCTCCTCAAGGCCGACCCCGAGGTGATGAACGCACTCGTGCTCGGCAGCGCTGCCGTGATGACGATCTCCATCATCCGCTACACGGTGCGCTTCCGAACCATCATGCGCCTCGGGCCGTACGCCCCGCTCGATCAGAACGGCAACATCATCCGCAGCCAACTCCCTGAGGCCCGCCGCCGCGCAGGTTTAGGCTGAGCACAGACCGGAGGAATGGACGAAGCTGGAGCAGCGCGGCTTCTCCCTCACACCCACCCACCCTCACACCCCAACGATGGCCCTGTTTGGATTCGGCAAGAAGGAGAAAGAGCAGGAAAAGCTCGAAGCCGGGCTGGAGAAGACCCGCACCAGCTTCTTCGGCAAGCTCACCCGCGCCGTCGCGGGCAAGGACTCCGTGGACGATGAGGTCCTCGACGACCTCGAAGAGGTGCTCGTCACCAGCGATGTCGGCGTCAAGACGACGGTCGACATCATCCGGCGTATCGAGGCGCGGGTGGCGCGCGACAAGTACGTCTCCACGTCCGAGCTCGACGGCCTCGTGCGCCAGGAGATCGCCGACCTGATGCTCTCCACGGCACCCGACCGCCCGGCGGACTTCGACGCGCCGCTGCCCAACCACCCGCACGTGGTGATGGTGGTCGGCGTCAACGGCGTTGGCAAGACGACCTCCATCGGCAAGATCGCGCACCGCTACAAGCAGGCCGGGCGCTCGGTCCTGCTTGGGGCCGCCGACACGTTCCGCGCCGCCGCCATCGAGCAGCTCGACATCTGGGCGCAGCGCTCCGAGGTCGAGATCATCAAGCAGTACCACGGGGCCGACCCCGCCGCCGTGGCCTTCGACACGCTCGCGGCGGCCAACGCGCGTGGCTCAGACGTGGTGCTCGTGGACACGGCGGGCCGCCTCCACACCAAGCTCGGGCTCATGGACGAGCTGACGAAGGTCAAGCGCGTCATGGACCGCCAGGTGCCCGGCGCGCCGCACGAGGTGCTCCTCGTCCTGGACGCCTCCACGGGACAAAACGCGATCCGGCAGGCCGAGGCCTTCACGCAGGCCGTCGATGTGACGGGGCTCGTCCTCACCAAGCTCGACGGCACCGCCAAGGGGGGGATCGTGATTGGCATTTCGAACGAGTTCCAGATCCCGGTAAAGTATATCGGCGTGGGCGAGGGCATCGACGACCTCCAGGTGTTCGACCGCGGCGCGTTCGTGCAGGCGCTCTTCCAGTAGACTGGGCGGACCGCCGGCTTCGCACGTGTGGCGGAGAGCGCGCACCAGGGGCACAAATCGCCCCCGGCACGGCGCGGCCCGTGCACGCGGCTACCCCGGCACGCTGCCGTTCGGCCCGGTGTCGGGTCCGTTCGGCGCGGGTGGCGACGGCTCGCCAGAGCCACCGGCACCTTGCTCTCGCCCCCGTCGGATGTTAACGTTGCTCGCCGCATGCGAGTGTTTGCTTCCCCACGCCTCGTGCTGCGCCCCGCGCTTCTCTCGACTCCAGCCCCTGGCGCTCATACTCCTTGCCACGACTCTGCCTCTCTTCTGCTATGGCTCCTTGTCGTCCGCTCGTCTGCCGCGCGCTGCTGATGGCCGCCCTGCTCCTGGCAGCGGCCCCGCTCTCCGCCCAGCGCGCCGCCTACGAGCCTGAGTTCTTCGCCGAGACGATGGTGGTGCCCGCCGAGGCCAACCAAGGGCGCCTCGACCTCTACGCCGCCGCTCCCTACCAGAACCTTCGCTTCCTCAGCCGCGACGAGGGCTTCGAAGCCACCTACACGATCACCGCCGACATTTACCGCACCGACGCCGAGGGCAACGCGCAGACGCTCGTGGAGAGCCGCCAGTGGGAGCGCCGCGTTGTCGTCGCCGACTACGCGGCCACGCAGGCCGACTCGCTCATCGACACCACGACGCAGGCCCTCACGCTGTCCGAAGGGCGCTACCTCGTGGAGATGCAACTGGAAGACGGCGCGAGCCGCCGGGCGTTTGTCCGCGAGCTCCCCGTCACGGTGCCGGACTTCAGCGCCGGGGTCGCCCTCGCAGGCCCGCTACTCCTCGACGCGTACGACCCGGATACGCAGACCCTCACGCCGAACGTGTCCAGCACCGTCGAGTCAGGCCGCGAGGCGCTCACGGTCTTCTACGAGGTCATCAGCGACCGCGCCCGCACGCTTACCGTCGGGTACGAGGTGATCTCGGAGGCCCGGGCCCGCGAGCTGCCCTCCGCCCGCACGTTCGCACGGGGGCTGCTCGGGATGGACACGTCCGAGGAAGACCGTGCCGACGAAGGCATCGTGGCCGAGGCCACCACCCGCGTCGATGTGCAGGCCGGCGCCTCGCCCGCGACGCTGTCGATCCCGATGGACGGCTTCAAAGCGGGCCCCTACCGTCTGATCCTTACCCTCGCCGACGCCGACGGCCTCGTGCAGGCCGCCGGCACCAAAGCGTTTGACGTGCGCTGGACCGGCCTCGACGCGCAGATCCGCGACCTCGACGCCGCCATTTCACAGCTCCGCTACATCGCCAAGGACCGCGACGTGCGCGCCATCCAGGACGCGGAGTCGCAAGAAGAGCGCCTGAGCCGCTTCGTTTCCTTCTGGGACCGCCGCGACCCCACACCCGGCACCCGCCGCAACGAGCGCATGGAGGAATACTACTACCGCGTCCACTTCGCCAACGAGAACTACGGCCGCTTCCGCGAGAACGGCTGGAACACCGACCGCGGCGAGGTCTTCGTCCGCTTCGGCGAGCCCGACTTCGTGGAAGAGCACCGCTTCAACTACAGCGTCGAGCCCTACGAGATCTGGTACTACAACCGCCTCGGCCGCCGCTTCATCTTCGTCGACGAGAAAGGCTTCGGTAACTACCAGTTGCTCTACCCGATCCACGACGACCGCACGCGGATGTAGAGACGGACGGCGATCAGCGGTCGGCTTCTTTACCTTGCAGGCCCCTGCGCTCACCCGAAGCGCGGGGGTTTTTTCTGTGCTCGATCTCGCTTTGCCGATGGCTGCTAGCCTACCGCCCACTGCCTCCCTGCTCTTTATGGGCACGCCCGACTTCGCGGTGCCGTCGCTCGACGTGCTCGCGGAGGCGGGCTACCGTCCTACTGTGGTGACGGGCCCGGACAAGCCGCGCGGGCGCGGGCAGAAGCGCTCGCCGACCGCGGTGAAGCGCGCCGCCGAGCGCCACGGCCTCGACGTGTGGCAGCCCACCTCGGTGAAGGACCCGGACTTCGCCGCGCGGGTGCAGGCGCTCGTGCCCGACATCATCGTGGTGGTAGCGTTTCGCATTCTACCGCCGGCGGTCTACGAGGCCGCGCGGCTCGGCGCATTCAACCTCCACGCCTCGCTCTTGCCCGCCTACCGGGGCGCGGCCCCGATCAACCGCGCGCTCATGGACGGCGTGAGCGAGACCGGCGTGACGACGTTCTTCCTCCAGCGCCGCGTCGACACGGGGGCCATTCTGCTCCAGCGTGCCGTGTCGGTCGGTCCCGAGATGACTGCCGGCGAGTTGCATGACGCGCTCGCTGAGGTTGGGGCCGAGGCGGTCGTAGAAACGGTGCGGCGCATCGAGGCGGGCGAGGCCGTCGGACAGCCGCAGGACGACTCGCTGGCCAGCCCCGCCCCGAAGCTATTCAAGGACGACGCCGAGATCGACTGGACGCAGCCAGCCGAGGCGGTTCACAACCACGTGCGCGGTCTCTCGCCCTACCCCGCCGCCTGGACAACCGTCGCGGGCGAGACGTGGAAGCTCTATCGGACGCGCGTCGTCGCAGGCGAAGGGCAGCCTGGGGAACTGGTGGACGTGGAAGGCCGCCTCGTCGTCGCATGCGGCGCGGGGGCGGTCGAGGTGCTGCAGGTGCAGCGCCAGGGCAAGCGTCGGATGGCCACGGTCGACTTTCTCAACGGCGTCGATCTGGCGGTGGGCGTTCGGCTGGGACCCTGACGGTTCGCAACGACAGGCCGCCGATCTTCACACGAAAGCGAACAACAGAACCTGCCCATCGTCCGAGGCTGACCTGTAGATTGCCCGCTTCTTGCGAAGTAGCGCGCCGCACGCGCGTGCCCGACCCGCAGCGCCCGATTTTGCGCCCGGCCACCTGGCGGTCCCAGACCGATGCCCGACGTGCCCCACCCCGACGAGTCGCTCCCGCCCGGCCCTAGGTCCTCGACCTCGGTGTCCGACCCTGAGCGGCTGCAGCGGGCGCGGGCACGCATGGAGACGCACGCTCCGGTCCACCTCCACGAGCTCGCAGCACGCGCTGAGGCTCAGTTGGGAGGCGACGTCGCGGTCGAGCTGGGGGCGCTGATGCTGGCCCTCAGCGCCGAGCACACGGATTTCTTCCCAGGCATCGGGCTATACCTGCCGCTCCCGGGCGGTGTCGCCGTGGCCGCGCGGCTCGCCGAAGCGACGACCGTCACGGTCGAGGTACCGCGGGTGTATGGCTACGTCGGCGTTGCATCCGACGCCCAGGGTGCGGTCGATACGAGGGCCAGCGAAGCCGTAGCCGCAGCCGTGGTGCACCTCGCAGCAGAGATCGTCGAACAGCCTGTCGAGGCAACGGTCGTCATGTCGGTGCCAGCCTGCGGTGAGAGCCTCGTGGCCGCCGTCGCCGTGGCCGCCGTCCAGGCTATCGCGGCGGCCTCAGGGACCCCCTTCGACCGGGCGGCGCGCCTTGCGCGGGCGCAGCAGGTTGCGGAGCACCATGCGAAGCGGGCCTTCGGGGCTGCCGCCTGCGTGGCCGCCCTCGACGGCGCTCCGCCGCAGCTGTTGCTCGTCGACGGCGCGGCACGCACCAGCGAGGCGCTCGACCCGCCGCCGCGCGACGAGGTGGTGTGGGGCCTCGTGCATGTGCCCCACTCGTCCGATGCGGACGCGCCCAAGGATTTCTTCAAGCTCCGCACGGCGCAGGTGCAAGCGGCGACGCTACTCCTACAGACGAACGCGCCCCGTCTCGGCCTCCCGCGCCCGGTCACGCTGCGCGACATCGAGCACCGCCATCTCGGCGACGTGCTCGGGTTGCTTCCCGACGACCAGCAGCCGGTCGTGCGGCACCTCGTGGGCGAGGGGCAGCGTATCGCGCGGTTGCTGATGGCGCTGCGCCGTCGCGACGGGCAGGTCCTCGGCGCGACCTTGCTCGTCTCCCACGCCTCGCTCCGCGACGACTGGGGGCTGGGCACATGGGGACGTACGGCCGAGGCCGTCGCGTTTCTGCGGACGCAAGGCTCGGGCGTCGAGGGCATCTACGGCATGCGCCAGACGGGAACAGGTGGCTGCGTGCTCGTCGTCGGGCGGCCCTACCTGCTCCCGGCCTTCCTCGACACGCTCGCCGAGCGCTACGCCGCGACGTACGGCCAGCCGCTGCACACGCTGGTGCTGTGAGGGCCGTCGTCTGTCAGCCCTCGGCTTGCGAACCGTAGACCATCGGCGCACGGATACCTGCCGAGTTCGGCCGGCGGCGTTGCGGGCCCATCCTCCGCTGAGGCTCGACCTCTGAGTTCGACCTGATACGCCGCACGAAACACGCATCATGTGCTGTGGCGCCGATCCCTCCAGCATTGCCGCACCATAGCACCGGCCAATAGCTGACAGCCCGCATCCTGTCCCGTACTTTCTGCGGTCTACCCACCCACAACCCAGTCCTTACCTATGGCTTCCTCGTCGCAAGACGCGCCCCCGGCGGAGTCGCGTCCCCCTGAAAAGCAGGCGGGCCTCATCAACCGCCTGCTCGGCGGCATCGAGACGGTTGGCAACAAGCTGCCCGACCCGGCGATGCTCTTCCTGGCGTCGCTCATTATCGTCTGGATCCTGTCCGCTCTGCTCTCGCCGATTGAGTTCACGGATATCAACCCGCGCACGGGGGAGCCGCTCCGCGTGGCCAACCTGCTGACCGGCACCGCGCTGACGACGTTCCTCTCGCAGATGGTGACCATCTTCACGAGCTTCGCCCCGCTGGGCGTCGTCCTCGTGGCGATGCTGGGCGTGGGCGTGGCCGACGAGGCGGGCTACTTCAACACGAGCATCAAGCTGCTCCTCGGACGGACCGCGAAGAGCCTGCTCACCCCGATGGTGATCTTCGTGGGCCTCATCAGCCATAGCGCCATCGACGCGGGCTACGTGCTCGTGATTCCGCTCGGGGGCATCATCTTCTACGCAGTGGGGCGGCACCCGCTCGCGGGCATCGCCGCGGCCTTCGCGGGCGTCTCCGGCGGCTTTAGCGCCAACCCGGTGCCGTCGGCCCTCGACCCGCTCCTGCAGGGCTTCACGCAACCTGCCGCGCAGATCATCGACGCGGACATCCTGGTCAACCCGCTCAACAACTACTTCTTCACGGCGACCTCGAGCATCCTCATCATCGCGCTCGGGTGGGTCATCACCGACAAGATCGTCGAGCCGCGCCTGAAGGCGACCGCACCGATAGACGACGACGCCGAGGAAGCTCCCGACATGAGCGTGATCAGCCCGACCGAGAAGCGCGCCTTCTGGGCCTCGACGGCGGCTCTCGTGATTGGGATGGGGCTGCTCGTGCTCTCGCTGCTGCCTGAAAACTCGGCCTTCCGCGACGCCAACGGCTCGCTGAACTCGTTCCAGGCGCCGATCATGCAGTCGATTGTGCCGCTGATCTTCCTGCTGTTCCTGATTCCGGGCGTGGTCTACGGCATCGTGGCGGGCGTCTTCAAGACGTCGAAGGACGTCGTGGACGCCATGACGAAGGCGATGGAGGGGATGGCCTACTACGTGGTGATGGCGTTCTTCTGCGCGCTCTTTGTCTATGCGTTTAACGTGTCCAACATCGGCGCGCTCCTCGCGGTGAAGGGGGCCGGCGTGCTCAAGGCGCTCTCGCTGCCGGGTGGGCTGACCATCTTCGGCATTGTCTTCTTAACCGCGTTCGTGAACCTGTTCGTCGGCTCGGCGAGCGCGAAGTGGGCGCTGCTGGCTCCCATCTTCGTCCCGATCCTGATGGAGGTGGGCATCTCGCCGGACCTCACGCAGGCGGCCTACCGCGTGGGCGACTCGTCGTCGAACATCATCACGCCGCTCATGCCCTACTTCCCGCTCGTGGTGGTCTATTGCCAGCGCTACGTGAAGGCGACCGGCATCGGCACGCTGACATCGATCATGCTGCCCTACAGCGCGGTCTTCCTCATTGCGTGGTCGCTGTTCCTGCTCGCCTACTGGATGCTCGGCATCCCGCTCGGCCTGCAGTCGTCGTACACGTTCCCGGCCACACCGTAAGCGTGCCTTCGCAGACAAGCACGGGGGCTTCCGACTGCGGTTGGGAGCCCCTTTTTTCGGTGGAGGCTGCACGTCTGCGGTGCACAAATCGAGGAACTACGTCGTCGCGAGCAACCGCACGCCATCGCGCTCGTCAACCGGACTTTTCGAGCACGACCTCCCCCCGCTATGCCGCTGCCCGCGATTCGGTGCCTCCTCACAGGTCTCGCCATGCTGGTGCTCGCTGGACCGGCGCGTGCGCAGGAGGCCACCCCTGCCGAGCTGTATGACCGGCTGGTCGAGCACGTCGAGGCGCAGGAGGACGACCTCGTGGCGTTTCGGCACGACCTCCACCGGCACCCCGAACTCTCGGGCGAGGAGGTCCGCACCGCGCGGCGTGTGGCGGAGCGGCTCACCGCGCTCGGGTTCGACGTGCGCACGGGCGTAGGCGGGCACGGCGTGGTCGGCGTGTTGGAGGGCGCGCAGCCCGGGCCTACGGTCGCCTTCCGCGCCGACATGGACGCGGTGCGCTCGGTCGCAGAAGACCCGGTTGACTACCGCTCGGTGGTGCCCGGCGTGCGGCACATCTGCGGGCACGACGTGCACACGACCGTCGGCATCGGGCTCGCCGAGGGCTTCGCCGCGATCCGAGACGGCCTGGTGGGCACGGTGATGCTGGTATTTCAGCCCGAGGAAGAGCGAGGCACTGGCGCGAAGGCCATGCTGCGCGACGGGGTCTTCGCCGACGTCACCCCAGACGCCATCTTCGCGGTGCACACCACGCCCTACAACCTGGGCGACGTGGCGACGGTCGAGGGCGGCATGATGGCCGGGCGCGCCTTCGTCGAGGTGACGATCCGAGGCGACGGCGACCTCGACGCCGCCGTCCACGCCGTGCGGGAGGCCCTCGGTAGTGTGGGTACGCTCCCCCCGGAACAAGCCTTCCAAACCGCGCCCCCAGGATTCGTCCTCGTGCAGTTCTTCGGCCGCACCGATCTCGCGGAAGATGGGCGGGCTGCGACGGTCCGTGCTCAGGTCATGACGGCGGGCTACGACGACCGCGCTCGCGCCAAGACAACCATGCTCGCAGCCCTCGCCGACCTCGACCTGCCCGGCTTCGCGCTCGGCACCAACTACGACGAGGCCTTCATGGAGGGCGTGAACAACGACAGCACGCTCGTGGCTCTCAGCAATGCGGGGATTAACGCGCATGCGCCCGAGGTCACGATCCGCAAGGTGGCTGGAGCTGTGCCGGCCTTCAGCGAGGACTTTGGCTCGTTCCAGGCAGTGACGCCCGGCGTGATGTACTTCCTCGGCGTGAGCAACCCTGAGACGGGCACCGTCGGCATGCCCCACAGCCCCACCTACGTCGCCGACGACGCGTCCATCGTCGTCGGCACGCGGGCGCTCGCCGCGGCGATGCTAGGACGGCTGGCCGCGGACTGAGCCGTTTAGTGGGGCGGCGCGATGTCTTCCCAGTGTGTCTCCACATGGAGGCCGCGGCGCTCCAGGTCCTCGAAGAAGCGGTCCTTCGGGATGAGGCGCTCCGGCGGAGCTGCACCGCCCTCCTGGGGCACCGCGCCCTGCGCGATCAGCGTGGCGATGGTGGCCGTGGCGAACGCCGTGCAGCGGCGCATCGCCGAGAGGTCGGTGTGCTCGTCGTAGCGCGCGACCATCTCGTAGGTGAGGCGCTTCCAGGCGTCGCCCTGGCGGCCCGTGATGGTGATGCGCAGCATGACAGCGTCCTCGTAGGTGCCGCCGAGGCGCTTGCGGATCTGTCGCGTGAGCACGTCGCGGTAGGTGAGGTGCGTCCGCACGTCAATGGAGCGGTCCTCGGCGAAGCCCAAGCCGACGAGCACGCGCATGGCCTCGGCGTGGCCTGGGTAGCGAAGCAGCTTCGCGTCGAGCATGCGCACGCGGCCCTGCAGGTCCTGCGGCAGCGTCGAGAGCATGCCCGACGTGTAGAACGCCTCCATCTCGCCGAACGGCTCGGGGAACCGCACGCGCTCGATCTCGGAGAGCGGCTCCACGTGGGTGAGGTGCCCGTCGCGGATGATCGTCGCGGGGTGCGTGTAGTCGCTGAGGAGCTTGGCGGCGGAGTGCGCGAGGCGGTAGTTGAACGGCGGCTCCGGGTTGAGCGGGACGTCGCCGCCACGGATGATGGCGCTGTCGACCTCGTCGAAGTACTCGATCCCGCGCATGCACAGGATGTTGCTGAGGCCGGGCGCGAGGCCGCAGTTGGGAACGACCCAGCGGGCGCGGTTCTGCGCCTCGTCGTTGAGGGCGAGCAGCTGCTGCGCGATGGCCTCGTCGCCGCCGAGTTCGCAGAAGTGCGCGCTGTTGCGGATGGACAGCTCTGCCAACATCGGGTTCAGCTCCGGCGCGACGCACGAGATCACCACGTCGCTGTTGGCGATGATGTTGTCGAGCGTCTGGGCGTCGCGGGCGTCGACCTGGTAGCAGCGGGTCTTGTCGCCAGGCAGGGCCTCACGGATGCGCCGGAGGACACCGGGGCGAGACTCGCACACACGCACGCGCGTGACATCGGGGCGGCGGGTGAGGTCGAACGCGATGGCGGAGCCGATGGCACCGGCCCCGATGACCGTGATACGCATGGAGGAAGGGTGGGTGCCGAAACGGGGGTTCTGGGAGATCCAGCCGGTCGTCCTCGGAAGCGGGCGGACGGTGGTGGACATGGCGCTGGGAAGATACGGGTGGGGGAATCGAGGAGGAGCCCTCGCAAAAACACGCAGGTTAAGCGCTTACATGGCAACATACGACGCGCGCACCCGAATCCTCCACCCCCTTCACACATCACACAACGGTTACATTCAAGAGCCGGGGACGCGGCGAGACGAGGAGACGACGACTCCGTACCCGCCTCGACCGCTCTGCTCCCCCGCCTCCCCCTTTCTCCGTCTCTCCGGCTTGTACCCATGACCCTCACGGTTCTCCACGCCGACCCCGCCACGCTCGAGGCGGACCTGCTCATCGTCCCCGACGACCCGGCCGAGGCCGAGCTGCCCCTGCGAGCCGCGTTCGGCGACGCCTACGCCCGCGCAGCCGACGACGCCGACCGCGGCACCGACCCCGTCATCTTCTACCCGCCTGCGCGGGCGGCCGACCGGATCGCGCTGTGTGGGCTGGGCGCGCCCGGAAGCACTGGGACGGGACAGGACGACGAACCCGAGCGCCTGCGCCGCGCGGCGGGCCGCGGCGGGAAGCTGGCCCGGAGCTACAAGGCCACGCGCGTCGGGATCGTGCTGCCTTCAGGACGGGGTTCCGAAGAGGCCGCGGCGCTCGTCGAAGGCTTCGTGCTCGGCAGCTACCGCTACGAGCGCTACCGCACCACCGGCGAGCCCGTCCCTGAGATCGAAGCGCTCACGCTCATCACGGAACGCGAGGACGAGCCGGTCCGTCACGCGGCGGAGCGTGCCCTCGCCGCGGCCCAGGCCACGTGTGCCGCCCGCGACCTCGTCAACACGGTCGCGGCTGACCTCACGGCCACCACGCTCGGCGA
>JBCCLD010000056.1:0-15683 GCA_039027055.1 Bacteroidota bacterium
ATCGCTGCTCGGGCATGGAAGCCGCAAACGCAGTGCCCCTCCCCCGCTTTCGCGAGGGCAGGCTCTGGACAGGGCAGCGCACTGCGCTGCGGGCTTGCCTGTCTTTTCGGGACAGGGGTAGTTGACCGAATCAGCTACCCTGTCACGTCCAAAGCCGAACGCGCAGAAGACGCCTTGAGTGTGCACTAGGCCGCGGACGTAGACGTCGGACTGGGTATCGGTTGCAGTACAGGTGCAGTCTGTAGGAAGGAACCTCTCGTCGCGTGCTGCTTCGAAGGAATCCCTTCTTCGCATGCCTTTCCGCTTAGCCTTTCCGACCATGACCTTGCTCTACCGTTCGGCCCTGGTGGCCTTTGCTCTCCTCCTCCTCGTCCCGATCGTCCCCCAGGCTCAGGCCCAGGACGTCACCACCTTCACCGTCGTGGTTGAGCGCAAGACCTCGGCGCACCCCTACAGTGGCCAGGGCCACCCAGACGGCTACGTCATCGACGGCGTCGAAGCCAACGAGGTCACCCTCGTCCGAGGCCAGACCTACGTCTTCCAACTCCAGAACGTCTCCGCGATCCACCCCTTCTACCTCTCCACGAGTGCTACGGGCGCGGGGGCTCAGTTCTACGACGACGGCGTGCAGAACAACGGGGTCAGCGGCAACGAGGCCGTCACGTTTACCGTCCCGATGTCGGCCCCTGACGAGTTGTGGTACCAGTGCGTCATCCATGCCTTCATGGGCTGGCGGATGAACATCGTCAACCCGACGACGACCGACGACGACGCGCTGCCCGGTGCGGTCACGCTCGCCCCTGCGTTCCCGAACCCGTTCGCCGACGCCACCGCACTCTCGCTGCAACTCGACCGTGCCGCCGCAATCCAGGCCGAGGCATTCGACCGGCTGGGCCGCCGCGTGGCCGTGCTCTACGACGGGACCCTGACCACCGGCACGCATACGCTACGCTTCGACGGGGCCGCCCTGCCCAATGGAGCCTACGTGATCCGGGTGGTGGCCGACGGCGAGGCGGTCGAGGAGCGGCTGGTGACGCTCTCGCGCTGATCGCTCTCGCGTACCCACATCTACTCGACAGACCTGCGAGGCGGGGGCGTAGTTTTCGCGCTCCCGCCTCGTTTTTTCCAGAGGCTCCGCTTCCCAGCGTGTCCTCCTGAACGAAGGTTTGCAGGACCGGAGTCGAAGGATCTCGGTTGGACCTCCCAGCTTCGAGCCCGTGGCTTCTGAGATAGAACCTAGACCCTTCGGCTCGCTCCGCTCGCTCAGGGTGACACCATCCAGGGAGACGCCTCGGCCCTGTCCGTTTCTGCGCGTACTCGTTTCCTCGCCGCTCCACGCTCGCCCTTACCGCCATGTCAGCGCCCGCCCCGTTCTCGCCGCCGCCCGTCACCATTGACATTGCCCGGGAGCATGGCTTGACGGACGAGGAATACGGCTGGATTCTCGACGAACTCGGGCGCACACCAACGCTCGTGGAACTGGGTATCTACTCGGTGATGTGGAGCGAGCACTGCTCGTACAAAAACTCCATCGCGGTCCTGAAGACGCTCCCGCGCGACGGCGAGGCGCTGCTCGTGGGCGCGGGCGAGGAGAACGCCGGGCTGGTCGACATCGGCGGCGGGCTCGCGTGCGCGTTCAAGATCGAGAGCCACAACCACCCGAGCGCCGTCGAGCCCTACCAGGGCGCGGCGACGGGCGTCGGCGGCATCCAACGCGACATCTTCACCATGGGCGCGCGGCCCATAGCCAGCCTCAACTCGCTCCGCTTCGGCAGCCTCGACAACCCGCGCGTGCGCTACCTCTTCGACGGCGTCGTGCGCGGCATCGGCGACTACGGGAACTCGTTCGGCGTGCCGACCGTCGCGGGCGAGGTCTACTTCGACGACGCCTACGAGGGCAACCCGCTCGTCAACGCGATGTCGGTCGGCATCGTGAAGGTCGGCGAGACGGTGAGTGCCATCGCCGAGGGCGCGGGCAACCCCGTGTTCATCGTCGGGAGTTCGACCGGCCGCGACGGCATCCACGGCGCAACGTTCGCCTCCGAGGAGATCAGCGAGGCGAGCGAGGCCAAGCGCCCCAGCGTCCAGGTCGGCGACCCGTTCACGGAGAAGCTCCTCCTCGAAGCGAGCCTCGAAGCGATCCGCACGGGCGCGCTCGTCGGGATGCAGGACATGGGCGCGGCGGGCATCACGTGCTCCTCGTGCGAGATGAGCGCCAAGGGCCACGCCGGGATGGTGCTCGACATCGAGCGGGTGCCGCAGCGAGAGACGGGCATGACGCCCTACGAGATCATGCTCTCGGAGAGCCAGGAGCGGATGCTCGTCGTGGTCCACAAGGGCCGCGAGGCGGAGATCGAGGCCGTCTTCGAGAAGTGGGACCTCCACGCCGTCCAGATCGGGACCGTCACGGACGACGGGCGCGTGGTCGTACGCTGGCACGGCCAGGTCGTCGCCGACGTGCCCGCCGAGCACCTCGTCCTCGGTGGTGGCGCGCCCGTCTACCACCGCGAAACCGAGCGCCCCGCCTACCTCGACGCCGCCCATGCCTTCGACGTGAGCACCATCGACGATGTGCAAGAAGATGCGACCAGTGCGCTCCTGAGCCTGCTCGGTAGTCCCAACATTGCGAGCAAGCGGTGGGTGTTCGAGCAGTACGACACGATGGTGCGCACCAACACGGTCGTCGGCCCGGGCGCGAGCGACGCGGCGGTCGTTCGGATCAAGGGCAGCGGAGCCGATGGCGAGCCAGAGCGGGCGCTCGCGGTCAAGACCGACTGCAACGGGCGCTACGTCCACCTCAACCCGCGCCGGGGCGGGCGCATCGCCGTCGCCGAGGCCGCGCGCAACGTAGTCTGCGCGGGCGGCGACCCGGTCGCGATCACGAACTGCCTCAACTACGGCAACCCCTACAAGCCCGAGGTCTACTGGGTGTTCAAGGAGTCGGTCGGCGGCATGGGCGACGCCTGCCGCGCGCTCGGCACGCCGGTCACGGGCGGCAACGTGAGCTTCTACAACGAGAACCCCGGCGGTGCGGTCTTCCCGACGCCCACCATCGGCATGCTCGGGCTCGTCGAGGACGTCGAGCGCGACGCTACGCAGGCCGACTTCCAAGCCGAGGGCGACGCGATCCTGCTCCTCCGCCCCGCCGCCTGGGCGCACGACCACGCGCCGGACGCATCGACACCGGGGTTGGGCGGCTCCGAATACCTCGGGCACGTCCACGGCCAGACCACCGGCGACGCCCCGCACCTCGGCCTCCAGGAAGAAGTCGCCGTGCAGCAGGCGATGCTCGGGCTGATCCGCGACGGCTTCGTCCAGAGCGCGCACGACGTGTCCGACGGCGGCCTCGCGGTGTGCCTCGCCGAGAGCGCGCTCACCAGCGGCCTCGGCGCCGACGTGCGCCTCGCCCCGGGTGCGCGCCTCGACGCGGTGCTCTTCGGCGAGAACCAGTCACGCATCGTCTTCACCGCGAAGGGAGCCGACCTCGACGCGATCTGCAAGCGCCTCGACGCCGACACCGTGCGCATCCTCCGGATCGGGACGGTGGGGGGAACGGCTCTGCGCGTGACCGTCGGCGAGGCCGTCGTGCTCGACGCCGACGTGGCCGCGCTCCGCCGGCCCTACGACTCGGCCATCCCGACCGCGATGGGCGAGGCCGCCATGGCATGACTATGAGTGACGACGAAGGCACAGCATGCTGAGGCACCTCTTGCAATCTCCCGAGATTACGGGATTTAATCGCTCCAAGCTGTCTTCTAGGTTTGACCCGTCTCCTTCTATCAAAGACGAGTCAAATCATGGCGAACGGCAACACGGAGATCCCCACCAAGGCCAAGCAAGCTGTTGTGGTCGTGCACGGCCAGGGCGAACAGCGGCCGATGGCAACACTCAGGGCCTTTGCAGAGACCGTCTGGGTCAGACAAAACCCCGGGGAATATGAGCTGGACCCCAAGAAATACCGGCTCTGGAGCAAACCAGACAACGTGACGGGGAATCTGGAGCTGCGTCGGCTGACGACCAACAGCCTGGAGATCACCCGAGACGATGGCCCCGTCAGACTCCGCACCGACTTCTTCGAGTTCTACTGGCAGCACCTCATGCCAGGGAACCAGTGGTCGCACTTCGTGACCTGGATCCAGCCGCTCATCCGCACCCCCTTCTCCTCGTTGCCTAAGGCGCTGGAGATCATATGGGCGCCGCTTCAACTCACGCTCTACGCCACAATCCTAGTGGGGGCGAGCCTTGGCCTGATCGCTCTGCTTGCATGGGCTCGGCTTCTTGGAGCCAATCCGATAGGTGTCTCCGTGGGGACGTGGCTTTCTGCAGTCATGGAGAAAGACTATTTCTGGCTAGCTCTGGTTTTTGCTGGAGTGCTACTCGTGGCAGCGGTTCTCGTCGTGGCCGTCGTAATGCGCTTTCTAGTTCACTACTTCGGCGACGCCGCGCGTTACCTCAACGCGGAGCCGAGAAATGTCGCCGCGCGTACGACCATTCGCTCTGAGCTGCTCGGTCTCCTCCGGACCCTACAGGACCATGACGACTACACGCGCATCGTCCTTGTCGGTCACAGTCTCGGCAGCGTCATCGCCTACGATGCCCTCTCCTTCCTGTGGTCGGAGTATTCCTCTCCCAAGGATCAGGAAGGGACGTCCAGTAGACCGTCGGGACCTAGCGTGGGAGGCATCGCAGAGGTCGAGCGTGCCCAGCATGCTGCCCGGCAAGTCGAAGACGCTCGGAAGTCGGGCGACGACACGCAGCTGACTACGGCTCTCCAGGCCTACGAAGACGCTCGGCGGCACCTCGCCGTATGGCTTCAGGGTCAGACCCCAGCTTGGAAGATCACGGACTTCATTACGCTCGGGAGCCCGCTCACCTACGCAGATATTCTAGTAGCGACCAATCCCATAGCCTTCAACCAAGCTGTGGACGACCGCGAGCTGCCGACATCGCCGCCGCAACTTGAGCAGGTTCGGGGTGAGCGCGTGTTCACGTACCCCCATTTCAAGCCAGGCCGCGATGACGCTGACACCGAGACGTGGTATTTCCACCACGCCGCCGTTTTCGCGGCAACCAAATGGACGAACCTCTACTTCGGCGTGCGCAACCTTGTCCGTGGGGATATCCTATCCGGCCCAGTTCGGAGACTATTTGGACTCGGAGTTCTCGACCGGCGGGTGTGGTGTGACTTTCGATGGGGAACCTCTAGGCACAACCGGTACTGGGAATCCGATACGACCTCTCGTGACTCGACAACTCCGAGGCCGGAGAAGGCCCTTCGGGATGTGCTCAACCTGGCTCAGAAAGAGGCCCCCGTGTCTGACACTCCCGTATCTGTGTGACCACTGAGCACGACAGGAGGAAGGGCTGGCGTAAGAACTGCGGCCCCCGCGGCCTCTACCTCTCGAATTTGGAACGCTCGGTCTAAAATCCAATCAAGGATCCGCTAGGCCGCGCTTCCAGAGAAACCCCGGTTCCGCCGGGCCGTTGCAGCCCTACACTCATCCCGATCATCCTTCCCAGATCCCAACCTCCCCGATCCATCATGGCCGACACCGCGAAATACGTCACCCTCACCGACGCCAACTTCGAGCAGGAAGTCATCAACTCCGACCAGCCTGTGCTCGTCGACTTCTGGGCGACGTGGTGCGGACCGTGCCGCGTCATCGCCCCGACCATCGAGAAGCTCGCCGAGTCCTTCGACGGCAAGGCGAAGGTGGCCAAGCTTGACGTGGACAACAACCCGCAGACGGCGCAGGCCTTCGGCATCCGCTCGATCCCGACGCTGCTCTTCTTCAAGGGCGGCCAGGTCGTCGACCAGAAAGTCGGCGTGGTGCCTGAGAAGGTGCTCGCGCAGACGCTGGAGAGCCTCGCCGCGCAGCCCGCGTAGCCCCGACGCCGGAGGCTTCGACCCGGCGAGCACGCCCGGCTTTACTCCGCGCCCCTTCGGTTTGGGTGTGAACGTATGGACCAGGGGAACTACCCCCACGCATTCATACGTCCATACCCAAACTTCCGAGGCGCAGGCGAGGCACCAAGCCGCCGCCTGCGCCTCGCTCGTTCTACCCCCGGCGCACCCGACCTACGGTTGTACTCCCCCACGTGGCTGTACCCCGCAACGCGGTAGCACGAGGGCACGACGCCCTTCCCGACCCCACTTCCCGACCCCACTTCTCATGGCTACCACCAACGGCACTCTTGACCTCCGCGCGTTCGACGGCATCGACTTCACCGACGCCGAGCACCAGACCGTCGTGATCGTCGGGACTGGCCCGGCGGGGCTCACGGCCGCCGTCTACGCGGCGCGCGCCAACCTGAGCCCGCTCGTGATCCAGGGCCTCCAGCCCGGCGGGCAGCTCACGACGACCACCGACGTCGAGAACTACCCCGGTTTCCCAGACGGCATCCTGGGCCCGGAGATGATGCAGAAGTTCGAGGCGCAAGCCACCCGCTTCGGCGCAGAGCTGCGCTATGGCATGGTCACGGCCGTCGACTTCAGCACGACGCCGCATCGGCTCCTCGTCGACGAAGAGACGCCGCTCACCGCTGACACGGTCATCATCTCGACGGGCGCGAGCGCGAAGTACCTCGGCCTCCCCAACGAGGAGCGGCTGCTCGGCTACGGCGTCTCGGCGTGCGCGACCTGCGACGGCGCGTTCTTCCGCAATCAGGACGTCGCGATCGTGGGCGGCGGCGACACGGCGATGGAGGAGGCCCTCTTCCTGACCCGCTTCGCCTCGAAGGTCTACGTGATCCACCGCCGCGACGAGCTCCGCGCCTCGCAGATCATGCAGGAGCGCGCGTTCGCGAACGACACCATCGAGTTCGTCTGGAACACCGAAGTCACCGACGTGCTCGGCGAGACGGGCGTCGAGGCCATCGCGCTGCGCAACCGCGTGACGGGCGAGACGAGCACGCTTGCCGTGCACGGCCTCTTCGTGGCCATCGGCCACCAGCCAAACACTCACATCTTCGAGGGCTGGCTCGACATGGACGAGACCGGCTACATCCAGACGAAGCCCGGCTCGACCTACACGAACGTCGGCGGCGTCTTCGCCTGCGGCGACGCGCAGGACCACGTCTACCGCCAGGCCGTCACGGCGGCGGGCACCGGCTGCATGGCCGCCATCGACGCGGAGCGCTGGCTCGCCGAGCGCGGCGAGATCGACGAGGTCCGCACCCAGACCGAGTGGCACGCGGAACCGGTCGAGGAGTCGGCATGAGCAGACTCGCGGTAGGCTGTCGGCGCTCGAGGCTTCGAGCGCTACCCCTCGCGGCGATCCTCAGCGGGATGCTCTTCCCGCTGTCGGTCGCCGCGCAGTCGTTGGACGATGGGTTGGCTGATCTACGCACGGCGGCGCGTGTCGAGCAGGCGCTCGGGGCGCACGACGAACTCCACGCGTTCGACTACGCGCTGCGCGTCGAGGACGGCGTACTGACGCTCAACGGGGTGCTGCCGAGCCAGACCCTACGCCAGGAGGCGCTCGCGCTCGCCGGGGCCACCCGCGGTGTGCAACAGGTCGTCGACCGCCTCGTCGTCCCCGTTGCCGACACGACCTCGGTGGCCTCCCCCTCGACCGACACGACGGCCACTGTCCCCGCCGCCACAGCGGTGCTTCCGTCGCCCCCGCCGGAAATGTCGACCCCCGACCCGCGACCTCCCGCGCCTGAAGCGACCTACTACACCGTGCGGCGCGGCGACACGCTCTATCGCATCGCCCAGCAGCACAGCACGACGGTGGCGGCGATCCGCCGGCTGAACAACCTCAGATCGACCACGATCAACGTCGGCCAGCGGCTCCGCGTGCGGTAGCGCCGGTATGGAGGCGATTCCGGTATGGACGTGTGGACGTGTGGACGTGTAGTGCGGCGCCGAGGCACGCCACACGGGCCATCCAGAGGGAACGCGATGGGCAGAATAGAGCGGGGTAATCTGCGGGCGACTGCCCAGCCTCACGCCCACACCTACCTGCACGCGTTCACACCCGTAGGTCTTATACCAACTCCGCTTGCAGAGTTGGGTGTGGACGGTTGAACGTGTGGACAAGGAGAACCACCTTCAGAGGAGAACCACCTTCACACGTGGACGCGCGGATGGGACATCCGCGCTGCATACGTTCACACCCAAAGCCGGCCTCGAAGTTGGGGACCAATCGCAACGATGCTGCCGGATTTGGTATTACTCCGCGAGCCAGACGTACGGGTTGACCGGCGTGCCACCCCAGACGGTGCCGTCCTCGAAGGTCCAGATGGCGAAGTGGAGATGCGGGGCTCGTGCGTTGCCGGTGCTGCCGACCGTCCCGAGCACATCGCCCTGTTGGATCGCCTGGCCTTCTTCGAGGTCGTCCGCGAAGGCGTCGAGGTGGGCGTAGTAGAACACGTAGGCGCTGTCGGGGCCGACCTGGTAGAGCGACTTCCCGCCGCGCGCGCTCGTGTGGATGCGGGCGAGCGTGCCTGAAGTAGCGGCCCGGATCGGCGTGCCGTGGGGAGCCATGATGTCAATCGCGTGGTGCGTGCGGCCGCCTGAGCGCGGGTCGGCAAACGAGTCGGTGAGCTCGTCCGGCGTCACGCCCTCGACGGGCATGCGGAGGCGCGTGAGCACCGAGCGCGGTGCCACCTCCACGAGCGGCGCAGGCATCGCGCGGTCCGCTTGGAACGGCGTTGCGTACTGCGCTGTGGCCTCCGGGGTCTCTGTTGCCTGGGTTGGGACGCGATCCTCAACAACTTCCGTGTCGCTCGTGCTGGCCTCGACCTGGACTGCGCCCCGCAGCAGACCGAGGGCCACGACGCCTAGCACCGCGAGCAGCGCGTAGCGGCCAACGTTCGTGGCGAGGGCAGCGTAGTCAGTGGAGCGTCGCACGGCGCGCAGACGGTGGTGAGCAGGAGCGCATCAACGGAGAAGCCGCCCGGTCCGTTTCGCCCGGTCCGTTTCGAAAGCCACAGCGACGCAAAGCTGCGTCAGTTCTTGACCAGCGCTTTCAGCACGAAGAACACGTTCTCCTTGCGCTCGCGGAGGCGGCGCGAGAAGTAGGGGAACCACTGCGTTCCATAGGGCACGTAGACGCGCATGTGGTAGCCCGCCGCTCGGAGGTCGCGTTGCGTCGAGGGGCGCAGGCCGTAGAGCATCTGGAACTCGAAACGGTCGCGGTCGATGCGCTGCTCGGCGACGAAGGCCTTCGTCGCGTCGATGAGTTGGTCGTCGTGCGTGGCGATGCCAGGGTAGCGCGCGTGCTGGATGAGTTCGCGCATGTAGTCGATGTAGTGCGCGCGGATGGTCGGCATATCCTGGTGCGCGAGGGAGGCCGGCTCCTTGTAGGCCCCCTTGCAGAGGCGGACGCGGGCGTTCAGTTGGCACATGCGCTCCACGTCGCGGGCGGTGCGGTGGAGCATCGCCTGGAGGACCACGCCGACGTAGTCGCGGTAGTCGGGGTAGACCGCCTCGAAGAGGTCGAGCGTCGACTGCGTGAGCGCCGAGCCCTCCATGTCGAGGCGGACGAAGACGCCGTGCTGCTTCGCCGTGTCGAGGAGGCGGCGGAGGTGCTGCTCGCAGAGGTCGTGATCGATGACCTGCCCCATCATCGAGAGCTTGATTGAGATGTTGAGGTCGGTGCCGTCGGGGCGCGGCAGGTGCGCGAGGCGCTCGGCGAGGGCCGCGTAGATGTCCGTGTAGTACGCCGCCTGCTCGGGGTCGTCCACGTCCTCGCCGAGCAAGTCGAGGGCGACGTGGAGGCCGTCGCGCAGCTCGCCCGTGACGACGGGGAGCGCGGTTTCGAGCGTTTCACCCGCCACGAAGCGACGAGCAAGGAAGAAAGGTGGCTGCATGGGGCAAAGGCTGTGTGGGCCGCCGGGGGGAGAACAGGGAAACACGACGCGGCTGTGCAAAAGGTACGCGGCCGAGGCCGATAGTGGAACGCGAGTACGGCAAAGAGACGCCCCGTTGCACACCCGCTCGTCCGAAAATGCGACGACGCTCGGCCGGGCGCAGTGTGGTACAGTTTGTGTTGGCCTAGGCGTCCTTCCGCCGTCTACCGCCTGCGCCATCCCCTCGTGCCCCGCTCCGTGCTCCCTGATTCTAGCTCGACCCCGCCCGCCTCGGACGGGCAGGACGGGGGAGGCTTCTGGGACGCGATCGGCACGTGGCTCCTGGACCGGATCGACAGCCTGTTGCCCACAGCGGCGATCTCGGAGACGGAGCGCCGTCGCATGCGCGCTATCGTGGTCGGCGCGTTCGTGACACTGCCGTTTGGGGCAATTATTACGGAGCAGATCTACCGGCACATCAGCCTCCGCGACGCCGCTATGGCAAGCACGGCCACGCTGGTGCTGCTCGCCTGCCCCCTGCTGCTACGCTGGAGCCGCACCGCCACCGTGCTTGGACTCGTGCAGGCCTTCACCATGATGATCATCATGGTGGCGATGGCACTGCTGGACGGGGGCTTGGACGACCCAGCACTCTACTGGGTCCCCCTCATCCCCATGGCGGCGGCGGTGACCGTCGGCCCCGTAGGCACCGTCAGCACCCTCGCGGCTGGGGTGATCAGCCTCGTGGGCCTCTATATCCTCACGGAGCAGGGCTACGCCTTCCCCAACTACACGGGCGGACTGGTGCGCCTCCGCTTCGACATGCTCGCGCTCATCTCGGGGCTGTCCTTCGCGGCGCTTGTAGGGTGGCTCTACGAGCGGTACACGCGGCATGAACTAAGCCGTCTCTCGGATGGGGTCCGCGGGCTGAAGGGCCGCCTCGGCCAGAGCGAGGAGCGCTACCGTCAGCTCTTCGAGCAGCTCCCGCTCGGGATGTATCGCACCACGCTTAGCGGGGAGGTGGTGCTGGCCAACTCAGCCTTCCTGCGCATGCTCGGGTATGCGACGCTCGACGACTTCTGCAGCGCCCACCCCACCGCGAGCAGCGTCTACGCTGACCCGGTAGAGCGTAGCACCCTCGTGGAGCGCTTGCAGCAGAACAGGCGCGTCAGCCAGCACGAACTCGACCTCATCGCCCGTGACGGCCGCACCGTACACGCCCGGCTCAATGCTCGCGCGGTGACGGCCACCGACGGGGCCGTGCTCTTCTTCGAAGGGACCGTCGAGGACGTCACGGCACACAAGCAGGCGCAGGAGCGGCTCCAGCAAAGCGAGGAGCGCTTCCGAGCCCTCGTGCGGCACTCCAGTGACGTGATCGCCGTGCTGACCGAGGCAGGGCGCATCGAGTATGTCAGCCCAGCCCTCGAGTCGATGCTCGGGATGAAGCCGCGCGCGCAGATCGGGAAGACCTACACCCACTTCCTGCACCCCGACGACCAGCCGGCGATGGCGGCCGTGCTGAATCGTGCCCTCGCGCAGGAGGGGGCCTTGCCCAGCATAGAGGTGCAGCTCCGCCACGCGCAGGGGCACTACGTCTTCGCCGAGGTCACCGGCAGCAATCGTCTCACCGACGCACACCTACACGGCCTCATCCTCAACATCCGCGACATCACCGACCGCAAGCGGGCCGAGACGGTCCTCCGCAAGAGCAAGGAGCACGCCGAGGAAGTTGCGCGCTTCAAGAGTTCGTTCCTGGCCAACATGAGCCACGAGATCCGGACGCCGCTCACGGGCATCCTGGGCTTCTCGGCAGTGCTGGCCGAGGAGGTAGACGAGCATCACCGCGAGTTCGTCCACCTGATCTCACGCAGTGGCCAGCGCCTGCTCGACACGCTCAATTCCGTGCTAGACCTAGCGCGTCTGGAAGCAGACCGTATGGAACTCACCACGGAGCCGCTCCAGGTTGGGGCGCTCGTTCAGGAGGGCGTCGACCTGCTTGCGCCCCTGGCCCAGCAGAAAGGCCTCGCCTTGGATGTCTGTGTGCTGGCCCCGGAAGCCCACGCGCTCCTCGACCGGGCCGCGCTCAGCCGCATCATCAACAACCTCGTGGGCAACGCCATCAAGTTCACCAACCAGGGCAGCGTGGATGTGCGCGTGGAGGCGGACCCAACGCTGGTGCGCCTGGTGGTGCACGACACCGGGCCGGGCATCGACGAGGCGTTCCTGCCGCGCATCTTCAGCGAGTTTGAGCAGGAATCGCAAGGCATCGGACGCGACCACGAGGGCACCGGCCTCGGGCTTACGATCACGCAGCGGCTCGTCGAGAAGCTCGGCGGGGCCATCGAAGTGAAAAGCAAGAAGGGCCTCGGCACGACCTTCACGGTCACGTTCCCGCGCAGCGACGAGTCGCCCGTCGAGGCTGTGTTGGAGCCCGCGGCCTCGCCGACCGCCGCCCAGCGCCGACGCGTGCTCGTGGTGGACGACAACCAACAGACGCGCTTCCTGATGGAGCGTATGCTCCACGCCGAGTTCGACGCGGACACGGCGGCGAGCGCCGAGGAGACCTATCGCCTCACCCAGACGCACACGTACGACGCCATCCTGCTCGACATCAACCTCGGCGCGAAGACGTCCGGCGAGGACGTGATGCAGAAGCTCCGCGCGGACCCGCGCTACGCCACCGTGCCGATCGTGGCCTTTACCGCCTACGCCCTCCCCGGCGACCGCGAGCGCTTCCTCAACCTGGGCTTCGACGGCTACCTCAGCAAGCCGTTCACCCGCAAGCAGCTTAGTGGGCTCATGCACGAGATGCTGCCCGAGGCGGTGCCTCCGCCCCAGCCTGCTGAGATCGCCGGCTCGCTGCTGCTCGGACCCTACCCGCCGCGCCCGACAGGGACGCGCCGTCCCCCACGAGACGCCGCGCCGTCACTAACGTGGCAGCCCCTGGGCACCACCGAAACCCTGGGCACGACTGAGACCGTAGGCACGACTGAGAACGAGTAGCGATCTGGCAATCCCTCGAGGTGCACCCGTTGGTGCAGCAGAGCCGTGGTGTGTGAGGCCGGGGGGCCCGGAGTCCCTGAGCCGTAGACCGAGGGCCGTACCTGGGCCGCACCTGGGCCGCACCTAGAGAGCCCGTAGGAAACCGTTCTGGCCCAGAGCGATTTGCGATGAGCTTCGGAAGAATCAGGCCAGCGTAGACGGGCGCAATGCCTTGGAACGAGCCGATTCTGAAGCCCTGACCTACCGACCCTAGGGTCGCGCTCGCCGTGCTCAACGCGAGCCTCTCCCTCGCACCTTGCCTCTCATGCCTGCATCTCCCAACCGCCTCGCTATCGTCGGGGCCGGAGCGGCTGGCCTCGCCGCCGCCTACGCCCTCCGCGACGCCTCCCTGTCCGTCACCGTGTTCGAGAAAAGCCGGGGGCCGACGGGCCGAGCCGCCACACGCGGGCGGCATGGCGTCCGCTACGACCACGGGGCCAACTACGCCAAGCCCGAACGCGACTCCTGGGCACACCGCCTCCTCCGCGATGCGCTCCCTGACGACGACCTCGTCGAGATCACGAACCCAGTCTGGCCGTTCGAGGCCAACGGCGTGCTGCACCCCGAGAAGGCGCACCACGACGACGCGCCGAAGCTCACCTACCGCGACGGCCTCTCGCGCCTCGGCAAGCTCCTCGCCGCCGCCGCCAAAGCCGACCTCTGCACCCAAACACGGGTGGAACGCGTCGCGCGCCGCGCGGACGGCTGGCAGCTGTTCGACGCGGACGGAGCCCACCTTGGCACGTTTGAGGCGGTGCTGCTCACGCCGCCCGGGCCGCAGACGCGCGACCTCCTCGCCGCAAGCGACCTCGGCGATGAGGACCTCCGCAAGCGTCTTGTGGACGCTGTCGGGGAGGCGGCCTACACCTCGCAGTTCGCTCTCGTGCTCGCCTTCGAGGGCGATCTCGACCGACCCTCGAAGGATGGCGTGACGCCCTACGGGCTGGTCGACACGAGCCGCTCATTTCCCGTCGCGTGGCTCTCGTTCGAGAACGACAAGCCCGGCCACGTCCCGGATGGGCAGACGGTGCTCGTTGCGCAGATGGGCGATGCCTGGACGCGCACGCACTACGACGCCGACCGCGCCGCGCTCTTCGACCGCGCCCGCCCCTATCTCGAAACGCTGCTCAGCACGCAGCTGCCCGAACCTACCTGGACCGACACCCAGCGCTGGCGCTATGCCTTGCCGACTACGGCTGCTGACCTCGACGCGCTCGCCGAGGGAGCCGCGCACGGGTTGTTCTTTGCAGGCGACTACCTCGCCGGGCAAGGCCGCGTCCACCGCGCCCTGGAGACCGGTCGCGACGCCGCCGAGCACATCCAGCAGTGGATGACGAACGCCGCGTGAGCGGGCTCTCGATTCACCGTCCCGTCTTCATCTCGAAGAGCGCGCGGTGCTTCACGGCGTCGCCGAAGAGGCACAGGCCCGCGTTGAGGACGGCGAGGGCGACCGTGCCACGCGTGAAGTAGGGCTGCCCGGCGGCCTTTCGGGTGGCGGCGTCCGCGACGGCACTCGCGCCCACGCCCACGGCGACGAGCCCCAGCGGGGCCATCCATTGCCACTTTTTCTTGTGCCCTTGGGCGTAGGGCGGCTGGCGTTTGGCGGCGGGGATCGAGTAGGGCGCAGTCATCGGCGGTGTGGAGGTCGGATCAAAAGCGTACGGAGCAGAGCACGGGGAGAACCAGCCCGTCGGGGCGTGGGTTGCCCGAGTCCGGCTCCTTTTTCGACTGCTCGCAGAAACTATGCCTGCCCAGCTGCTCTCCAGCGCCGACGCCTCGAACGCTCCCCTCCCTCCCCTCATCGCCGATCTCCGCGAGGAATACAACCGGGAGCGCCTCACCATCGACGGCCTCGCCTCCGACCCCATCGCGCAGTTCCGCGCGTGGTTCGACGACGCGCTCGCCGCCGACATCCCCGAGCCCAACGCGATGGCCCTCGCCACGGTCACAGCCAACGGGCACCCCACGGGCCGCATCGTGCTCCTGAAGGCCCTCGACGGGGAGCGCATCGTGGACGGCACAGACGCGCGGGGGTTCGTGTTCTACACCAACTACACCAGCCGGAAGGGCCAGGAGCTAGCAGCGCACCCGCACGCGGCGCTTGTCTTCTGGTGGCACGCGCTGGAGCGACAGGTCCGCATCGAGGGCGCGGTGGCGCAGGTTGCCCCGGCCGAGTCCGATGCGTACTTCGCGCAGCGCCCGCGCGGGAGCCAGTTGGGCGCCTGGGCATCGCCGCAGAGCGAGTTCGTGCCCAACCGCGAGGCGCTCGAAACGCGCCTCCGACACCTCACGGTGAAGTACGGCGAGGGTGCGAACGCGGCCCCGATCCCGCGCCCGCCGCACTGGGGCGGCTACCGCGTCGTCCCGCGTCTGATCGAGTTCTGGCAAGGCGGCCCGAAGCGCCTCCACGACCGCTTCCAGTACCTCCGCACCGACGACGGCTGGCACGTGGACCGGCTCGCCCCCTAGCCAGCGCCTGATTGGCGGTCGCGCGACGGCCGCACGTACGCCCCCTGCGCGACGGCACAGGGCGCGTCGATGTTGTCCGTCCAGACGGTGACCGTGCCGACGACGCTGCGGCGTCCCGCCCTGTTGAGGATAGCGCGGGCATACAGGGTGGCCCCCTGCGCGGGCCTCAGGAAGCGCACCGTCACGTCCGAGGTCAAGGCGAGCGGCTCGACGTGTCCCGCTGCGCTGAAGCACAGAAACCACGCGGTCTTTTTCGATATCGAAGCCATGTGACGGAAGCCGCTAAGGTAGTTCCCCTCCTGGATAGAGCCTGCCCTCGCGAACGCGGGGGAGGGGACAGGGGTGGTTGACCAACCTGGCAACCCCGTCACGTC
>JBCCLD010000057.1:0-15640 GCA_039027055.1 Bacteroidota bacterium
TCGGCGTGCGCGAGTACCCAGCGGTGGACCCGCCCGTGATCTCGGTGTCGACGAGCTACCGCGGTGCCAACGCCGAGGTCATCGCGGCGCAGATCACCGAGCCGCTGGAGGAGCGCATCAACGGCGTCGAGGGCATCCGCGCCCTCACCTCAATCTCGCGCGACGGGCGCTCCACGATCACGGTCGAGTTCGACCTCGGGGCCGACCTCGAGCGCGCCGCCAACGACGTGCGCGACCGCGTCAGCCAAGCCGTTGGCGCGCTGCCGCCCGAGGTGGATCCGCCGCGCGTCTCCAAGGCGGATGCCGACGGCGACCCCATCGTCTTCCTCAACATCGCCAGCGACGAGCGCGAGCTGCTGGAGCTGTCCGAGATCGCCGAGAACCTCTTCAAGGAGCGCCTGCAGACCATCGCGGGCGTGGCGCGCGTGGACATCTGGGGCGAGAAGCGCTACGCGATGCGTCTCTGGCTCGACCCTGCGAAGCTCGCCGCCTACCAGCTCACGCCGCTCGACGTGCAGCGCGCGCTCACGACGCAGAACGTCGAACTGCCAACCGGCCGCATCGAAGGCGACAACGTCGAGTTGACCGTGCGGATGATGGGCCAGGTGCAGACGCCCGAGGCCTTCGAGGCCCTCATCGTCAAGCGCACCGGCGACCAACTCGTGCGGCTCGGCGACATCGGGCGCGCGGAACTGGGCGCGGAGAACGAGCGCACGGTGCTCAAGCGCGACGGCACGCCGATGGTGGGCGTGGTGCTGCGCCCGCTGCCCGGCGCGAACTACATCGCCATCGTGGACGAGTTCTACGACCGCCTGGAGACGATTCGCGCGGACCTCCCGCCGGACCTCCGGCTCGGCATCGGCTTCGACCAGACGACGCAGATCCGCGACTCCGTGGCGGAAGTGCGGCAGACCATCTTCCTCGCGCTCGCGCTCGTCCTACTCGTCATCTTCCTCTTCTTGCGCGACTGGCGCAGCACCGTCGTCCCGGTCGTCGTGATCCCGATTGCGCTCATCGGGGCGTTCGGCGTGATGGCGCTCTTCGGCTTCTCGATCAACGTGCTCACGCTCCTCGCGCTGGTCCTCGCCATCGGGCTCGTCGTGGACGACGCGATCGTGGTGCTGGAGAACATCTACGCGAAGATCGAGGAGGGCTATGACCCGATCCAGGCCGGCATCCTCGGCACGAAGGAGATCTTCTTCGCCGTCGTCGCGACGACGCTCGCGCTGGTGTCGGTGCTGCTGCCTATCGTGTTTCTGCCCGGGCTGACGGGTCGCCTCTTTCGCGAGTTTGGCCTCGTGCTGATGGGGGCCGTCGTGATCTCCAGCTTCGTCGCGCTCACGCTCACGCCGATGCTGGCGACGAAGCTGCTCAAAAAGCGCGACCGCAAGCCTCGGTTCTACAAGGCGACCGAGCCGTTCTTCGAGCGGCTGACCGAGGGCTACCGGCGGCTCCTCACGGGCTTCATCGCCCGCCGCTGGGCCGCGCCCGTCACGATGGCGCTCGCGCTCGGGCTGACCGTGCTCTTCTTCCGCACGCTGCCGTCCGAGCTTGCCCCGCTCGAAGACCGCAGCAACCTCCGCGCCTTCGCGACGGCCCCTGAGGGCGCGACGTTCGACTACATGGAGCGCTACGTCGGCGACCTCATCGGTCTCATCGAGGACGAGGTGCCGGAGGTCGACGCGCTCATCACGGTGACCTCGCCGGGCTTCGGCGGCGGGTCGTCGGTCAACTCGGCGTTCGCGCGCATCCGCCTCGTGCCGCCCAGCGCGCGGGAGCGCAGCCAGCAGGAAATTGCCTCGGCGCTCTCGCAGGCCACGCGCAGCCTCCCGGCGGCGCGGACGTTCATCTCGCAGGAGCAGACCATCTCCGTGGGGCGCGGCGGCGGGCAGCCGGTGCAGTACGTCCTCCAGGCCCCCAACCTCGCTAAGCTCGAAGCCGTGCTCCCCGCGTTCATGGAGCGCGCGCAGCAAGACCCCGCGTTCCGGTTCGTCGACGTCAACCTCAAGTTCACCAAGCCCGAGCTGCGCGTCGAGATCGACCGAGCGCGGGCGGAGAAGGTCGGCGTGTCGGTGCTCGACGTGGCGCAGACGCTGCAGTACGCGCTGAGCGAGTCGCGGCTGGGCTACTTCGTGGCGAACGGGCAGCAGTACCAGGTGATCGCGCAGGTGGACCGCGCCGACCGCGACGAGACGGTGGACCTGACGAGCCTGTCGGTGCGCGCGTCGAACGGCGACCCCGTCCCGCTCGACGGCCTCGTGACCGTGCGCGAGGCGAGCACGCCGCCGCAGCTCTTCCGCACGGACCGGTTCCTCTCGGCGACCGTCAGCGCCTCCCTAGCGGATGGGGTGGCGCTCGCCGACGGCCTCGCCGCGATGGACGCCATCGCCGCCGACGTGCTCGACGCCTCGTTCTCGACCACGCTCGCCGGGCAGAGCCGCGACCTCGCCGAGAGCGCGGGCGGCATCGCGTTCGTGTTCCTGCTGGCGCTGCTGCTGATCTACCTCGTGCTCGCGGCGCAGTTCGAGAGCTTCCGCGACCCGTTCACGATCCTGCTCACGGTCCCGCTCGCGCTCGCGGGCGCGCTGCTGGCGCTGTGGTACTTCAACCAGTCGCTTAACCTCTTCAGCCAGATCGGGCTTGTGATGTTGATCGGCCTGGTGACGAAAAACGCGATTCTGATCGTCGAGTTCGCCAACCAGCGCCGCGCGGCCGGGCGCACGGTCCACGAGGCCGCGCTGGACGCCGCTGCCGCCCGCTTCCGCCCGATCCTCATGACGGCCGCCTCCACGGCGCTCGGCACGCTGCCGATTGCGCTCGCGCTCGGTGCTGGTGCGGAGAGCCGCATGCCGATGGGCATCGCCATCATCGGCGGCCTGCTGATCGGCACCGCGCTGACGCTCTTCGTAATCCCGGCCGTCTACCCAGCGCTCACGCGCAAGACGCTCGCGCCCGCCATCGAGGAGGCGGCGGTGCCCAACGAACGCGGCGGCCCCGCCGGCGACGGGCTCGATGCGCCCGTCCCCGACGTAGCCGCCGCGGAGTCGTCACGCTGAGGCGCAGACACTAGAACCGGAAGATGACGCCGATCTGTGGGATCAGCAGGTCCGTGCGCGAGCGGTCCACCTCGCTGAAGTCGATAGAGCCGTCCGGGTTGAAGTCGTCGTCCTGGAGGTATTCGGCTTCGCTGCCGAGCAGGTAGCGCACGCGCAGGTCGAGGAGCAACGAGCCCGTGAGGGACTGATGGAGCCGGATGCCGACGCCGGCCGAGAATCCGTAGCTAAAGGCGAAGTCGTCGAAGTTCACCGAGTCGAAGATGGGCTCGTCGTCGTCGAAGCCATCGTCCTCAACGCGGCTCTGGGTCCAGAAGTAGCTGAAGCCGAGGAGAGCGTCGGCGTAGGGCGTGATAGGGCCAGGGGTCGGAGGCAAAAGGCGCAGCACGAGGTGCCCCTGGGCAATGTTGTTGTCGGTGACGACGTCCACGCGCACGTTGCCGAGCGGACCCGCGCCGAGCGGGACGTTAAAGCGCTCGCGGCCGTAGATCATGAATGTGCCCTCCACGCCGATAGCAATGGGGGTGAGCGGAAACTGGTAGAGCGCCATGCCGGAGGCACCAAAGCCTACATTGTCCGTGGCATCGCCAAACTCGCCTTGGGGAATGCCGAGGATGAGCCCGCCACCGACGAGACCTTGTGCCGTGGCGGTGGTCGGAGCGAACAGGCCGAACGTGATGAGGGTGAAGAGAAGCAGGGTAGCACGCATGGGGAGGAACTAGAAAAGGCGAGGCTGCACAAACAGGTGAAGGGACGCCGCAGGTGATCGGGTAGACCGACGCGGGTCGGCCGCGCAGACGAGGCGCTCCAAGGCGGAGCTACGGGGTGTCCGGAGAGCCGCTGCGTTGCCCCCAAAAGTAGCACGCGAGGCGCTGACCGTCGCGCACGAGGCCGGGATCGCCTGCGAGGGTCGTTTCTTCAGAATCAGACAAGGACTCGCGGAATCGCGCCATTGCGCGACAAGCTGAGCTACTATTGGCTGTTCGATTTCCGCATATCTGTTCGATAACAACCCATTTGCATTGAAACTTGATTTCATGGCACAGTAGTTGCTGACTTGTTTGTTGCTCGTTTAAGGTTGCCCTCTCGCCATGCCCCTTCGCATCGCCCTCGTCGACGACGACGCCGACTACGCCCGCCTGCTGGCCCACCGCCTCGGCAGCGTCGGCGGTGTCCAGACCCACCACTACGCCTCCGGCACCGCTGCCGTGGACGCCCTGCGCGACCGCGGCACCGCCTTCGCCGACCTCGTGTTCCTCGACCTCGTGATGCCCGGGCAGGATGGCCTCGCGACGCTTCAGAAGATGAACGGCCTCGCGCCGGACCTCCCCGTGGTGATGGTGTCGGCCAAGTCGGAGGTGCGCACCGCCGTCGAGGCTGTGCGGCTAGGGGCCTACGACTACCTCACGAAGGGCCAGGACGACCTCGTGCGCATCACGGGCATCGCCGAGCGCGTCGCCGAGCGCGTCGCGCTCCACCGTGAGGTCGAGACGCTGCGTCAGCGCGTCACCACCCCGGCAGGCTTCCCCGAGCTGCTCGGCGAGAGCGGCGCCATGTCGCATGTCTACCGCATGGTCAAGAAGGCCACGCGGGGGGACATCAATGTGGCCATCCAAGGCGAGAGTGGCACCGGGAAAGAGCTCGTCGCCGAGGCCATCCACCACAACTCTGCCCGCGCCGACGAGCCGTTCGTGATCGTCAACTGCGCGGCCATCCCGCGCGAGTTGATGGAGTCGGAGTTCTTCGGCCACGAGAAGGGCTCCTTCACGGGCGCGTTCGAGCGGAAGATCGGCACCTTCGAGCGCGCCGACCGCGGCACGCTCTTCCTCGACGAGATCGGCGAGCTCGACCTCGACCTGCAGGCGAAGCTGCTGCGCGTGCTCCAGAACGGCCGCCTCACCCGCGTCGGCGGCAACGAGACCATTGAGGTGGACGTCCGCGTGATCTCGGCCACCAACCGCGACATCCTGGAGATGGTGCGCGAGGGCACGTTCCGCGAGGACCTCTACTACCGCCTCTTCTCGTTTCCCATCCACCTCCCGCCACTGCGCGACCGCGACCAGGACGCCCTCCTGCTCGCCAACCACTTCCTCGCCCGCTTCCAGGAGCGCCACGAGGCCTTCGACGAGAAGTACCTCACCTCGACCGTCCAGCGCGCCATCCTGCGCTACGCCTGGCCGGGCAACGTGCGCGAACTCAAGAACGCCATCGAGCGCGCGGCGCTGGTCTCGGACGAGGACGGCATCACGACGGAAGACCTGATGCTCGCCCAGCAGCCGCTCTCGGGCGACACCGAGGTGCTCACCGCCGAGCCAGCGACGCCGCGCGGCAAGCTCTTCGCCGCCGAGGACCCTGACGAGATCCTCCCCATCGAAGAGCTGAAGCGGCTCGCCGTGGAGCACGCCCTCCAGGTGTGCAAGGGCAACATCGAGAAGACCGCCCAGAAGCTCGGCGTGACCCGCTCGACGATCTACCGCCTGATGAAGAAATTCGACATCGACCAGGTGGCGTGAATACGCACGGACCAGCGCCGCCGGTCGAGCGCCGCGGCTGAGGCGCCACTACTGCAACGCAGGGTCGATCTCGCGGAGGAAGGACCACTGGTAGATGCCCGTGCTGTGGCCGTCGCCCCAGCGGATCTGGAGGCCGTAGTTGCCCGCCGGGCGCAATTCCTCGATGGTGTGCGTCTGCAGCGAGGGCAGCACGAAAATCATCGGGTCGATGGGTTCGTGCATCTTGCCGTGGCCGCCCCGGCAGGACACGCACGGGCACGCCCGGCGCAGCCCGTCGAACGACAGCACCGACGTGTGCCCGTCGCTCCACTCGATGGTGAGGTCCTGCGCGGTGTGGTCGGCAGCGAGGCGTATGGGATGCGGTGTGGACATGGTCGAGACAGAGCGTAATCGTTCAGGTCGCGCCGCGAACGTTGGCAGCGGTGTGATCTACCGCTGTGCGAGCGTTGTAGTTCTATACAAGCTTCGCACGAGCCTCGTCGCTGAGGCTGGCGGGAGGGACTGCACGGGGGGCGTCGCAGACCACGCGGCTAGGCACCGAACCGAACATGCTGCGCTGCCCAGCGACGAGGCCTGTGCCCCGCGACGGCCTGGTAGCCGCATACGGCGTCTCACTTCACCGCCAGGCCTTCCGTGTCGTCGAGCCGTGCAACCAGGCCCCATCCGAAGAACGAGTTGGCGACAGCGATCAGCAGTTCGTTCTCCCCTTCTGTCAGCGGCAGTTCCAGGGAGGTGTTCTCGATCGTGGCGCGGCCCTGGGGTTCTTTCATGCCCGGTGTACCGTAGTAATTGGTCTCGGCGTGGAGAAACCGACCGTTGACGAAGACCCAGACTTCGTCGCTAAAGCCGAGATTAAGCCTACGTCTCTGTACCATCGAGGAAGTGAGGGTCGTCTTCAGCCACACCAGACGGCGCGTTCCCGCCGGGGTCATCCCATGGAGACGGCTCAGGTTGACGAGAGCGCGGTGTTCGGCGGCGATGGGAGTCCATGCGGCTGTGCTATCGGGGAGGTCCGAGTCCACCTCGCCTCCGAACATGGTGGGGAGATCGTGAACCACGTCGCGGCCGATGGGAAACGCCCTAGGCGACGTGGCCGACCAGTTGCGTAGATACCTCGAATCGTTGCGTGTCGGATCGTACCCGGCGGTGGCAGGCACATCTTCGGTGACGCCGGGGCGGAGGACAACGTTGGCAAATATGGCGTTGCCGACCAGCGAGATGCCTCCTTCCTCGGCGGCGCTCTCCAGGATAGGCACGTGCAGAGCGGGACGGTCCATGTCGTTCACGTAGGCCCGCATCTGGCGACCAGATATGACGAGCTTGACGTGATTCCATCCCTCGCGATAGAGTGAGGCTGCGGCCTGGTAGTCGTCCGTCAAGTCCCACAGGCTCATGCTGTCCACGACCGCGGCATATTGCAGGGTCGTGCGCGAGTGCGGGCTCACAGGCCAAAAGGCGCGGAGGTAGAAATTCTCGCTCGCGTTTCGGCCCTCGGATTCTCTGAAGTTGATTCCTACGAAGCTCGGGTTGTTCATCTCCACATCGAACTCGATAGTCCCATCGGCGAATGTCACGTCTTTCAGGTACAACCGCGCCCCGCCGTCCAACGTGCGTGCCGCCGATACGGAGCGGTGCGTGATGAACTCAACGCGCTCCGGGTCAGCTTCCCAGTAGGAAGAGGTCATCGGTATGTTCTGGTCCTGCGCGTAGAGGGGGAGCACGTAGCAGAGAGCAACGAGGAGAGCGAGCGCTTTTCTCACGGCCTGTTCGGTTAGATGATCGGGGGTGCGAGCACGTACGAGGCGAATCGTACAGGGCTGCCACGACCGCGCGGGCAGCAACACTCAGGAACGGCCTTGCGTAGCGCCATTCCCATTCAGGCCGCGTTCAAGTCGGTTCAACTCAATTCACAGGGGCCCTGAGATGGGTGGTGTGCCCCGCGACGAGCAGACCATGCAGAATCCGGATCTAGATCGCTGCAGATCGTACATCGAACATCGCCTCCGTTGGGGTGATGCGAGCGACTGGACGACGCAGGACTTCGAGGATCTCAGTCTCCGCATCCAGGAGGAAACCGGCCGCGCTATCAGCGCAACGACCCTGAAGCGCCTGTGGGGGCGCGTCGCCTATCACAGTTCACCGAGCCGCCACTCTCTCGACACGCTCGCCCTCTTCGTCGGTCATGCATCGTGGAGAGACTACATACGCAGCGCTGACGGCACGACGCCTTCCGGAGCTGCCACTCCTGCAGACGTGGCGACAGAGGTCATACCGCCGATGCGTGCTGCGCCGTCTACCACACGTCGCGTGCGGTACGTGGCGGTCGTAGCACTCTCGCTATGCTTCGGCATGGCCATATGGGCCGGGCTTAAAGAGACGACGAGCGACGTACACGCCGATGCCTCGGTGCCCACCGCCGTCACCTTTCTGAGCCGCCCCGTGACCAGCGGCGTACCGAACACCGTGATCTTCGACTACGACGTCGGCTCAGCAGACGCCGATAGCTTTTTCATTCAGCAGTCGTGGGACCAGCGACGCCGCGCCCTAGTTGCCCCGGAGCACCAGACATACACGTCGATCTACTACCGCCCTGGCTTTTTCAACGCCAAGCTACTCGCGGACGACCGTGTCCTCGCAGAGCACCCGGTCCACATCACGACGGACGGCTGGATCGCGCTTATCGAGGCCGAGCCAACACCGAGCTATCTCACCGATATCCTCTCCTCGTCGGAGGGGGCTTTGTCCGTTGAACCCGCGCTGCTGTCGGACCGTGGGCACGACCCCGAGGAGGAGTACCAGGTCCTTGAGTACTACAACGTACGCACGTTCGGCGTGCACGCGGACGGCTTCTCACTGGAAACCGCGCTACGCAGAACCGTCGCCGACGGGCGTTATCCGTGCGGACGCGCCGAGGTGTCCGTCCTCGGCGAGCGGGGGGCTTTTCAGATCCCATTGGGCCATGCGGGCTGCGTAGGAGACATGAACCTCCTGCTCGGCATGCACTACCTAGGAGGCAATACCAACGACCTGTCGGCGTTCGGGGTCGATCTCTCCTCGTGGCAACGCGTGCGCCTCGGCGTACGTGGTGATGACGTGCGAATTCAGGTAGGCACGAACGCCCCATTCGCCGCCCGCATGGAGGACGACATGGGTCAGGTGGTCGGGCTGCGGTTCCGCTTCGGCGGCGCGGGCGCCATCGACTACGTGACGCTGTACGATGCCGACGGAGCCGTCGTCTATGACGAAGCTTTCTAAGGCGTATGGACATTCGGTCCGATCGGCGCTCACAGTCTCCGTTCGGCCCCTGCGGCGTTCCACTCGTCGCCCGATCCTACAGGATCGCGCTCCTCATGCGCCTTGCAGAGCCACAAACGGCGTCGCGTGAGCACCTGACCCGATGAATGTCCACACGCCCTAAAGCGAGCATGCGATCGCGCTCATGCAACCTAACTGTGGGCAACTGCCTGCGTGACGACGCGCCCTCCGGTCGGGAGAGAACCCTTCTCCTATCACGAGATCAAGCCTAGCCATGTCGATTCTTTCCTACCGGTCCGCTCTTCTGGCTGAGGTAGGGCTCGCCGCGCTCGTTTTAGGCGCCCTCGCTGCAGGCTGTTTCCCTGCACGAGACGCACCTCCGGCACCTACCGTGGATGCGCCCCACGCCGTCCATGCCGACACGGCTCTCGTTGACTCATTGGCGCGGGCGTTCTTCGAGGCGCACACGCTGCCGAGTCTGGTAGTGGGCCTTGTAGACAGCACGGGACGCCGGGTCTGGGTCTACGGCGATGCTGACAGCCTCGGTGCGCCAGACATACATACGCGCTATGAGATTGCCTCCATCACGAAGGTCTTTACCGCACTCACGCTTGCCGACCTGGCTGCGCGCGGCACCGTTGCCCTAGACGACCCGCTCTCCGCTTACCTCCCTGACTCCCTTGCCGTGCCCGAGCACGTCACCCTCGAACGCCTCGCGTCCCATACGGCTGGCCTTCCCTTTCTCCCCCCCGGTATCCCGCTGACGCTCGACCCGTACGCGACCTACACCGTCAGCGACCTCTACAGCGCCCTCGGCGGGATCCACATCGGCGCGCCTGGCGACTACCTCTACTCCAACCTCGGCGTTGGTCTTCTCGGCCACGCGCTCGCTCGTGCTGAGGGCGTGACGTATGCCGATCTCATCCAAACGCACGTGCTCCGTCCGCTTGGACTGGAAGAGACGAGCGTCTTTGTGCCCGACACGGCCCGGCTTGCGCAGCCACACGCCCAGCCTGGCCAGACAACACCGCCCTGGACGTTCACCGACGCGTTTGCTGGTGCCGGAGCGCTTCGTGCCTCTACAGCAGACATGCTCGCGCTGCTAGCGGTTCACCTCGACCCGCCCGCCGACCTCCCCCCTTCGCTTGCCGAGGCCATCGCGATGGTCAAAAGACCGAGGGTGTCCATACCTGCGCACTCGTTCAGCGTCGCGCTTGGGTGGCACCGCTCGCCCCTCAGCACTGACGGAGCGAGCCTGGCACTTTGGCACAACGGAAGCACGGGAGGAACCCGCAGCTTCGCAGGCTACGCCTCGGGAAACGCCGGGGGAGGCGTTGGCGTGGTCGTTTTCACGAACATCCAGCAAGACGTAACCGACTTTGGGTTGGACTTGCTTAGCCACGTGGCAACAGCCAGCCCGGGTCGTGACCCACGCTAACTCGGCAGCCCTTCGTCGGTGAACCTATCGCCGCACCGACCTGGGAGAGGCGGTCGGTGAGCACATAGGAGTACGGATCACGAAGCCGAACGATTTGTTGCTCCGTGCGACACGTCATTTGAGACCTGACGCGGCACCGAGTCTACCCTCTCAACCACAACCCTTCGGTGACGTTTGCGTAGCGCTAAGGTGATCTCGATGCCGTAGACACCCCGTCCGTCCTCCCCGCACCTGCCCGCCGAACCCGTGGCTCTCTCCCCGACCGTCTCCGATGCCCCCTCGCCACTCCGCCCGTCGGGCTTTGACCTTCAGGGGCATCGCGGCGCGCGCGGCCTCCGCCCCGAAAACACGCTCCCGGCCTTCGACCTCGCGCTCGACCTCGGCGTCACTACGCTTGAACTCGACACCGTCATCTCGCACGACGAGGAGGTCGTGGTGAGCCATGAGCCGTGGATGAACCACGATATCGCCTCGCACCCGGACGGCACGCCGGTCGCCGAGGACGAGGCCAGGAGCCTCAACTTGTTTCAGATGCCCTACGCTGAGATCGCGCGCTACGACGTCGGGCAGCGTGGCAACCCCCGCTTCCCCGAGCAGGTGGCAATGGCGGTGGCAAAGCCGCGCCTGCGCGACATGATCACGCGCGCCGAGGCCAAAGCCGCCGAGGACGGACGCCCGGCCCCGTTCTACAACATCGAGACGAAGTGCACCGAGGCGACGGACGACCTCTTCCATCCTAGCCCCGAGCGGTTTACCGCGCTTCTCTGGGACGTTCTCGACGCCACAGGCATCGCCCTGCGCGCCACAGTGCAGTCGTTCGACGTGCGGACGCTGCAGGAGGCCCACCGCCTCGCCCTGCCGATCCGGCTCGCGCTCCTCGTGGAATATGAGGACGAGCACCGCGTCGCGGACCACCTCGCCCGCCTCGGCTTCGTCCCGCACATCTACAGCCCCGACTACCGCCTTGTGGACGCGGATCTGATGACCGCCGCAACCTCCGTCGGCATGGACGTGATCCCGTGGACCGTCAACGACCCCGCCGAGGCCCAGCGCCTCCGCGACCTCGGCATCGCCGGGCTGATCACGGACTACCCCGACCGCGTGCTGTGAAAACGTGTTGCCGTCCTGCCGTGAAGCTATGTGGCCGCAGACGCCTACACTTCGCCAACGGAAACACGGCCGCACGGCCCTACAGGAACACAGACGCGCAGCGTCTTACCCCACCACTGCCTCCGCGAGGTGGTGCCGAAGCAGGGCGCGCGCCTCATCGCGAGACGTGACGGCACGGATGGCCTCGACGTGCTCGGGGGTGTGTATGAGGTGCGCCACGACGGAGAGCCGCCGGAGGTAGGTCGTCGAGTCGACGTCCATCGGGACGAGGAGGGCGAGAACGGCGTGCACGGGGCTGCCGGTGTCTTCGAAGCGCAGTCCATCGGGGCTGAGGCCGAGGAAGAGTTGCATCTCGTCCACCTCAGGGGTGTGAAGGTGGTAGAACACCACGCCGGGAAGCAGTTCGGGCGCGTAGGTCCCGTCGGCGGTCGGGTCGGCCTCGTTTGGGAGCGTGCCGCCAGACGTGCCGTGTGTTAGGATGCGCGCAAGCCGGAAGGGGAGTTCGGGGCGGTCCGCGAACGCCTGGCAGAGCAGCTGCTGGAGAGCATACTCGGCGGCACCGGGCATTAGCGCGGGGAGGATATGCTCGGGTGGCAGCGCATCCAGCACGGCGGTCACGCCCTCGGGGTCACGGGCGTCGGAGGCGAGCGCGGTGCGGTCGGGCTCGGCGAGGTAGACCGTGAGGAACGAGACGCTATCGAAGCGGGCAGCCAGCACACGCGGGAGGCGGTCGAGGGCGGGCCGCCAGGCCAGCGTGCCCTGCCGGACGCTCACCAGCACGATCACGTCGTTGGCCGCCACCATGCGGTCGAGCGAGCCCGGCAGGTCGGCCCACGTGTCGAGCGTGGCGACCTCGAAGGGGGCCGCGGGCTTGGTGCGTTCTGCGAGCGAGCGGAGCGGAGCCACGGATTCGGACGTCGTCAGGAACAGGAGCGACGCGCCCTTCTGGTCGGCGAGCACCTTCAGCGCGCGCAGCGCCGCCGGGAAGCCCGCCTCGCGCTCGGCCAGCGGCGGCACCGCCACGAGCAGCCGCGCCGTCGTGTTGACCGGCGCCTCCAGCTTGCTCACGACGGTCATCGTGCGCGTCTCTTCGAGCACCTGGTCGAGGATGCTGCCGAAGACGAACGCCGTGGCCGTGCTGCGCCCGTTCCAGCCGACGACGACCGTCGAGATGCGCTCCTCGCGGACGGCGCGGATGATGCCGGAGGCCGGGTTGAGGTCGATGCGCGTCAGCGGCGTGCACGGCACGTCAGCGGCAGCGGCATGCACGACGGCGGTTTCGAGGAGCTTCTCGCCCGCAGGCACGTCGTCCTCGCGGCGGGCGATGGTGAGCGGGTAGATCGGCTGGCGGCTCGTCGGGCTGTGCAGGAGTAGCGCCAGGTCGACGAGGTCCTCGGCGGTGTCGGGGTTGGCGAGCGGGACGAGGATGCGCTGCGGGCGCTCCGTCGGGGAGGCCGCCTCGGCGTCGGCGAGGGCCACGGCGCGCCCGAAGCGCTCCACGAGCCACGGCCCCGCGAGGCACGTCATCAGGATCACGACCACGACCGCGTTGACCATCGCCGCCTCGAAGAAGCCGAGGTCGAAGCCGATGAGCGTCACCGCGAGCGTCGCCGCCGCCTGCGGGAACGTCAGCCCCGAGATCGTAGCGATCTCCTCGCGCCGCAGCCGGAAGCCCAGCCCGATGCCCGTCGCCGCGATCGTCTTGCCCACGAAGACGAGGCTGGCCACCACGAGCGCCTTCGCCCAGACGTCGAACTGCGTGAGCACGCTGACATCGACGAGCAGGCCCACCGACAGCAGGAAGAACGGGATGAACACGGCATCGCCGACGAAGCGGATACGCGTCATGAGCGGGCTCTGCGGCGGCACGAGCCGGTTGAGCACGAGGCCCGCTGCGAACGCCCCGATGATGGCCGCGAGTCCCGCGAGGTCCGCCAGCCATGCCGTCGTGAAGAAGGCGAACATCAGGAAGACGAACTCGACGTCGGGCTGCTTGCGTACGGTGCGGAAGAACCAGCGCCCGAGGCGTGGCAGCACCACCAGCACCGCCGCGAGCCACAGCGCCACGCGCGCGGCGAAGCCGCCCCAGAAGAGCATATTGGCGTCGCCCGTCTGCAGTGCCACCACCACGGCGAGCACGACGAGCGAGAGCACGTCCGTCACCATCGTCCCGCCCGTGGCCATGATGACCGCCGGGTTCTTGGCGATGCCGAGCCGCTGCGCCACCGGGAGCGCCAGGAGGGTGTGCGACCCTACGATGGAGCCGAGCAGGAACGATGTGGGCAGGTCCAGCCCCAGCAGCGCCGGGCCGACGAGCAGCGACAGCCCCATCGGCATCCCGAACGACACCAGCCCGAAGACGAGGCTCTGCGTCCGCTGCCGCGCGAACTGGTTCAGGTCGAGCGTCACGCCCGCGACGAACATGAGGTAGAGCAGCCCGACCGTGCCGAGGAGTTCAAACGTGGCGTCGCGCTCCAGCAGCCCTAGCACGCTCGGTCCTACGAGCGCCCCTGCTACGATCAGCCCGACGATGCCGGGCAGCCGCAGCCGCCGAAACAGCATCGGCGCGAGCAAGATCAGCCCCATCGCGAGCGCGACGATCAGGACCGGATCGGTGATGGGCAGCGGGAGGAGGGGGGGCATGCGTGCCGCGGTGCGACGGGGCTGTGGTGCGGGAGTGGCGCCGTGAACGGGGTAAGACGAGGGAGTACGACGCAGGGAACGAGAGGATCTCTCTGACTCCTACCACGCCCAAGTTGGGTGCTATGGCTCAGCGCTGCGCTGCGGACGGTTTATGGGGGGTGGCGGGTGGAAGGGGGGCGTCCAGCGCCCGTTCCCCCCTGCTCCCTACCCCCGCCTCCTCTATGTTGAGAGCAGAACGGATAGGGCACAACTTGAGGTACCCAACCACAGCGAGCCAACGGCGAGCGTACCACGGACGAAAGGCCGCTGGCCGTCCTACCTCAGGTTATACCGCTGCCGGAGCGACTCCTGGACCTCGCCCATCGTGCGGAAGGCCTCCTTGAGCAGGTTCTGCTGCGAGCGCGACAGGTTCTCCGGATCGACCCAGTCGGTGGCTTTCTCGCTAACCTCGACGGCGCGCATCTGGGTGCTCACGTGCAGGTCGACGAGCGTCGTGAACGCGTCGATGAGGCTGCGGGCCTCGGCGGCGATGTCAGGCACCTCGTGGGCGACGAAGCGCAGGCGCCCGAAGGTGCTCGTGCGGCGCGTCTGCTGGAGATCGAGCGCGAGCGCCCGCGCCATGCCCACGATGGGCCGCAGGCCTCGCTCGCGGAGGTTGAGGCCCTCGTCGCCGCTCTCGGTCTTCTCGCGGGCGAGGCGGCGGCCGAACATCGTGAAGGGCGGTTTGAGGCGGGTCGCCTCGTCCAAGAGCAGGCGGACGATGCCGGGACGTGGCTCTGCGTCGGTGCCGGCGAGCGCCTGTCGGATCGTGTCGCGCAGGGTGTCGGCGAGCGCGGTGTGGCCGTAGAGCGCGCGGAAGTCGAAGCACGACGCGGCGCGGCGGGTGGCGGTCGCCTCGGTGCCGCTGGCCCACTGGTGGTAGGCGGCCTGCCACGCCGCGAGTGGCTGCCGGAACGGCTCGGCGAAGGCTACGATGCCCTCCTCGCTGCTCACGAAGCCGCACGCCTCGAAGGCCTCCTCGATCTTCTCGGCCAGCCGCGCAAACCAGGCGACGGCGCGCTCGGCCTCGGCCGCGTCGGGCGGGTTGTCGTAGACGAGGCCGTTGGACTGCCACGTCGTGAGCGCGCACTCGCGGCGGCCGGGCGTCCCGAAGGCAAGCCAGACCCACGGCAGCGACGACGCCAGCTCCGGCTCGGCGACGTGGAGGTCGCGCTCGACGAGGAAGAAGAGCCGCGCCTTGAGCTGGTCGTCCAACTCCGTGATCACGTCGAGGAGATCCTGGGCGTGGACGCCCTGCTGGTAGAGCCGCAGGAGCCGCCGCGTCGACTCGCTGCGGATGGCCGCCAACTCGTCGATGGACTGCGCTTTCTCGGTGCGCTCGACGGTGGCCACGGGGTCGAGGCCGCGGAAGTGGCTGATGTCCTGGGACGTGATGACGCCCGCAAGCGAGCGCTCTCCGTCGCGGTTCTCCTGGCTCATCACAATCACGCGCCGGATGCGGTGCTGCATCATCACCTGGATGGCCTCGAAGAGCCGCTCATCTGCGTTGAGCGCCACCGGCGGGCGCGTGATGTGGTCAATCAAGGGGTCTTCGTCGAGGCGGCCCGCGGCCACCACGCTCGTGGCAA
>JBCCLD010000058.1:0-15568 GCA_039027055.1 Bacteroidota bacterium
GCCCAACTCTTCACCGTAGCCGGGCTGATCGACTACTACCCCTTCAAGAACGTCGTGCGCCTCAGCACGGGCCTCGTTTACAACGCCTCGTCGGTATCAGCGCTCGGCACGCCGGCCGAGTCCTACACGACGGGGGGCCGCACCTTCTCGCCCGAGCAGCTCGGGACGGTGCAGGCCGAGGTGAGCCACGGCTCACAGATCCAGCCGTACGTCGGCCTGGGCTTTGGCAACCCGCTCGCGGGCGGCCGCTTCGGGCTGATGCTCGACCTGGGCATCTTCTACACCGGATCCCCGGCCGTCACGATGGAGGCCACCGAGATGCTCGCGCCGACGGCGGAGAACGCCCCGGCCATCCAGGAGGCGCTCAGCCCGGTGACGATCTACCCGGCCGTCTCGCTCGCCCTCTCAGTCCGCTTCGGCGACTGACAGCGAGCCCCATTCAGATTCCACGCAGCGGCGGCCTCACAGCAAGGTCGCCGCTGTGCGTTTAGGCGCGCTCGCTGGCTTCGACGTGCGCCCGGGCCCGGTCGGCGAGCGGCCCCGTCCACGTGGCCGGCGGCCGCGCCGTGAATCGGCGCGCATCGCGACGTACGGGGTGCTCGAAGGCAAGCGCATAGCTGTGTAGCGTGAGGTGCTGCCCGGCGTGCTCCATGCGTGCGCCGTAGCGGAGGTCGCCGACGATGGGCGTCCCCAGCGCGGCGAGCTGCACCCGGATCTGATGCGCGCGCCCTGTCAGCAGTTGAATCTCCACGAGCGACCGTCCCCGTTCCGAGGCGAGCACCTGCCACCGCAGCGCGGCGCGCTTCCCGTCGGGGTGGTCCGGCGGGACGACCTCGACGCGGGTGCCGCGCCCTGGCGTGTAGGTCTTCGCCAGGAAGTCGACCCGCTCGCCGCTGCTGCCGGGCGGCGTGCCCTCCACGAGGGCGAGGTAGCGCTTCGTCGGCGTGCGATCCCGGAACTGCTGGCTGAGCCGCGACGCCGCCTTCGACGTGCGCGCGAGCACCATCACGCCGCTCACGGGCCGGTCGAGGCGGTGCACCAGCCCGAGAAACACGTTGCCTGGCTTGTCGAAGCGGTCTTTCAGGAACGCCTTCCCGAGCGTGAGCAGGTCGGCATCGCCCGTGTGGTCGGCCTGCGCGAGCAGCCCGGCAGGCTTCACCACCACGAGCAGGTGGTTGTCGAGGAAGAGCACCTCGAAAGGCATGGGACTGAGCTAATCACGACGAGAGAGGGAAGCAACAGAATAGGCTTGACGCTGCAGAGCGGGCGTGCCACCTTTTCGACCTTCCTACCGCACCACCGTCAGGCGCTCAGAGACCCCGAAGCCGCTGACCTCGCTCCGCACCTGCAGCCAGTACGGCCCTGCAGGTAGATCGGCCAGCGGCAGTGTGAGCGTGACCCGCGTCGGTGTGTTGGGCGTGACACGCTGGGCGAAGACGCGCTGGCCGAGTGCGTTGTAGACCGCCACGTCGTAAGGGTTCGTCTCATAGAGCGCGATCTGTGCCTCGGCCTGCCCCGCTCGCACCACCGTTGGGAAGAGCGCCTCGATCTCGGCCCCAGCCGAGCGGCGATCTGTACCGAGCGAACCTTCCGCGATCTCGCTCTCCACGACGGGCAGCAGCGCCGTGGCCAGCGCGGCGGCCTCCTCGGCGCTGACCGGCGTCGCGCTGTAGTAGACCGCCCGTGTGGCGCGGAGGTCCACGTACTCCCCGGCCCCGCGGCGGGGGTCGGTGGCGGGGACGCGGCTGGGCACGATGATGCCGCTCGCCCCGATGGAGCGGTCGTCGCCCGTGCACTGCCGGAGTTCCTGCCCCTCGTCCCAGAACCGCTCGAAGGGCGCCTCGTCCCAGTCGGTTTCGACCGAGAAGGCATGCACGAGCGCGCCAGCGTCGCCGGTCACGGCCTGCCAGAACAGTGGGGTGTCGGCGAGCGGCACAAGGTCCAGCGCGTCGGGCTGCGCGTCGAGCGTGGTGCTGCTGTTGAACGCGTCCATGTAGCGCATGCCGAGCGCGGCCTCGCTGTAGTCGACGAACTCCACGATGCCCGGGATCGGGTGCACGCGCAGGTCGGTGACGAAGGTGGCGTGGCGCTCGTAGAAGGTATAGGTGCCCGTGGTGAGCGGTCCCGAGTTGAAGCCGCGCACCACGCGGATGGCGCGCACCGGCCCCGTACGGACCGCGACGATCGTACCCCGGTTGGCCGAGGCCGTCCATTCGTTGCGGGCACACGAGCCGAGTTCGAGCAGCACCTTGAAGCGGTCGAGCAGGTCGGGGCCGAGCTGCCCGTTTCGCTTGAGGCGGAGGTCGTCGTGGATCCAGCGGTCGCCGAAGCCGAGCCGGTAGTGGTCCGTCTCGATGAGGGTCGCCTCGGGGTTGGCCCCCAGGTCGTCGCCCGACTCGACGCCGCTGACGGAGGTGCCGCGGAAGTCGTAGGCCTCGGGGAAGGCTCCGTTGACAAGGCGGACGTCCTGAGCCACGAGGCGTTCGTTCGAGCGGGGCACGGCACCGCTGGGCACGGCGAAGAGGTAGACGTAGCGTGCGAATCCGTCGTCGTCGCCCACGCGGACGGCGGTGCGCGTAGCGGCGTCGGCCCGACCCGGCGCCGTGTCGGGCGGCGCGACGGTCCCGGCGAAGCGCGCCATGAACACCACCTCGTCGTCCGCGTCGAAGTTCGGATCGCTGTCGGGGCCGATGAGCGTCTCCATGCCCGTGGCAGCGGTGCCTGTGTACTCCAACACGCGCACCCCAGTACCCCCGTCCTCGAAGCAGAAGTCCACGTCGGGGTCGTCGCAGCGCACCGCGTCGCGCCCGTCGAAGGCCACGCCGAGATCAAGGAGTTCGCGCTCGTCCACCTGCACGGGGATGGGCGCCCAGCCGCCGTCGTAGGCGAACGCGGCGATGCGGTCTGGATTCGTGCCCAGGAGCAGGGGCACATCGTCGCCGGTGAGGACGACCTCGCGGAAGACGTCGGTGCCACCGGGCTGTTGGGCCGCCCCCTGAGGCACGGCGCCCAGAAGGGCGACGCAGCCCACGAGCAGGCGGACCGGGCATAGTCGGGAGAGCGGCATCGGGTGGAGAAGCCGAGCGTGTGGAGGGCACCCGCGGGGGCGACCCGGAAACACAGGGCGCAGGCAGGTGGAACAGGGGAATCTACAGCAGGCGTCAAGGCGCTCCCGTCGGGACAGCGGTCACGACGAGGCGCAGCACGGACTGGCGTGGGGAGCCACCGCCGACGAGAAAGGGCTGTTCCGCCGTCTGCCCGCGCTCCATCAGCCGTACCGGGTGTCATGGCCTCGTTCCAGAACCCCCTGCTGTTGTTGCGCCTGCCCGTCCTTCTGCGGTAATATGAAAGCGCTTTCAGTCTCACTTGCTCACCCATCCCCCAGCGTCCATGCGTCTTGCCACCACGCTCTTTGCGCTCCTCCTCGCTCTCCCGCTCGCGGCCCAGCCCACCGTCGACGGCATCGGGGACGACACCGAGTACGAGCTCCTCGGCACCTACACCCAAGGTCAGGGCTTCGGCGACTGGGGCCTGATCGAGCTCAAGGGCTTCGCCGACGCCACTGACCTCTACCTCTACGTCGGCGGCACCACCGAGAGCAACTTCAACAGCCTCTACATCTGGATCGACATCGACAGCCAGACGACGGGCACCCCGTCCGGCACCGCGCTGCCAACTACGTCCGGCGGCTTCGATGGGGCCAACCCGACGCTCGACCTGCCGACCACCGAGTGGGGCATCCGCCTCACCCACGGCAACCCGGGCGACGGCAGCGACACGGGCTTCATCAACGTCGCGTCCTACAGCGGTAGCAGCGCCGCCGATGTGTTCCTGGGCTCGCTCGCCGTGGATGGCACGGCCTCGGACGCTGACGGCAGCGGCCCGTTTGCCGGTGGCTCGTTCGCCTACGCGCACGTCCCGTCGGGACTCTCGAACAACCCGGGCAATCAGGGCTTCGAAATCAAGCTCGAACTGGTCGACCTGGGCATCACGGGAGGCACCAGCCGCGCGAGTGCCTCGGACCTCTTCCAGCTGTTCACGGCCTACGCCAACGATGTCGGTAGCTTCTTCTCCTCAGACGTGATCCCGGAGGTACCAGGCAACGGCTCGACCAACCTCGGGGCCGCTCCAGACTTCACCTCGCTCGCGGGCACGCAGGCCACGACATCGAGCGCGCTCCCCGTCGAACTGACGGCCTTTGAGGCGCAGCGCGTGGGCGAGCACGTGGTACTGACCTGGGCCACGTCGTCAGAAACCAACAACGCAGGATTCGACGTGGAGCTGCGTGGCACCACGGGCGACTTTGCGCCGGTTGGCTTCGTCGCGGGCGCGGGCACGACGACGGAGGCGCAGACCTACCGCTTCACCACCGACGCGCTCCCCGCAGGCATCTACACGTTCCGCCTCCGCCAAGTCGACTTCGACGGCGTGTTTGAATACAGCCCTGAGGTCGAACTCGCGCTCGGCGTGGCGGGCACGCACACGCTCTCGGCCGCGTACCCGAATCCGTTCGCCGAGCGCGCGACGTTCTCGCTCGCCGTCGCGCAGGAGCAGCCGGTGGAGGTCGCTGTCTTCGACGCGCTCGGCCGACGCGTAGCCACGCTCTTCGACGGCATGCTGCCCGCCGACCAGGCGCGCGTGCTCACGCTCGACGCCGCCGCCCTTCCGAGCGGCCTCTACGTCGTCCGCGCACTCGGCGCGACGTTCTCGGAGGTGCGCCGGATCACGCTCGCGCGCTAGTCCTTCCGCCTGCGCGCTTCATCTCCCCACGCGCCGCCGTTCGCCTCTCCCCCCGGCGAGCGGTGGCGTCTCGTTTGAGGACGGCGCCCAGATAGACCCTCAGGCCGTAGCTCGAGCAGCGCGCTCCCAGTTGACCGACTGCTGCCCGCGCAGCCACCGCGCGAAGCCGAAGAACGCCGCCACGTTCATCACGGCGAAGTAGAACGGCACGAAGAAGCCCTTGACCTTCACCTCCCGGTCTTGCCAGCGCCAGCCTGCAAGCGCGAGCAGCCAGAACGCCGTCTGCGCGCCATAGAGCGCCGCGTAGAACGGGCTCGTCAGCCCAAGCACGAAGTTGAGCGCAAACGCCACGGCGAGCAACGGCGGCGTGACCGCCCAGCGCAACACGCGGTGGGAGACGTACTGGAACGACGTCCAGCCGTGGCGCGGGTGGAGCAAGCTGCGCAGACGCGCCATGCTCTGGAAGCCGCCCGCGCAGATCCGGACCTTGCGCTTGAACTCGTCCTCGACCGTCGCCGAGGGCAGTTCGGTCGCGTTGGCATCGGTCGCGTAGGCGACACGGTAGCCCTGCTCGGCCACCCGCAGCGTGAGCATGAAGTCGTCGAGCAGCGTGTCGGGCTCGCTCGGGTGGAAGAGGGCCGTCCGCAGCGAGAACAGCTCGCCCGCCGCGCCAACCACGGTGTGCAGCCGCGCGTCGAGGCGCTTGAGCGCGGACTCGTAGCGCCAGTAGAGGCCCTCGCCCGCGCCCGAGGCGGCGTCAGCCTCAGCGGAGCGGATGCGCTTCTCGCCCGAGACGGCCCCCACGGCCGGGTCGGCGTAGTGCTTGACGATGTTGCGCACGGCCTCCGGGTTGAGCATCGCGTTGGCGTCCGAGAAGATCACGATCGGCGTCTCGACGTGCCCCATCGCGCGGTTCATCGCCGCGATCTTGCCCGCGCGCCCGGCGCGGTGGAGCAGCTTCACGCCGGGGTAGCCGAGCAGGAGCTGAGGCGTGCGGTCCGTCGAGCCGTCCGTCACAAACAGCAGCTTGAGCTTGTCCTTCGGGTAGTCCTGCGCGAGCGAGTTTTCCAGCTTCTGGAGGATGTCGCGCTCCTCATTGTAGGCGGCCACCACGAGCGTGACCTCGGGCTCATAGGCCGCCACGTCGGGATCGGCAAGGTCGGGATGGCGCGGGCTCAAGCCTAGAAGGTCGCGCACCTTGACGAGCGCCCACAGCACCACGCCGTAGCCGACGTAGGTGTAGACGATGAGGGCGACGGCGAGCCAGAAGGCGAGTTCGAGGGGGGACAGCATGGCGGGGGTGAGACGACGTGCTGGGTGGCAACAGCAGGTGAATGGGGGCGACCAGCGAATGGGGACTAGCGACTCGTGGCGGTGACGATGGGATCGAGGCCCAAGGCCTCCGTAGCGCCGTCACCCTGCGCGCCCTGACCTGCGACCCTCGACGCTCGACCCTCGACTTCGAGTTGCCGAATGACCTTGGCCGGGACGCCCGCGACGACGCTGTAGGGCGGCACGTCCTTGACCACGACGGCTCCGGCTGCCACGACGGCTCCGCGGCCGATCGTCACGCCCTTGAGTACGGTGCTCCGGATCGCCAGCCAGGCGTCGTCCTCGATCACGATGGGGGCTTGCTTCCCCGAGTCGGAGAGGTCGCCGACGGCGTGGAAGTCGGAGTCCATCACCACCACGTGCGGCGCGATCTGGACGTTCTCGCCGATCGTGATGCCCGTGCGCGCCGAGAGCGAGGTCCCGTGGTTGATGAACGAGCGCGCGCCGACGCGGATGGTCGCGCCTGGCCCGGCCGACAGCTCCGTCGTTGCCACACGCGAGCGGATCGCGACGCGGTCGCCGATCTCGATGGTGCCGGCGGCGTTGACGCGCGGCGCGCCGTCGAGCGTGACGAAGTGCCCGAGGCGGCAGCGCCACAGGCGAAGGCGGGCATTGGCGACACGGTAGGCCGCTCCTAGAACATGGGTGATACGAGACATGGGTGGGTAGCGCTGGAATGGAGCCCGTTTCTTGTCATCCCCTCGTAGGCACGGATAGAGGGAGGCTTTCACAAAAACGATGTCATTCTGAGCGAGTGTGGCAAGTCGAAGCATCTCCGACCCAGCACCCAAGTCGCATCTTGACTTACAGGTACGACCCGGATCCTTCGACTCCATTCGCTTCGCGAATTGCGCTCAGGATGGCAAGAAGAGCAGGTTCTGTGAACACCTCATCCTGGTAGCGTCTGCGTGGGGATGGTTCAGGTGGGAGCAAGAAAGCAGCTAGGCTGCGAGGCGGAAGGCGGGCTCGGCGACGACAGGGTTCGGCACGGCGGCGGGCACCGGGGCGCCCGCGACCTCTTCGTAGATCTCGACGAGGCGCTCGGCGGTGCGGGCCCACGAGAAGCGCTCGGCGCGGGCGAAGCCCTGGCGGCGGAGGTCGGCCTGGAGCGTCGCGTCGGCGAGGACGTGCCGGATCGCGCTGGCGAGCGACGACGGCTGCGTCGGCTCGATCAGCACGGCGGCGTCGCCTGCGACCTCGGGCATCGACGCCGCGCGCGACGTGACGACGGGCGCGCCGCAGGCCATCGCTTCAAGGATCGGGATGCCGAAGCTCTCTCGCAGCGACGGGTAGAGGAACAGCGCCGCCTGGCTGTAGATCGCTGGGAGGTCCGTGTTCGCCATGTAGCCCGGCAGGACGAAGCGCGGCGCCAGGTCGAGCGCGTCGAGGGCCCGCAGGTGCACGTCGAGCGCCTCGCGGGCGTAGTCGGCGATCACGAGCGGCGTGGGATTCGAGACACTACGGGCGTACTCGACGTAGGCCGTGATCACGCCGGGCAGGTTCTTCTTCGGATCGGTGTTGCCGAGGAAGAAGAGGAAGTCCTCGGGCAGGCCGTAGCGCTGGCGGACGCGGCGCTGCTCGTCGGCGCTCTCGACCGGGCGGAAGTGCGCGCCGACGCCGTTGTAGACCACGTCCAGCTTCTCCGATGGCATCGGCAGCGTGTCGAGGATGCGGCGGCGCTCGTACTCCGACACCGTCAGCACCTTCGCGGCACGGTGCGCGACGCTCGGGACCACCTGGCGGCGGTAGAGGTTGCCGAGGCGCTGGTACCACGTCCCGCTCCCGCGCAGGATCGCCGAGGCGCGGCCTTCGAGGTAGATCACGTCGTGTACGGTCACGACCGTCGGCACAGGGCTGTTGAGCGGCGCCGTGTTGCTCGTGCAGTGGAGCACGTCGACGCCTGCCTTCCTAGCGGCCTGCGGCAGCGCTACCTGCTCCCAGACGGGATAGCTGGGCGCGTCGAGCTCGTAGACGTATAGGTTCTTGGACGACGCCAGGCATGGGTCTTCGCCCGGCTTCACGAAGACGACGTACTCGTGGCCGTCGCCCTGGCGTTCAGAGCGCTGTTGGAGGTTGCGCAGCGATTCGAGCGCGACGATGTCCATGCCGTGCTTCTTGCGCCGGAAGATGCGTTGGGCTTCGATGCCGATTCGCATAGCGGTCGTGGGTCTAGGGCCGGGTGTCGTGGGTCAGGAGGCGGGTTCCAGGGTGTCCTTTGCGGGGACCCTGGATCCTGGGCTCTCGACCCCGGACGTGCCGTGGGGCGTGTGGATGAAGGTGCGGTTGCCGTTCGGGCTGCGAAAGAGCGCGCGGACCATGCGCCAGATGCCGCCGGGGAGGTGCAGCACCGCGCTCAGGATGTCGCTGCGCAGCAGCGTGGCCGGGATGGCGATGAAGAGCGCGAGCACGAGCACGGCCGTCAGGAGGGCCCAGGGCAGCGCCGCCATCGGCCCGCCCAGCACGAAGGCGAGCGCCGTCAGCGCCGGCACGCCCGCGATGAGCAGCGCGCGCGGCGGCAGCGCCATCTGGAAGACCTTGTCGGCGTAGTCGAAGCGGCCGCTGAACAGCGCGGCGACGCCTCGGGCAGCGTGGCGGCGGAGGTAGTGGAGTTGCGCCGAGAGCCACCGCGTGCGCTGGTTCTCGAACGTCTGGCCCGCACTGACTTTCTCGTCGTAGATCACGGCCTCGGGGGCCCACGCGATGCGGATGCCCTCGCGGAGCAGCATCAGCTCCAGCTCCTTGTCGAAGCCACCGACGGCCTCGGCGCGGTTCATGCAGCGGTCGAATAGCGCGTAGTCGAACGCCATGCCCGAGCCGATGAGCGCAGCCGAGAGGCCGAGGTTGGCGTGCCCGGCGCGGAAGATCTGGTTGTTGATGCCCTCGCTCAGCGCGTCGAGCTTCGCCATCGGCGTGTCGAGGTTCTTGGCCACGCGCTGGCCCTGGACGACGAGCGCACGCCCTTCTGGACGGTCAGGATCGAGGTGCGCGGCCAGGTGCGCGAGCGCGTCGCGGTCCATCACGTTGTCCGCGTCGAGGACGACAGCCCCGTCGAACGTCTGCTTCTGCGCCGCGAGGAGGCTCAGCGCCGCATTGAGCGCCTTCGCCTTGGTGCTCTTTTCGAATGACACCTCCACGACCTGAATCGGCAGCGCGTCGAGCGCCGCGAGCGTCGTCGGTTGGAGCGAGTCCGCGATGACGATGACCTCGTACAGCTCTTGCGGGTACGACTGGTCGAGCGCCTGCCGCGCCACGTCCACGATGACGGCGTCCTCTTTGTAGGCCGGGATAAACACGGCGAGGCGCTGCGAGGGGGCACTCGGGGACGGCGTGTGACGCAGGCGGCGGCCGGCGAGGGCGAACACGAGCAGGTACGCGACCACGAGCGCGCACGCGGCGAAGGCGAGCGTCCCGAGGACGATCCCGAACGTGCTGAAGAACGTTCCGAGGGCGGCGGCGAACGACATGGGCGGGGGAGGCTAGGTAGCCCAGGTATCGGCGTCTGCCCGTCTCGTTTTAAGCCACCGGCCCCACCAAAGCGCGATCTTAGGGTGTTGCCTTCGCTCTGCCGTCCACAGCCTGCTCCTCCCATGCCGCTGCCCATCTTTCTCATCGTCCTCGCTGGGATTGCATTCGCCGCGTTCACGGTCTACCTCGACCACAAGAAGAAGACGGGCGGCACCATCGACCCGAAGGAGCTCGAGAAAGCGATGGCCGATCTCAACGCCGCGCTCGAGGACGCCCTGGCCGAGCGGGCCCAGCTCACCGAGCGGGTCCGCAACCTAGAAGCCATCGTCACCACGGAGACCTACGACCTCCTCAAGTCCGACCCGACGCCGGAGGAGGTGCAGCGCGTGGCAGCCCGGCTGGACGCTGCCTTGCTGGACGACCAGCTTCAGGAAGACCCACTCGGCGACGACCGGACGGCGGAGGACGCCGCGCGCGCGAGCGACGCCGCGCGCCTCGCTCGGCGCCTCCGAGGTCGGTAACGCGGCGTTTACGTGCAGGTATTCTATTCGCCTGCGCGATCGGATTGCGCGCGATCCGCCGGGGAATCGTGACAGGGCTGCCATAACTCGGGGTGAGGGTCAGGCGATACTGGGAGCGTCACCCGGAACACGGCGCCGGGCACCCAGCCCCGCCGCACACACTGCAACGCTACCGCACCATCATGACCACACGCTACCCCCACCTCTTCGCCCTCCTCGCCCTCCTCACCTTCGTCGGCTGCGATGCCGCCACCGAGGACCTGACCGACCCGGTCGACACCGCCGAGATCACCGCCAACGCGGCGACCTCCATCGCCAACGCGGTCGCGCTCGACAGCGGCGGCGCGCTCGACGACGCGGCCTCCTTCGCCACGGCCTTCAGCGCGGGCCTCGCTGGCTCCGACGCCCCCGCGGCCAGCGCGTCGTCTCAGAACGGCTGCACGTACGGCCTCGAATTCAACGCCGAAACCGTCCGCTACGACCGCGCCCTAGCCTGCTCCTGGGAGAGCCAGAGCGGCGCCTACGCGGCCAGCTACAGCCGCGCACAAACCGTTCAGTTCCTCCGCGACGGCAGCCCGGCGATCTTCCCCGACAACGCCGACGCCGCGACATACGACCTCGTGGACGGAAGCGGCACGCGCACCCGGCCCCGGTTCAATCACACGCTCACTGACATCGACGGCAGCCTCACCGTCACCGGCCTCAACACCGACCTCGTGACCGTCAATGGGTCGCAGACCCGCGCAGCGCTCGACGTGTGGACCACCGAGGCGGGCACGCGCTCGCTCGACCACCGCATCGAGCTGACCTTCACGGACGTCACCGGGCCGAGTGCGGCGCGGGAAGACTGGAGCAACGCCGTATCAGGGACGATCTCCGGGCGCTACCAGGCCACGTACACGGCCCTCGACGGCGAGATCATCGCCGTGGACGAGAGGTTCACCGTCACGTTCGGGAGCGGCACCCTCGTCATCCTGATCGACGACGAGCGCTTCGAAGCCGACCCGATGAGCGGCGAGCTGATGTAGGGCGGCTCGCCACCCGTTCTCAACGGCCGGCTTCTCGCCCGCGCGGCTTCCGAACCCGGAGGCCGCGCGGGTGCGTTTGGGAGCGTGGTGCGGTGCAGCCGTGCGTTGTCTCCCCGCCTCGCCGTCTCTTCCTCTCGCCGTTTCGCTCTCATGCTCCGTTCTATCGACCCGACGACCGGCGAGGTGCTGCGCACCTACGACGCGCTCACGCCCGAAGCGCTCGAGGCGCGGCTTGCGCGAGCGGCCCGCGCCTTCGAGGCGCACCGCGCGACCGCGCTCGCCGACCGCGCTGCGAAGCTCCACCGGATCGCGGCGGCGTTAGAACGCGATGCCCGCCGCCATGCCGAGACGATGACGCGGGAGATGGGAAAGCCCATCGGACAGGCCGAGGCCGAGGCGCGCAAGTGCGCGTGGGTCTGCCGCACCTACGCCGACCGCGCGGCCGACTTCCTCGCCGATGAACCCCGCGCCGTGGAGGGCGCCGAGCGGGCCTTCGTCGCCCACGAGCCGCTCGGGGCCGTGCTCGCGGTGATGCCGTGGAACTACCCCTACTGGCAGGTCTTCCGCTTCGGCGCGCCCGCGATCATGGCGGGCAACGTCGGGCTGCTCAAGCACGCGGAGAACGTGCAGGGCTGCGCCGCAGCTATCGAGGCACTGTTTCTGGAGGCCGGCTTCGCCAAGGGCGTCTTCCAGAACCTGCCGATCGAGGTGGACGCCGTCCGGCGCGTGATCGAGGACCCGCGCGTCCGGGCGGTGACGCTCACCGGCAGCGAGCGCGCAGGCCGCGCCGTGGCGAGCCAGGCCGGACAAACACTCAAACCGACGGTGCTCGAACTCGGCGGCTCCGACCCGTTCATCGTCTTGGCCGACGCCGACCTCGACCGCGCGCTCGACATCGCCGTCACGGCGCGGATGCAGAACAACGGCCAGAGCTGCATCGCGGCGAAGCGGTTCATTCTGGAGCGCCCCATCGCCGACGCCTTCACCGAGCGCTTCGTCGACCGCGTGCAGGCACTCTCGCTCGGCGACCCGATGGACGACGCGACGAACATCGGCCCGATGGCGCGCGAAGACTTGCGCGATGGCCTCCACGACCAGGTCACGCGCACCGTCGCCCAGGGCGCGGCGCTACTCACCGGCGGCACCGTGCCCGACCGTCCCGGCTTCTTCTACCCGCCGACGGTGCTCGCGGGGGTGACCGACGACATGGTGCCGTTTCAAGAAGAGCTGTTCGGCCCGGTCGCGGCGCTCACCGTCGCCGAGGACGTGGACGACGCGGTCCGGCTCGCCAACGCGACGCGCTTTGGGCTGTCGAGCGCCGTCTTCACCGAGGACCGTACGAAGGGCGAGGCGGTCGCCCGGCGGATGCGGGCGGGCGGCGCGTTCGTCAACCAGATGAGCCAGAGCCACCCCAACCTCCCCTTCGGCGGCATCGGCGACAGCGGATACGGCCGCGAACTCGCCCGACAGGGCATCCGCGCGTTCGTCAACGAGAAGACGATCTGGATCGAGTGAGCGGTGCGCGGCACTCGTCTAGTCCTCATCCATCCAGGCGTAATTCATTCAGGCGTAATTCATTCAGGCGTAGCCGCTGTGCTCGTAGAGCGCCTCGGCGAGCCGCTCGATGTCGGTGCGGTAGGCGAGGCAGTCGCGCCAAGTGGCAGGGATGGCGGCGTCGCCGTAGTGCGCGCCCGCGAGTTGGCCGTAGATCGCGCCCGTCGTGTCGGCATCGTCGCCCAGGTTGACGGCGCGGAGGGCACCCGCCTCGAACGTGTCCGTGGTGGCAAACGCCCACAGCGCGGCCTCCATCGCCTCGACGACGTAGCCCGTGCCGCGAATCTGCGGCGGCTCTTTGTCGAGAAACGACCCCGCAGCCACGGCCGCCACCTTCGGCGCGAGGGGCGCGTCGTCCCAGAAGCCAGGCGTCGGTGCGTAGAACGGGCGCAGGAGATCAGCCTTGGCGACCCCGCCGAGTGCGCCGACGAGCAGCCCAGCGTAGTAGCGGCAGGCATCCACGGCTTCCGTCGCCCCGTGCGTCGTCCGCGACATGTCGGCGCTGTGCGCGACGGCGTCTCTGAAGTGCGGCGCGAAGAACATCGGCACGGGCGCGAGGCGCATCAGCGAGCCGTTGCCTGCCGACCACTCGTGGGTGGGCCCACAAAACGGGTAGCCGGTCTGGGAGAAGTTCGAGAGCGCGCGGGACACGGTCATGCCGATGTAGGAGCACGCGCCCGTGCTGCTCCAGTAGCCGTCGCGCTTCCAGCGGACGTAGCGCGCCATCTGGTCTCCGGGGTCGAAGCCGTGCTCGACGAGGCTCGCGGCGAGGCAGAGCGCCATCGAGGTGTCGTCGGTCCACTGCCCCGGCGTCAGGCCGAACGGCCCACCGCCGACCAGGTCGGTGATCGGCGTGAACGTGCCGGGCGCTTCGAACTCGAGCGTCGTGCCCAGCGCATCGCCCGCGGCGAGCCCGAGTAGACACCCCCGGTAGCGGCTTCGTGTCGTCAGGCCTTTCTGCTCTTTACTCATCGCTCTTTACTCCAGAAAGCGCATCGCCCAGATGGTCGTGAACGCCATCGTCGGGATGCTCATGGGTGTCGGGTTCGAGGTGCGTCGTCACCTCCACGTGGTCCTTCGGGAAGACGGCGCGGATCGCCTCCTCGACCTGCGTGGCGTGCGCGTGCGCGTCCTCGATGGGGAGGCCGCCGGGGAAGAGCAGGTGCACCTCCACGTAGACCTGGTCGTTGACGCGGCGGTAGCGGAGGAAGTGGTAGCCGAGGATGTGGCTCTCGGCCTCGGCGCGGTCGAGCGCCGCGCGCAGCTCAGCCGTCTCGGCAGGATCGGCGCTCTCCATCAGCCCCTGGTAGGCCTCGCGGAGCAGCCCCACCGCCGTCCAGCCGATGTTGAGTCCGAGCAGGATCGCCACGACGGGATCGATCCAGGTCACGCCGGTGAGCACAACGAGGCCGACGCCGACGAGCACGCCGAGGCTCGTCCACATGTCGGTGAGCACGTGCTGCCCGTTGGCGACGAGCACGACGGCGTTGTGCTGCCGGCCCGTCCGGACGAGCCACAGCCCGAGCCCGAGGTTGACGAGCCCGAGCACCGCCGTGACCGCGAGGCCGAACCCGAGCCGCTCCAACTCCGGTCCTGCCACAAGCGCCTCGACGCTCATCGCCACGATGCCGACGGCCGCCACGAGAATGAGCGCACCCTCGAAGCCGGACGAGAAGTAGGCGATCTTGCCGTGGCCGTAGGGGTGCTTCGCGTCCGGCGGCTGCGCGGCGTACCAGAGGCTGAACGCCGCGATGCCAGTGGCGAGGAGGTGGACCACCGATTCGAGCGCGTCGCCGAGGATGGCCGAGGAGCCGGTGGCCGCGTACGCGCCGAGCTTGCCCACGAGCATGAGCACCGCCACGGCGAGGCTCGCCGCCATCGCCTGCGAGCGCGGGTCGCGCACGTCGAAGCGCTGCGGGAGCGCTGGGTCGGAAGGGTGCGTGGAGGCCATCGCGGCGTGGCGGCGTATGCAGCTACGGTTGGTTTGGCGAACGGGAGCTCGGAGCCCACACACGTAGAACGATCCCGGCGTCAAAAGCTTCCGCGCGGCTGCCGTCGCTCACAGAACCGAACAAAAGGAGATAGGTTATAACTCAAGTTAAACAGCCGATATCGACAACGGAACCTCCTTCTACTCACCACGGCCATGACCCAGAAGTCCAAGCTCCGCAAGCTCGGCGGCTCCGTCGCCACGATCATCCCGAAGGCGATGCTCGACCGCCTCCACCTCGAAGCGGGCGACGAGATCTTCATCACCGAGACGCCCGACGGGGTGACCATCAGCCCGTTCGACCCGGACTTTTCGGACGCGATGGACGCCTATGAGCGTGGGGCGAAGAAGTACCGCAACGCCCTCCGCGAATTGTCGAAGTGAGCACCATGCAAGAACCTCGCTGGCTCACGCGCCCCATCGTCCTAGAGCTTCATCGCCGCCAGATCGCCGAGCATGGCGGCTCGCTCGGCGTTCGCGACGAGGGGCTGCTCGACTCGGCCCCCGGGCGACCGCAGAACAAGTTCAGCTACGAACCTGATGCGGACATTGCCACGCTCGCTGCAGCGTATGGCTTTGGCATCGCAAAGAACCACCCGTTCGTGGACGGTAACAAGCGCACAGCGTTTGTCTCGCTCTACGTCTTCCTCGGGCTGAACGGCTACGACCTCGACGTGCCCGAGCCGGAGGTCGTCACGACGATGGAAGGCGTCGCGGCGGGCGTAGTGGACGAGCCTGCGCTCGTCGACTGGGTCCGCGCGAACAGCGCGCCGCCCCCCCTGATTGAACGAAGCGAGACTAGTGTGAGCGCAAGGGGTCTACTGCGCGATCACCTCTGGACGTGACGGGGTTGCCAGGTTGGTCAACCACCCCTGTCCCCTCCTATCCAGGAGGGGAACTGCGTTTGCGGCTTCCATGCCCGAGCAGCGATAGCGCAA
>JBCCLD010000059.1:0-15417 GCA_039027055.1 Bacteroidota bacterium
CATCACGCAACACATGCTGTGACGCCGAGCCCGCCAGCCTTGCTGAGCCACATCCCTAGCGCCCCGCCAGCAGCCCCGTCGGCTCGACGTCGATGTGGAAGGTGTGCGTCGCCCCGGGCTGCACCTCGGCGATGACGAGGCGCACCGTCTCGCCGTCGCCTGAGAGGACGGCCTCGGGCACCGGGGTGCCGACGAGTTCGGGGATCACCGTGATGTCGGCGGCGAGGTGGCCGAGCGTCACCGTGACGCCGATCTGCCGCGCGGTCTCGGTGCCGTTGTTGGCGAGGCGCACGTGCACGCGCTGCGGCCCGACGGCGTCGACTTCGAGCGTGAGCCGGTCGCGGGTGCGCCACCAGTCGGCGACCTCGCTCGCGGTCGCAAACCACACCGCGCCGTCCGACTCGAACGCGTCGACGGCGGCTTCTAGCATCGCCTGCGCACGCCAGCCGCGAAGGTCTTCGCCGGAGAACGTCAGCATCGCCAGCCCGCCGGCGTCCACAACGCGGGCGGCGTCCTCGCGGACGAACTGCGCCTGAAGGCTCGCGTCGGGCAGGCGACGCAGTGTGGCGCGGGGGCTACGCGACGAGCGCGGCAGCCGGACGAGCGGCTCACCCTCGGCGGCACCACCGTTGGGGCGCACGAGCGACGGCACCGCCCGGTTCGCCACCGAGTCGAGGGCGACGTAGCCGAAACCACCCTGTGCGAAGGCGGCGTACGGATCGAGGCCGGGCACCGTCGCCGGATCGTGGGCGAGGCGTGCGCCGTGCGCCAGCGTGACGGTCTCGGCGAGGCGCGCGCGCTGGTCGCGGAGCGCCGAGGGCGTGAGGCCGTCCGTGCGGTGTGGCCCGAGGAGGCCCACCTCGCCGTGCGCGTCGAGGCGGCGGTAGAGGTCGGCGTAGGCGGGGGCGGCGTCGGCGGCGAGGAAGTAGGTCGCGGGGACGCCGCGCGGTTCGAGGACGGCGCGCATCGCGTCGAGGCCGCGCGGGTCGGTGTCGGCGCTGCCCGCGAGGACGGCGGCGGCGCGGTAGGGCGCAGGCCAGTCGGTCACCCACGCCACGGGGCGGCGCGCGAGCCACGCGAACGTGTTGTCGAAGAGCCGGGCGAGCACGCGCTGGTCGACGGGGCCGACGCCCATCGCGGCGAGTTCGTGGCCGAGGAAGACGAAGCGGCCCGCGCCGAAGCGGCCGTAGAGCAGCCCCGCGCTCGATGCGCGTGCCTCGCCGGGGAGCCGGTCGTCGGACGTGTGGTCGTACCACGAGCCCGCCACCTGCGAACGCGCCTCGGCGGGCCGGGCGGTGATAGGCGCATCGAAGCTGCCCGCGCGGAGTTGGTAGCCCGCCGGGATGCCCGCCGTGAGCGGGGTGCCGCCGCGCAGCGTGAAGCGCCGGAACGCCGCCGCGAGGTCGTCGGCCGCCGTCGCGTCGCCGCCGCGCCAGGTGTAGTAGGCGACCGCCGTGCGTCCGCCGCGCACGGGCTCGGCGGTGGCAAAGGTCGCTGCCAGATGGGGGGTCCCGGGGGGTCCGACCCACGTGTAGCCGCCGAGCGCCGCAACGTCGGCGGCGTCAAGCTGGGCGTTCTGCTGGGCCTGCGCGGGTGTGATCTCGCCGGGGTCGACGGCGTAGTCGGGGCGGTAGAGACCGGCGGGGACGGTGCCGGGAAACGTGTCGCGCGAGACGCGCCAGGCGGCCCCGCCCGGCTCCACGAAGCCCGAGAACTGCGCGCCCGCGATCTCGTCGAGGACGGTGTGCCCGCGCCAGGAGCCGTCGGGACGATAGACGCCGGGCGTCCACGTCGCCAGGACGGCCCCGCCGTCGCGGAGGAAGCCCTTGAGCGCGTCGACCTGCGCGTCCGAGAGGGCCTGCGCAGCGGGCAGCACGAGGATGTCGTAGTCGGCGAGTGCGGCCGGGTCGGTAGCCCGCGCTTCGAGGTCCGCGTCGGTGAGTTCGCCGAAGGAGACCTGGCGGTTGAGCAGGTAGGCGCGCCACGTCCGCACCGTCGCCGCGAGCCACTCGGCATCGACGCCGAGGCCCTCGACGGCCCGCGCGCGGTTGACCTGCGCCGTGTAGCCGCTGTGCAGCAACCCGACGCGCCCGCGCTGGGTGTCGCCCTGCACCGCCGCCGACCACGGCAGCACGCCGAAGCTCGTCTGGAGCAGCACGAGGTAGATCCACACGGCCCCGCCGAGCAGCGTCAGCGTGAAGCCGAGCACGCCCGCGAGGTGGAGGCGCTGCCGCCAAGTAGGTCGCGGTGCGGCGGTGTGGCGGTGCGGCGGTGTAGGCGGTGCGTTGAACATGCCTAAGGGTGCGTCATGCCAAGTCTGGCGGGTTCGGCGTCACAACAGGTGGTGCGTGTTGCGTATTCCGTATCGGATCGGGGACAACACGAAACGCGCAATACGTTCGAGCAACCCCTTTAGCCCTCCTTCGAAGCCGCATCAAACCCTTAGTCCCACGACGGCCGGTCGTCGCGAGGAGGCGGTGCCGGGTCGGGAGCGTCGAGGTCGAAGAGGCTGTCGAGTTCGTCGGCCAGGCGGAGTAGCTCCTGGTAGTCCCCCTCCTTCGTCCGGTCGTCCTGCGCGGGACTTGCCGCCGCAGGGCTCGCCGCCGCAGGGGGCTTCGCCGACGGGGGTGCGGGAGCCGACGGCTTCGGTGGAGGGCGTAGCGGGGCCGACGGCTGCGGCATCGGGCGCGATTGCGTTGAACGAGGCGGCGCTGGACGCTGGGGGGCTGGGGCCGCAGGCTGCTCGCGCTGCACCGGTTCTGTACGACGCGGCGCGGATGCCGGTCGCTGCGGTGGCGTTGATGGCGTTCGCGGAGGTGCCGCAGGTAGCGGGATCGGAGCGGGCGGCGGAGTCGGCTCGGGAAGCTCTTCTCCGAAGAAATCGGCGAGGTCGCCTGCGCGCAGCGGCGTCACGTCCTCGAACGTCGCTTCCTCCCATGTCTGCTCGGGCGGTGGCGCGGCAGGCGCTGGGGGCTGAGCGGGTGCGGACCAGCCTCCGGAGGGCGATGGCTGCGTGGGCGGGGCGTCGTGGGCCGCAGGCGGTAGTGCATTGGGCGCACCTTGCTGTTGCATCCCGGCAGCGGCGAGGCGGAGGAGTTCCTGCAGCTGCGCAACTTGCGGGTTCTCGCCCTGGGCCGTCCCGGCAGGCGCGGTCAGCAGCAGCGGCTGCGGGGGCGTGGCCGGCGGCGGAGCCGGAGCGCCGCGTCCCTGTCGCTCGCGCACCTTGTAGAGCACATACGCCGCCACTGCCAAGATCAGCGTCGCAAGCGTGCCAACCAGGATGATCGTGGATAGAATCGGGAGCAGCTCCATCGGAGGGGGCGGGAGGACTGAGGCGGTCGTCGTCTAGTGTCGGCGCGTGGTCACGAGCGCTTAAGCGCTCGGTATGGAGGTACGGACGCGTGAAGGTGTGAACGTGGTGCTATAGAGCCAGTACGAGAGATCACCTTCATACGTCCATACTTGCACACCTTCATACCGGCCCTCAGGCCGTCCCGATGCGCTTGAGCTTACCCCAGCCCATGCCGAAGCCGAGCAGTTCCTCGATGGTGGCCGCGCACTTGCACACGTCGATGGTGAGGACGAAGAACAGGCGGTAGATCACCGTGAGCGGAACCAGGCGGAGGTCCTCGCGCTCGGTCGCCACGCAGTAGAGCGCCGCGGCGAGGTCGAGGATGGTGAGCGAGAGCCACCAGAAGGCGAGGTACTGCGAGTAGCCCACGACGGCCGCCGCCACGAAGAAGAGGTGGGCGAAGACGTTCATCGCGGGCCAGATCAGGCTCTCGAAGGCCATCGACCAGAGGACGAGCGTGCCGCCGAAGTTGACCGTCGGGTTGAAGACGAGGTCGCGGTGCTTGCGGATGGCCTGGAGGATGCCGCGCGTCCAGCGGTAGCGCTGCTTGAGGAGGTCGGTGAGCCGGTTCGGGGCCTCGGTCCAGGAGACCGCGCCGGGCTCGTAGACCACGCGCCAGCCCGCGCGGAGGATCTGGAGCGTGATGTCGCAGTCCTCGGCGAAGGTGTCGGAGGCATACCACCCTGCCTCGACGATCGCGGCCTTGCGGAAGAGCCCCACCGGGCCGGGGATGATGTTCACGAGCCGCACCGCGCTCTGCGCCGCCCGCACCATGTTGAGCCCCTCGATGTATTCGAGCGCCTGGAGCTTCGTCCAGAGCGTGTCGCGGTTCTTGACCTTCACGTTGCCCGCGACGGCCCCGATCGCGGGGTCGCGGAGGTGGCGGATGGCCCGCCGAAGTGTCTCAGGCGAGAGCTGCGAGTCGCCGTCGACGCAGAGCACGAAGTCGTGCTGACTGATCGCGATGCCTGCATTGAGCGCGGTTGCCTTGCCGCCGTTGGGCTTCGAGACGAGCCGTACCTCGGCGCGGCCCCCGTGCGCGTTCTCGTAGACGCCCACGAGCCGCTCGGCCATCGTGCCCGTGTGGTCGCGCGAGCCGTCGTCCACGACGATCACCTCGAAGCGCGGGTAGTCCTGGTCGATGAGGCTGAGGATGGTCCGCTCGATGAGCACGTCCTCGTTGTAGGCCGGGACGATGATCGAGACGGGCGGCAGGAAGGCGCGCGCGAGCGCTGCGGGGTTCGCTCTGGCCTCGGCCTCTTCGCGGACGTAGGCGGCTTCGAGCGCGGTGTATTTCGCGGTGTAGACGTAGGAGAGCGCGAGCACGCCGAAGTAGCGCACGAGCAGCACGCACAGGAACAGCAGCAGCGCCACCGTGGAGGCGTAGACGAAGAGCCCGCGCCAGCCGAACTCGACCGTGTGGCCCCAGCCGAAGGGGTCGGTCATGCTCACCCACACGACCCCCGCGAGCGCGGCACTGAGCGCCGATAGCCACGCGATGCGCCGCCGGTAATGCCGCCCGTCGCGCTGCGGCGGCCCGTGCGGCTGCAGCGGCACGGGCGGCACGAAGGGCTGCCGCACGACCGGCGCTGCAGTGCCTGGCGCCACTACGTCATCCTTCCGCGCAGGTAGCGCAGACGGGGTTGAGGTACGAGGAGGTGGGGTAGGCATAACAGAGAACGACCAAGGGCGTCCTCCCCCTGGCTAGGCTGACAGGGGTAGGTATTCACAGAATGTGGTCTTCTTGTCATCCCGAGCAGAATGCGCGCAGCGCATGGCGCCGAGGAGCCTGCCCTCGTGGACGCGGGGGATCTACGTCGTATCTCCAGGTCAAGAAGAGGCTTGGATGCTGGCCCGGAGATGCTTCGACTCGCTACGCTCGCTCAGAATGACATCGTTTTTGTGAAAGCCTACCCTTACTAGCCTGGCTAGGGGGAGACAGAGGGGGTTGCCCAGACGAACACCGTGGTGGATCGGTCAACCACCCCTATCCCCTCCCCCGCCTCCGCGAGGGCAAGCTCTATCCAGGAGGGGAACTTCTTAGGCATCGTCTTCGCCGACATGGGCATCGCTCGTGCGAGTGCTAACAGCCGAGAGCCTTCAGCGCTAGAGCGCCACGTAGAGCGCGCCGCTGATGAGCACACTCGAGTAGCGCCCGTCGATGTCCTCGAACACGCGGGCCGAGTTGGAGAAACGGCCGTTGAGGCCGAGGCCGATAGTACGGGCGATCTGGAAGACCACGTCTGCCTCCAGACGCGTCGTGAGGAAGCCCGTCGCGGGGGCCGTCGTGCCGACGGCCGCAAGCGTGCGCACGTAGGTCCCGCCGCGTGGGTTGCGCTCCCACTCGACGTAGCCTTCGAGCTCCTGGTAGGCCTCGTCGCTGGGCGTGAAGAAGTACGAGCGTTCGTCGTCGTAGATGAGGCGGAGGTAGCGCGGACCGATCCAGACGCCGCCGGCCGGTGTGCGGAAGAGCCGCAGCCCCACCTGCCCTTGCAGCGACGAGCCACCGAAGACGCGGCGCTCGCTGGAGGCGAGCAGCGGGTCGATGTCGGAGACGCGGAGCAGGGCGGCCTGGCCGCTGGCGCGGACGAGCGAGTCCAGGAGCGCCGTCGCGCCGCGCACGTCGATGCGGGAGAAGCGGCTCTCGAAGTCCGGCGCGCCCGTCGCCCAGAGGTCGAAGGCGCCTTCCTGCGTGCGGTAGCCCATGGAGAACTGGACCACGCCCGGGGCCTGGAAGAGCGCGCGCGCGTCGAAGAAACCGGCCGTGCGCTCGAAGCCGGTGTACGTGAGGGCGCCGCCCTCCACCGTCAAGCGCCGGGTGTAGCCTTCGCCGAAGCGCGCCTGCCGGGGGCGCGGGCCAAGGTCGAGGATGGCTCCACCGTTGACTTCGTTGGCGCGGTAGACGAGGATCTGCGCGGCCTGCCCGACGGGCGGCGGCGCGAAGCGGGTGCCGCGGAACTGGTGCGTCTTCAGCCCTGCCATGAGCACGAGCGGCAGGCGGACGCCCGGCAGCGTGAACTGCGCCGAGACGCCCTGCGCCGAGCGACGGTACTCCGAGCCGTCGCCGCCTGCCGCGATGATCTCGGCACTCGGAACGACGAGCAGCGAAAACTGGCCGGGGTTGGCAAACCCGCCTACGCCCTGGACGCGGTCGAGCAGCGCGAGGCGCTCCGCCACGACAGGCCGCGCCGCGGGGTCGAGCTGCACGGCGCCTGCGTAGGCGACCTGGGCTTCTTCGAACTGCCCGGCCTCGCGGTAGGCGTCGCCCATCAGCAGGCGCGCGTCCACGCGGTCGGGGCGGCGCGTCGAGGCGATGCGAGCAGCCTCGGCAGCCCCAGCGTAGTCGCCGGAGTCGTAGCGGTAGCGGGCGATGAGTAGCTGCTCGTCGTCGCCGTATTCCTGGCGCTGGAGCGCTTCGAGCGCAGCGATGGCGCTGGCGTAGTCGCCCGCGTTGACGAAGGCGGCGGCCTGCTCGCGGACGGCCTGGCGTGGCGTCTCGCCGGTCTGCTGAAAGTAGCTGCCGTAGGCGCTCGCGGCCTGCTGGTACTGTCCGGCGCGGTAGAGGGTGCGCGCGCCTTCGAGGGCGAGCTGCTGCTCGCGCTGCCGCATGGCGTCGCGGCGGAGCGCGATCTCGGCCGGCGACGTGCCGGTAGCTTCAGCCTGACGCAGATACTGCTCCGCCCGCACGAAGTCGTTCTGCGCGATGTAGTACGTCGCGGCGGCGAGGAGGAGCCCCGCGTCGTTGCGGTTTGTGGCGAGAGCGCCGTCGAGGGCCTGCGAGGCCTGCGGCTCGTAGACGCCCGCGCGAGCGACGGCGTACGCGTACATCGCCACGGCCTGCGTGTTGTCGGGCGCGAGGCGATAGACGGTGCGCGCCTGTTCGAGCGCCATGTCATACTGCTCGGCGACGGTCAGGAAGCGCACGTAGTCCACGCGCAGCGCCGTGTCGGCCGGGGACGCAGCCAGGAGTTGCTCGTAGAGGCCAAGCACCGGAGCCGGGTCGGCGAGCGCGCCCGTCCGGGCCAACACGAAGTACGGGTCGAGGAGCGCGCGCTTGAGCCGGTCGGCGGTGTCCAAGTCGGCGCCTGGGTTTGCCGCTAGCTCGGCCTGCAGCGCGGCGATCTGGCGCTCCGCCATCGCAATCTGGTCGGCCTGGAGACGGAGCACCTGCGCCTCGTGCGCCTGCTGGTCGACGACGTACGGCTCCGCGCCCGCGAGGACGAGGTCGGCCTCGGGATAGCGCCCCGCCTGGATGAGCTCGTCGGCGAGGGCGTAGCGGGTGGCGAGGTCGGCGGGGTCCACCTTCAGGCGGAAGGTATAGCGGTCGATGGCGTAGACGGCATCGGAGGTGCCCAGGCCAATGTCCACGTCCTCGAAGCGGAGCTTCCACTCCTCGGAGGTGCTGTGACGCGGTTCGAGCTCGCGAAGCTGGTCGAAGGCCTCGGCGTAGCGCTCCAGGCGGATCAACTCGTCCACAAGCGTGAAGCGCGTCCGGTCGTCCTCGGGGTTGCGGTCGAGGGTGCGTGCCAGCTCGTCAACGCGGTAGCGCGGGCCGTCGGCTCCAGCGGCCCGGGCGTAGAGTCGGTCGAAGGCGGGCGTCCCGGCCTGGCTGGCGCGGATCGGGTCGAGCACGCGCTGCGCGTCGGCGGCGCGGCCCTCGGCGAGGTAGAGCTCGGCGAGGTCGTAGCGCTTGGCCGTCTGGTTGGGGTTGCGCGCGAGGTCGCGCTCGAGCGCGGCGACGGCGTCGCCCGCCTGGTCGAGCTCGGCGAGGCCGCGACGAGCGTCGCGGTTGTTCGGGTCGAGCGCAAGCGCCTGGTCGAAGGATGCGCGGGCGCGGGCGCGGTCGCTCTGCCAGAGGCGGAAGTAGCCAAGCCGCATGTGCAGGTCGGCGTTCGACGGGTAGAGGCGGAGGTACTCCTCGGCGATGCCCGCGCCCTTCTCGGCCTGCCCGAGCGCGGCGATGGCGACGAGGTACCGCGTGACGACGTCCGGCGTGCCCTGCGCACGCGCGAGGTAGAACTCGTACTGCGCGGCGGCCTCGGCGTAGCGCTCGGCGTTGGTGAGCGCCTCGGCGTATTGGAGGCGGTAGGCGAGGTTGCCCGGTGCCCCCTCCACTTGCTGGCGGAAGACCTCAAGCTGTGAGTTGCCGCTGGACGTGGTCTGCCCCGAGCCCACGCGGACGCGCTGGAGGCCAATCTCTGCGTCGGCATCGCCTGGACGGAGCGCGAGGACGCGCTCGTAGTCGGCGGTGGCCTCGGCGTTCTGGCGGCGGGCCTCGTAGGCCTGCGCGCGCAGCAGCCGCGCGGCCGCGTCGTCCGGCGTGCGGATGAGCAGGTCGGTCAGCAGGCGGATGGCCTCGCCGTAGCGCCCCGCGTCGTAGGCGGCCTGGGCGGCAGGAAGGCCCGTGCTCTGGGCCAGGGCCGTGGGCGCAGTCAGCACCGTCGGCGTCGCGGCGAGCGCGGTCAGGAGGAAGACGAGTCGGAGTCGCATGGGCGGTGGCCCCGTGGGGCCGGTCGTGAGATCAGTCGAGTCGGAGAGGCGCTAGTCGGCGTCGAAGGCGAAGGCCATGAGGTCGCGGGCATTGGCGAACGGCGCGCCGTTGGGGATCGTCACCGCCGCGATGGCGGTGAAGACGGCATCCGAGGCCCCACCCGAGAGCTGGAGCTGCGCCTTGATCGCGCCGTAGATGCCGGCCGCGGCCGACTGCGTGCGCTCGGGGAGCAGCGCGAGGAGCCGCTTGCGCTCCGGCTCCGCGTAGAGCGGGTCGCGCTTGTCGATGGCCGCCCGGACGGCGTCCTCAACAAGCGGGAACGCCTCGGCGAAGGGGTTGGCCGGGTCCATCCGCATGGCGAGCGCCAGGAAGGGCCGCCCCTTCCGCACGTGGGTGTCGAACGCTCCCTGCAGGACCTTCGAGAAGAGCCCACGCGGCGACTGGTCGAAGGTGTGCTGTGCCAGCGAGGCGAACTCCGGCATCGCCGCCGGAGCTGGAGCAAATGGGTCCCGCATCGGCGCTGGGGTCGGCGCCGAGTCAAACTCCGGGGCTCCGGTGAAGTCGAAGCTCGGCGCGCCGGACGGGCTTCGCGCAAGGCCATCGCCGCTCGGGCTGGGCGCCCGCATCGGCGAGGGCGCGGAGCCACCCGAGAAGGGCGAGCCGGGCGTTCGGAACGTAGGACCAGGCTCCAGGCTGACGTTGCTGCCGCCGAGCGTCTGGGCACCGTGGGCGGCGTCCCATGAGTCCATCAACACCCCACCGTCGAGCTCAAACTCGTTGGGCCGAAGGTGCGGGTTGACCTCAAAGACGGCTGCGTTCAAGTCGAGCGCGCTGATTTTGGGAGCAGAGGGCGAAGTCATGCGACGATCCAGGTCTGGAGAGGAGGGCGCGGGGGCACTCGGGTTGGGTGAGGGGGGCTCAGCAGCGGGCGAGAGGGCGTGCTCGAATGGCGGGCGGGCGGGCGGCGCGTCGGGGGGGCTCGACGAGGCGCCGAAGATGTCGGCAAGGCCGGCGTTCAACTCTGCCACAGACGGCATCGGGGCCGAGGGGGGCGTGCCCTCCGGCGGGAGCTGCGTCATCTCGAAGGCTGGTGGACTGCCGGGTGAGGGCGTAGGGCTGGACGTTCTAGGGGCAGGCGCATCCTCCTGAGACGGCGCGGCCAACCGCTGGCTGCCGATGAGCTGTCGGCCGACGCCGCCCTTGGGGGCAAAGCCGTCGCCATAGCCATCCCCTTGCGGGGGCACCCGGGGTGGAGCATCAACCGCGGGGGCGTCGGGTGTCGGTGAGGTCGAGGCGGCAGGCGGGTCGGTCTCGCCAGGCGTCCAGGTCCCCGTGGCCGGCGGCAGCGCGATGTTGGTGCCGGGGCGGAGGCGCAGGGTCCGGTCCGTCGCCCCCTGCAGCTCCACCTGAATGGCCCCGGCGACCGCGTCGCAGAGGCGCTGCGTGATCGCGGCGGAGCGATCGTTGGCTGGGGCACCGAGGCCGAGCAGCAGCACCGTCGGCAGCGGATGCAGCGCGCCGACAAGGCGCTGGACGCCGTCTGCCAGCGCCCCGAGGTCTCGGAAGGCTAGAAATGGCGTGAAGTCTTCGATGACGAGCAGCGCCGGCCCTGACTGCTGGGCTAGCCGCGCCAGGCTGGTGAGACCCTCCACGGGCTCGGCCCCCTCGGGGAGCTTGGGGGGCCGCAGGAGGCGGAGCCCCTGCTGCTGCGTCGCCGCGCGGATGTCGAAGCCGAGGTCGGCCGCGTGGGTCGCGAGCGTCGCGGGCGCCGTGCTCGTCACATAGACGCAGCCTACGTCGGTGTCCGTGGCGGTCTGCTCCGCCGTGGCCTGGGCTACCCTCAGCAGCACCGCTGTGGCGCTCTGAGCCCGGCCGGTCACAACGTAGGTCTCTCCGGGACGCAGCCCTTCCCAGGTGCGGTCGAGTAGGGGGATACCGGAAGCGAGACGGGTCATCGGGGATGAACGAGGCGTCGGACAGGCGGCAACGCGAAGGCACACGTCGCCTCCAGCCTGCTCGCAAACCGTGTGCCAGCGCGGGGAGCATGGTCTGCCGAGCGGCAGCTGGGCGAGCGAGGCTGGCACCGGACGGCGGTGGCCGCTCCGAGAAACGATGGCCACGGGGGACGCCCAGGGACGCAGACACCAGCCCGTATCTTTGACCCGTCTCCGTTCCGAATAGGAGCGGTGATTTCTACCCTATCCTCCTTCGTTTCTGTCGCCCTGCTGGCCATGCAGCCCGTCGCACACCCCTCCGCGCCCGTCACCTCGCCCGCCCGCGTCCACAACTTCTCGGCTGGCCCCGGCGCGCTGCCCACCGCCGTCCTCGAAGCCGCCCGCGCCGAGCTGCCCGTCTTCGGCGACCTCGGCACGTCGGTGCTGGAGATCTCGCACCGTTCGCCGACCTACACCGAGATCGCAGCCTCCGCCCGCGCCCGCCTCCGCGCGCTCCTCGGCCTCGGGGACGACTGGCATATCCTCTTCCTTCAAGGCGGCGCGTCGCAGCAGTTCTACCAGGTCCCGCTCAACTTCCTCCGCGCCGACGCCTCCGCCGACTACCTGGACACCGGCACGTGGTCGGCGAAGGCGATCAAGGAAGCCAAGCGCTGCGGCGGCGTCAACATGGTCGCCTCCAGCAAGGACCAGAACTACACCTACATCCCCGCTCGGGACACCTGGACGCTCGACCCCAACGCGGCGTACCTCCACGTCACGAGCAACAACACCATCTTCGGCACGCAGCTCCACGCCGAGCCCGACGTGGACGTGCCCCTCGTGTGCGATGCCTCCTCCGACTTCCTCAGCCGCCATCTCGACCTCGACAAGTACGGGCTGATCTACGCTGGCGCGCAGAAGAACATCGGCCCGGCGGGCGTGACGGTCGTGCTCGTGCAAGACGCCTTCTTGCAGACGCGCAAGGACGACCTCCCGACGATGCTCGACTACGGCACGCACGCGGCGAAGCTCTTCCACACGCCGCCCGTGTTCGCGGTCTACCTCGTCGAGAAGGTGCTCGGGTGGCTCCAGGACCACGGCGGCATCGACGGCATTGCCGAGGTCAACGAACGCAAGGCGGCGAAGCTCTATGGGGCCATCGACGCGACGGACTTCTACCGGGGCACGGTGCACGCCGACGCGCGCTCGCAGATGAACGTGTGCTTCCGCCTCCCGACCGAGGCCCTCGAAGCGACCTTCCTCGCGAACGCCTCGGAGCACGGCCTGGTCGCGCTCAAGGGCCACCGCTCCGTCGGCGGCATCCGTGCGTCGATCTACAACGCGGTCGAGGAAGCCTCGGTGGACGCACTCGTGGCGTTCATGCACGAGTTCGAGCAGGCCAACGGGTAGCCTCCCGATGCGATGGCTTTTGATTCTCGCCCTCGTCGGAGCGACCGTCGGCTGCGGCACCTCCCGGGTTAGTGACACCAACGCCGATCAGGTCGAGGCTACGCGTCAGGCATTGGAACGGCTGGTCCCGGACGCGGACACAACGCTCTACCTCGTCGCCTTCGACATTCAGAGTGGGCAGGCGTACGGGACAGTGTGGACGTCTACGCGAGCATTCGACTTCGTCCTCGACTTCGTCCAAGGCGATGACCTCACGACCAACGAGCGCGAGTTGACGTACTCGGCCTTCCTGATCGAGCACCTCGTCCGGTGGGACACGTCCACCGTTCGTGCTCGCGAGGCCGAGCAAGGGGCCCTCCTAGGAGGGTCGCGTGTCCAAGCCACGCTCGTCGTCGGTCCGTCGGGTGGCGAGCCCCGTGTGTTCACGTTCGACGAGTTCGGCGATAGCCTCCGCGCGCCTTACGAACAATAGCCAGCGGCAGAACTATCTGTTCACTGTCGATCTAGCGCGACGGTGCCTCGAATCCCCCGGGTGCTCTCCCACGTTCCAGACAGTGCATCGCCCCGCCCGTCGACCTCGTGAAAGTAGAACCCCCGCGACCCGAAGTCGAGGGTGTACGTGACGGTCCCCTCAGCCGGGGCGTTGCCGACGAGCGTGCCGGTGATCATATCGGTCGGATAGCGCCACGTCCCCGTCCCGGCGAGCACGCCGCCAGTCTCGGTGATCGCGAGGGTGAGCGTGCCGCTGAAGTCGGGATTGGGGTGCGTGATCGGCCCCACCCACGTGCCCGCGAGGACGCGCGGGCCATCGTCGGCGTCAGCAGCATCGCAGCCAGAACCGAGGACGAGGAGCGGGACGAGAGCGAGGAGAAGGCAGGTGTAGCGAAGCATGACAGGATGGGGTATGGTGTGGAAGGAACGAGCGTGTCGCCTGGCAAGACTCAGTAGAGCCAATTGCCGTGGAGGACGGCGGTGAAGCCGCGGTCACCGCGCACCGTGAGTTCGTCGCGGGTGGCGTTGTTGAGGGCGTAGAGCGACGAGAGCCGGACGTCAGCTTGCACCATCGTGGTGTTGCCGCCGACGTCGTCGTCGACGAGGCTGAGCGTGTAGGGTGTGCCGTAGTTGGCCGTGAAGGGCACGTCGGGGTCGTTGCCGGAGGCTGCGTCGTCGAAGGTGTAGTCGCGGCTCGCGCTCGCGTCGTCGTGCACCTCGGAGATGAAGAGCACGCCGGGGAAGCCGCGCGCGGGGTCCTGGAACTGCACGTAGATGTCGGGGCGGCGCGGGCCTGTGGCGAAGGGGTCCCAGTCCCAGGTGCTGCCGTCGGTCTGCGTGCCCGGGAAGTCGGTGACGACGATGCGCTCGACACGGAAGCCGCGCGGCGTGTTGACGTCGTAGCGGTAGTCGAAGGCCGACGAGGAGCCCCGCGACGTACGCCCCTGGAGGTCGCGCACGTTGCTTGCCGTGACCGTGTGTGCGCCGTTGCCGAGGCCCGGCGCGGCGAGCGTCATCTCGACCGTGTTCGAGGCCCCGCCGACGTAGCGCAGCGAGGCCGCGCCCTGCGAGCTCGTGCGCCCATTGTCGAGCGCCGAGGTGACCCGGAAGGTGCTCGTCTCCAGCGACGCCGCGTCGAGGGGCCGGTCGAAGTGGGCGAGCACGCGCGTGAGCGAGGTCGCCTCGGCGCGCACCAACGCCGGCGCATCCGGGGCAACGGGCGTGTCGGTGCCCTCGTCGGTCAGCGTGTCGCATGCTGCACTTACAACGAGCAAGCACGCGAGGACGAACGCGGTGGTAATCGAGCAGGTGGGGAACCGAACAGACAGCATGGCGAGCCTCGGGAGGATGTCGATGAAGCGGCGGGGACGGAGCCTCTATCCCCCTTCATCCCTAGAGGCAGGGTTTGCGCGCGAACCTGTCAGCGCCGCTCGCAAAAAAGCGAGGCAGGCGTTCCATGGAACGCCTGCCTCGCCGTAGGTATGCGACCGGAGCGGCTACTCGAACGAGAGCGTGCCGTCGCCCAGTTCGTCGATGTCGAAGTCGTCGGAGAAGGAGCCGGTGTAGATCGTGTACTCGGTACCGTCGCGGTTGAACATGTAGAAGGCCCCGTCGCTCTCGACATAGACGGCGGCACCCACGGCGGCGATAGGAGCCCCGCCCCCGCCGAAGTCGGTCGGGAAGCGCGACACGCCGCTCCAGGATTCCTCGACGTAGTCCCACACCTGGTAGCGCGTGCCCTGGCCGTTGAAGAGGAAGATGCGGTCTGGGTTGACGCTCCCGATGGGGCTGACCACGAGCGCGGCCCCGACCTCTTCGATGTCCGCGTCGGCCAGGTCGGTGTCGTCCTCGCCGAAGTCCTCGGTTTCGTCGAATTCGGCTTCGTCGCGCTCGTAGACGACGTAGCTCTCGCCGTCGGTGTCGAAGAAGTAGGTCTCTGACTTGTCGAGCGTGGAGGCCGACGCGCCGAGGCGGCTAAACGGGAGCGCGCCGTTTTCGAGATCGGAGACGGGGCGGGCGGACGAGAACGAGCCGTTGGTGGGGTTCCAGTAGACGAAGCGGTCGCCCTCGGCGTTGATGAGGATGATGCGCCCGTCGGCCGCGTTCGGATAGGCGGCCCCGATGGCGACCTCTTCTTCCTCAGGCGGGTCCACGGGCGGCGGATCGACCGGCGGCGGGTCGGTCGGCGGCGGGTCTACGGGCGGCGGCGTGACCGGGGGCGTCGGGTCCATGGGGTCGGTGGTGGCCGCGCTGTCGCAGCCGAGCGCGCCGAGCAGGAGGCCCGCGAGCAGGAGCAGAGTGATGAAGGACGGGCGGGAGGCAGCGTACGTCATGGGAGAACCTCAAGGGGGTTGCAGGAACAGGCATCGGGAAGCGCCATCGTTCAGATAGCGTGGCATCCCTAGAGGCAGCGGCCTGCGACGAAAGTGTCAGCCCTGCCCGAAAAAAGACGGGAGGTCCGCTCCCATCGTCTGGTTTTGCCTATCTAGTCCCAGCGCTGTGCCCGCCTCTGCCCCCCTCAGCCATGCCGCCCTCGGACGACCTGACCCGCCTGCTCGGCGACCTCAGCGACGGCAACCAGGCCGTCGTCGACGAACTGCTCCCGCAGGTCTACGAGGAGCTGCGCGCCATCGCGCGGCGGCAGCTCCGGGGCGAACGGGCCGGGCACACGCTCGACACCGTGGCGCTCGTCAACGAGGCCTACCTCAAGCTCGTCGGCGGCGCGGAGATCGACTGGC
>JBCCLD010000060.1:0-15344 GCA_039027055.1 Bacteroidota bacterium
CCCTGACCAGGGGGAGAACTTCCTAGGTGGCCTCTCAACGCCACTGAATACCGCTATAGTCGCCAGAGATTGGGGTCCATTACAGATCTTGAAACGAGTTCAGGATGACACGTTCACGATCCACGTTGCCGACTCAGAATCATCGAGAAGACGCTGCTACTCGGCGTAGCTGGCGAGGGCGGCTTCGGTGTCGGGGTAGAGACGCAGGATGGAGGTGAAGCCGCTGAGTTGGAGCACCTTGTGCACCTTCTCGCCGACGGCGGCCAGGCGGAGGTCGCCCCCGCTGCGCCGGGCCTCTTTCATCGCGCCGAGGAGTGCCCGAAGGCCCGCGCTCGACGTATAGCCGACGGCGCTGAGGTCGCCGACGAGCTTGGCGTGCCCGTCGCCGATGGCGGCGCGGAGCGAGGTGAGGAGGTCGTCGGCCGTGATCGTGTCCACGTTGCCGACGACGCGCGCGACGGTAGCGTGCTCGTGCGGGACGATTTCGATGGCGAGGTCGTGGGCGTAGCTCATGAGTTCGTGGGTCGGTGTTTGATTAGGGTGAGTCGGTTTCCGCCCTCGGGCTGGGCCTCGTGGCGGACTTCGTCCATCAGCGACCGGATGAAGTGCCAGCCGAGCCCGCCGAGGGGCCGCTCCTCGACGGCGCCTTCGAGCGGCGGCGTAGGCGCATGGACTGGATCGAAGACGGGGGCGGTGTCGAGGAGGGTCGCGGTAGCGGTTTGGGGCGTGATGTCTAGCCGGAGGGTGAGCGGGCCGGGTTGGTCGGGGTAGGCGTGGCGGATGACGTTGGCGCAGGCCTCCTCCACAGCGAGGTGCAACGGAAATAGCGTCGCGTCGTCGATCCCGGCGGCCTGCGCCTCGGCGTCGAGGAAGGCGAGCAGCGCGGGGAGGTGCGACAGCGTGGCCAGGCGTGTGAACTCGGAGGCGACGTGGTTCACGACGGGCGGGGGTTTGGAAGCCATTGACCGATCTTGCCGAGGAGGCGCTTGAGGTCGACCGGCTTGGTGTCGAAGTCGTCGCAGCCGGCGGCGCGGCAGCGGGCCTCGTCGCCGCTCATGGCGTGGGCGGTGAGCGCGATAACGGGAATGGGCGCGGTCGCGGGATCGGCCTTGAGGCGGCGCGTCGCCTCCCAGCCATCGACGACGGGCAGGCTCATGTCCATGAGGATGAGGTCCGGGCGCTCCGCGCGAGCCCGGTCGAGGCCCTGCCCCCCGTCCACGGCGATGATGACCGCATAGCCCTTGCGGGCGAGCCGCCGCGAGAGCATGTCGCGGTTCAGTTCGTTGTCTTCGACGAGGAGGAGGGTGGGCACAGCGTCAACGATTGGGGTGCACATGGGTGGTAGGGGGTTCAGGGGCGCGCGTTACGCAACGGCGGTGTCGCGGGCGAGCAATCGCTCGACCTCGGCGAGGATGTCGGCCTGGTCGGCGCGGCCTTTCTCGAAGAGGCGAGCGACCTGCCCGTTGAGCCGCCGCCGCTCCCCGTCGTCGAGGTCTTTCGCGGTGAGCATCACGACCGGTACGGTTTCATCCAGCGCATCGAGGACTTCGACGCCGGAGCCGTCGGGGAGGACGAGGTCGAGCAAGACGAGCGCCGGGGCCTCTTCGTCCAGGGTGGCGAGCGCCTCGCCGACCGACGCGGCCTCGCGGACGGCCCAGCCCTCACGCTCCAGCCCCAACCGGAGCACCGCCCGCATGTCGTCGTCGTCCTCCACGATGAGCAGGTCTCCGGATGCCGTGCTCGCGTTGCCAGCAAGCACGAGCCGACGCACGGTCTGCACGAGCTCGGCCCGGTCAAACGGCTTGGTCAGGAAGCCGGCCGCCCCGAGCGCGTAGCCGAGCGCTCGGTCGTCGGAGATTGTCGCGATGACGACGGGGATGTGCGAAATGTCGGAGTCGGCTTTGAGCGCCCGCAGCACCGTCCAGCCGTCGACGCCTGGCATGAGGACGTCGAGCGTGATGAGATCCGGCCTGAGCTTGCTCGCCAGCACGAGGCCTGCCTCACCGTCGGCGGCCTCGGCCGTGCGGAGGCCGCTGCGCTAGAGCGCCTGCGCCAGCAGGTCGCGGCTGTCCGCGTCGTCGTCGATGACGAGCACGAGCGGGGCTGATACCGACACGGCGCGCGCCGGGCGCTGCGTGGGCGTCTCGCTCCCCCCGAGGTCGCTTGCGAGCCTGACGGTGAACGTCGTCCCCGCGCCGCTTTCGCTCACGACGTGCACGTCGCCGCCGAGCAGTTCCGCGAACCTACGGCTGATCGTGAGGCCTAGGCCCGTGCCGCCGTACTTCCGCGTCGTGGAGGCGTCGGCCTGCACAAACGGCTGGAATAGCTGTGCCACCTGCGCCTCCGTCATACCGATGCCCGTGTCAGTCACGCGGAAGACGAGCCTGTCGCCGTCGGTGGTGCCCGCCAGTGTGACGGTCCCCTTGCTCGTGAACTTGCTCGCGTTGGAGAGCAGGTTGAACAGGATCTGCCGCACCTTCGTGAGGTCCGAGCGCATCGTTTGGGGCAGGCCCTCCGTGTCGAGCACGAGGGCGTTGCCGTTCTTCTGGATGAGCGGCTGGATCGTCGAGACGACGCTCTCGATCATGTCCTGCATGCCGAAGGTCTCCGCGTGGACCGTCATCCGGCCTGCCTCGACTTTCGAGAGGTCGAGCACGTCGTTGATGAGGCCGAGTAGGTGCTTGCCCGCGGCCTGGATTTTCTGGAGGTCTGGCACGAAGTCGTGGGCCCCCTCATCCTCGGCGTCTTCGGCGAGCATCTCCGAATAGCCGATGATGGCGTTGAGCGGCGTGCGCAACTCGTGGCTCATGTTGGCGAGGAACTGACTCTTCGTCTGGTTCGCCTCCTCGGCCTTCCGCCGGGCGTCGTCAGCCGCGGCACGGGCCTCTGCCAGGGCGACGCTGTGGGCCTGGATCTGGGCGTTCTGCGCCTTCAGCAGCTTCCCGCGCGAAATTGCGGTCGAGGTGATCGCGTGCTGCGAGAGCGCGATGCCCAACGCGTAGATGTTGACGCTGAGAATGCTAAAGACGACGGTGTACGGGCTCGAGTCGGGCTTGAAGCCGAAGCCGAGGCCGAAGGCAACCCCGAGAGCAACGATGACGGTGACGGGGACCGTGGCGAGCACCCAGCGCCAGCCGCCCAGAACGGCGCTCGCAGTCAGGATGATGGTGAGGCCAAAGGCGAGGCCCCACGGGTCCAGCGAGGCGACCCCGAGGGTGATCCCAATGAGCGCAGCGTCGACGAACAGGTTGCGCAGGGCCGCCCGCTTCTGCGTATCCATCGTCCGCTGGTTCGCCGCGAGTGCGTAGGCCACCACCGGCCACGTGAGACTGATGGCAACCGTCGCGATCCACCACGCGAGCGGCGATCCACGGTGTGCAAACACCGTGGCCAGAAATACGATGGGCGCGAAGAACGCCGGGGTCCGGACAAAGAAGTTGAGCCGGGCGACGGGGTGCACCTCCTCGCGTCCGATCGTGCGGAGGAAGCGGTCGAGAAGAGCCATCATGAGTCTTTAGTTCAGGCCGTGGCCGATCCACGAACTTAGGCGGGGCGCTGGGCTGCGATACGGACCGCGCGCAAAGCCCTCGGCCAGGTCGGCCTCCACGTGCGCCGCGTCGAGCACAATGGTGCTGAGGTCGATGTCGAACGAGATCAGCGACCAGCGGCGCGTGCCCTTGGTAGTAGCGATGCCCGCATCGAGAGCCGGGTCAGCCGATACTAGAGGCGATGGGTTGAGGTAGCGTGTCATAGCGAGCTTGGGGTAGACGGTGAGTTGGGGAGGCGGTATCACGGAGCGGTGCTGAGCGGCGCGCGCTGGAGGAGTCGCACCATCGCGTCGCCGAGGCGACGGGCCTGGACGGCGTGCTGCAACGAGGCGGCGAGGGGCGCATCAACGCGGTGGGTCATCAGGATCACGCTGCGGCCGACGACCGCGTCGGTGAGCGCCTCGTCGAGCGGGCGGCCGTCAGCGAGGGGCGGCAGCGCGCCGCACAGGACGATGGAGACGCCGCCCCGGCGTAGCCGCGCGAGCAGCCGCTCCGGCGAGGACACGGCCTCGACGCGAAACGCCGGGGCCTCCTCGGCTTGGTCTTCGGCGAGGCTGGCTGTGATCTGCGCGCGGAGGTGGGCCTCGCCTTCGGCAACGAGCACGAGCGGCTGGGACCCCCTACCCACCGCAGGGGTGATCAACGACGTAGCGGGACCCGCGGCGAGTTGCGCCTCTTCCCATACGTAGCGGGAGGGCGTCGGCGAGCGAGAAGGTTCAGGGGAACGATGGGCCATCGGTGCGGTCACGATCAGGTGGGGTCCGAGCCGATACAGCGACGATGTGCCACTGCTCGGCGGGCTTCCACTAGGTCGGCACGCGCACCCCGCACGCGCTTTCACCTGCGTCCTAAACCTTGTCAACCTCGTCCCCAAACTGCCTGCAGCGCCATTTTTGGGCGCTACCGGACGTCACTCCCTCATTCGGCGGGCCGTGGCACTGCGGCGACCTTCGTCGCTACATAGGCCGTAGGCGTCATCCCGTAGAGCTTCGAGAAGCTTGACGAGAAGTGCGACACGCTCTTGAAGCCGACCGCATACGCGACCTCGCTCACCGTCCCCGCCCCCTGCTCCAGCAGCGACGCTCCGCGCTCCAGGCGCATGCGGCGCAGCAAGGCGCTCGGGGTCTCCCCGGTCAACTCTGTCAGCCGCTTGTGCAGGTTCGACCGGCTTCGCCCTACCGCCTCAGTCAGCGCTTCGACACCAAATACCTCGTCGCCCATCCCTGCCTCGATGGCCGCCTGTACCGTCTCCAAGAACACGGTATCTGCTGATGCCACTTCTGTGATCGTCGGGTGCAGCGTACGCTGCACGCCCTCGGTCCGCAGCGACGCGGCAAACCGCACGCGGAGTCGACGCCGCTGCGCGATCAGGTTGTCGACCCGCGCCGTGAGTTCGCGCGCGTCGAACGGCTTGGTGAGGTAGTCGTCGGCCCCGAGCCCCAACCCCGCCAGGCGGTCTTCCGCTTCGGCGCGGGCCGTGAGCAGGAGGATGGGCAGGAAGTCGGTTTCGGGGTCGGTGCGCAGGGCTTCGAGGAGGCTGAACCCATCGCGGCGCGGCATCATCACGTCGGAGACGATGAGGTCGGGGAGGCGGGCGCGGACGAGGGCGAGCGCCGCCTCGCCGTCCTCCGCTTCGAGGACGCGGTAGGGGCCGTGGCGCTCAAGGTGGCTGCGGAGGTAGGCACGGATGTCGGCGTGGTCGTCCACCACGAGCACCGTCGTCTGGTCCGGCACCTCGACCGCCTCTGGGAACACGGCAGGCGTCGGGGCTTCCCTCTCAGGTGAGGCTGAGACATCGGCGACGATCTGACCCGGCCCGGTCGGCTCGCCGCGGCCCACCGCCTCGGCGAGCGGTAGCCGGAGTGTGAACGTACTCCCCTGCCCCACCTCGCTCTCCACCACCAACGTGCCGCCGTGGAGGTCGGTCAGCTCCTTCGCCAGTGATAAGCCGATGCCCGTCCCCGGCTGCAGCTCGGACTGCTGCCCCTGCACGAAGCGGTCGAAGAGCGTGGCACGGAGCTCCGGCGCGATGCCCGGCCCGGTGTCGCTCACGGTGACCTCGGCGTCCGTCCCGCTCACATCGACACGCAACCGCACAGCCCCGCCGCTCGGCGTGAACTTGATCGCGTTGGAGAGCAGGTTGGCGACGACCTTGTCGAGGTGCTCGGGATCGAAGCGGACCCAAACAGGCTGCGCGGGGATCGTGACGGTGTAGGCGACGCCGCGCCGCTCGGCCGCGCCCACGAAAGGCTGGGCGAGCACCCGGACGTAGTCGCCGAGGTCACCCACACCCCGATTGAGCTTGACCACGCCGGACTCGACGCGCGCCACCTCTAGGAGCTGATTGACGAGGCGCAGCAGGCGTCGGTTGTTGCGCGTCGCCAAGTCGATGTGGCGGAGAGCCGACGGTGAGAGTGAGCCGTGGAGCCCTGCCCGTAGATCTTCGAGCGGGCCGAGCGAGAGCGTGAGCGGCGTGCGAAACTCGTGGCTGACGTTTGCAAAGAAGCGGCTCTTGGCCTCATCGAGCGCGCGCAGTTGCTCGGCCTGCGCCTCCGTTTTCTGCTTCTCGGCGCGCAGTTCTGCTGTCCGCTCCTCGACGGTAGTCTCCAACGCTTCGGCACGCACACGTAGGTGGCGGACCCGCACGCGATAGGCACCCATCAGCGTCAGTCCAAGGGCCAGCACACCCAGCACGGCGAACCAGCCTGTCTCCCAAAACTGCGCAGGGACCACAAACGAAGCGGTTTCTACTGGCGCACTCCAAACGCCGCCCGCATTCATCGCCTGGACCTGCCAGACGTAGCGCCCCGGATCGAGGCCGCCGACCACAGCGGTGCGCGCGCTGCCTCGGTCGACCCAATCGGCATCGTGGCCCGCGAGCCGCGTTCGGAAGCGGACGTGGCGCGGAGCGAGCACATCGACGGCGGTGTACGAGAAGGTGAGCGTGCGTGCGCCGAGCGGGAGCCGGAGGTCCTCGGTGAAGGCGAACACCGCTCCCGACTCGGTAGCTACGCGCTCGAGGATGGGCTCCAGCGGTCGCGCGTGCTGCCGCGCATAGAGCAGCGGATCGATCCGCTGCGCGCCATTGGGCGACGGAAGCCAGATGCGGCCCGCTGCATCGACGGTATGCCCCCAGATGGTCGCCGCTGTGGGGAGCACTCCATCTACCGGCAGCAGCGTGACAACGTCCAGCTTCGGAGCGCGTCCGTCTATAGCGGCCTCGATCTGGGATCGGCTAACGCGGTGGAGGCGCGGTCCCTGGGGGAGCCAGACATGCCCGTCGTCGTCAAGAATTACGGCCGCGAAGGCGTCGGCAGGCAGCCCCTCCGCCCGTCCTATGGACGCGACCTCGCCCGCCTGCACCCGCACCAAGCCCACGCCGGTTGGCATCCAGAGGGTGCCGTCCTCCTCCTCGTGGATACTGTAGACAGGGCGGCCCGCGAACGCCTCGACGGGTTGGAGCTTTGACCCCGATATGATCTCGTACAAGCCGATGGAGGTCGCTGCCAGAAACCGACCGGTGGCGGTGTGGTGGAGGTCCCACACCAAGAGCGGCTGCCGCCCCTCCGTCGGATCAGGAAGCTGAAGCGAATCGGTCACTGCGCCCGCGTCTGTATTGATGCGGACAATGGTGCCGTGGATGTCGGCCGCCCACATCGCGTTCGTCTCCGCTGGGTCGGGCGCGAGGTCTCGGAGCCGCATCTGCCCCGTGGTGGTGACGTGCTCGGCGTTCGCGCCGTCCACGCGGAACAGGTGGGTCCCTGCAACGCCCCAGCGCTGCCCGCTTCTGTCTTCGATGAGTTGGCCGAGGGCGAGGCTGCCGCTGACCGTCCATTCCGCGAAGGCCTCCCGATTGGGGGTGGCGCGGAAGGTATGCGTCGTCACGCGCCCGTCCTCGATGGTAGCCGCCCGTACCTCATTGGCCTGACCGAGCGTGCTGACGATTACCCCGCCCTTTCCCGTTGGCGAGACGCGCGCCGCGTAGCGCGGTACGCCGTCGTCGGTCGTGTAGCTCTGGAACGGGTCCTCTGCGATCTGGATCAGGCCAGTACCCGCCGAGTAGGTCCAATACGCCCCCTGCCGGTCCTCGAAGACGCCCTCGAACCACGTCGCGCCCTCCGGGGCGAAACGAGCGAGTACCTGGCCGTCCTTCACCAGCACCAGCTCATTTTGCCCTTCCACGTCCTCGGTTTGCACCCACGCTCGCCCTGCGCGGTCCACCAGCATCGCGCGCGCAGTCTGGGCGTCGAACCAGATCCAGGTCAGCAAGCGACCCGTCGCGTCGGTCAGGTCAACGCGCCCACGTTCACCACGCGCGAGTGCCTCTCGCGAGCCGTAGGCGCGATGCAGGATGGGGCCATACTGCGATGCAGAAAACCCAAGCAGTCGGTCATCGTACACCGGCTCCAGACGCCTCTCTAGCATGCGGACCACTACGTCGCCCCCGAGGTACGCTTCGGTGACGCCGGGTGCGCGCTCGGCGAAGAGCTTGGTCCAGATCGTGCCGCTCGCATCGACGGCGAAGTGCGGCCAGGAGAGGTCCAGCGCATCCGTGTGGCGAACAAAGCGCTCTCCTTCGAGGCGCGCGAGCACGGGGCCGGTGCTCGCCGCCCAGATCGTCCCATTGGCATCTTCCGCGAAGCCCTGGACCCAGTGCTCGCCCTCGAAAGCGTCGTCGAGCGAATAGGCAGTCCAAGTCCCTTGACGGAGCCGGTACGCCCAACGGTCCTTCGTGCCCGCCCAGAGCTCCCCGGATGGGGTGACGGTGAGGCTCAGGAAGCTATCTCCCCGAAATACCGGCGTAGTCTCGGTGGTGAACGGTGCGAACTGGACACCATCGAATCGAAAGAGCCCCTCGCCGGTCGCCATCCAAAGGTAGCCATCCGGCGTCTGCGCTACGTCTTCCACGGGCGTTGGGATGCCATCAGAAACGGTCCAGTGCCGCACGCGAAACGCAGGGAGATCTGCAGCATCCGGAACCACCCGTTGAATTGGCACGCTCGTGTTTTGGGCAGCGGCTCCGCCCCCATCCCACAGGAGCAGCCCTGCGAGGCACACAATGACATGGAGGAGTCGCCTGGGGTCCATCTGCCGTCTGGCCTCACGATGCGAGTGAGCGCCAAGGTATCGGACAGCCTCCGGGTTTCGCTAGGCCGCGGTCTTCTGGTAGCGCTGAATCGCCGCGCCGAGCGCCACGGTGGCGAAGAGCGCCATCGCGACAAGTTCGCGCCCGATGTCGGCGATCCCGCCGCCTTTCATCAGGACCGTCCGGAGCAGCTCGACGAAGTGCTTGATGGGGTTTACCTCGGCAATGGTCTGCGCCCAACCGGGCATCGACTGGATCGGGGTGAAGATGCCCCCCAGAAAGAGCAGCGTGACGAGCACGAAGAACGTGATGAACATCGCCTGTTGCTGCGTCGAGACGACCGTGGAGATGAGCAGGCCGAGGCCGAGCGCGGCGAGGAGGTAGACGCCCGTGCCGAGGAACACCCAGCCGACCGCGCCCGCGAACGAGATACGGAACACGCCGCCGATGATGAGCAGCCCAAGGATCAACTCAATGAAGCCGAGGATCCAGAACGGAATCAGCTTCCCGGCGATGAACTGCCCGCGGGTGATCGGCGTGACGTTGAGCTGTTCGAGCGTACCGATCTCCTTCTCGCGCGCGATGTTTTGCGCGGTGAGCAGGATGCCCACGAGCGTCATCAGCGAGGCGAGCAGCCCAATGGCCATGTAGCCGAGGTACTCCTTCTGCGGGTTGTAGAGCGTCCGGGTCTGCACCGCCACCCCGGGCCGCACCGACGCCGCGCGTATGACCGACGGCGCCTCGTCGCGCGAGAAGTCGGCCAGGATCTGCCCCGCGTACGACTGCACGACGCCAGCGGCTGCGCCGTCCTCGGCGTTGAGCACGAGTTGCACCGTCGGCGACATGCCCCGTGCCCACATCCGCGCGAAGCCGTCGGGGATGCGTAAGACGGCCCCGGCCTCGCGGGTGAGCAGCGCCGCATCGGCTTGGTCGCCGGACGCCGTGGCGAGGGTGACCTCGAAGCGTCCTGTCGCCAGGAAGCGCTCCACGAGCCGCTCGGACGCCGGGCTCTGGTCGAGGTCCACTACGGCGAGATCAACCTGCTTCACTTCGAACGTCATCGCCTGCGCCACGATGAGCAGCTGCAGCAGCGGCGGCACGAAGATCTGCACCAGCATGATCCGATCCCGCAGCACCTGCAGAATCTCTTTCCGGACGATGAAGAAAACCGTTCTCATTTCTGATGTTGGATTCACGATTTTCGATTTGTGCGATCCCTCACGTCCAAACGCACATCAAAACTCATTAATCGATACTCACTCCAGTCGATCCTTGAGGGAGCGGGCCGAGGCGGCCAGCAGGACGATAGCCATCACGGTGAGGATGAGCAGCTCCTTCCACAGCACGGCGAGGCCGATGCCCTTGAGCATCACGCCGCGCGCGATGATGATGTACCACGTCGCCGGGACCACGTTGGTCACCGGCTGGAGCCACCCCGGCAGCGACGCAATCGGGAAGATGAAGCCCGTCAGCATGAGCGTCGGGATAAGCAGGCCGAGAAGCGTCGACATCATCGCAGTGCGCTGGTCAGGCACGCGCGAGGAGATGAGCACGCCGAGCGCGAGCGACACGAGCACGAACAGCAACGACGCCACGAGCAGCAACGTCACGCTTCCACGCACCGGCACCCCGAAGACGAGCCGCGCCACCGCGAGCGCCGTAAGAGCGTTCACGAACGCCAGCACGAGGTACGGCGCGACCTTCCCAACGACGATCTGGAGCGGCCGCAGCGGCGAGACGAGCAACACCTCCATCGTGCCGGACTCTTTCTCGCGCGCGATGGAGATCGCCGTCATGAGCGCCGAGACGAGCGTGAGTACGAACGCGAGCAGCCCCGGCACGAAGAGGTTCTCGGACGCGAGCGTCGGGTTGAAGCGCATTCGCACCGCCGTCCGAACGATGGGAGCCCCCCCACCCTGGCTGGCCGACCACTGCTGCACGAGGGTACGCACGTAGCTCTCCGCTGACGACGCGAAGTTGGCGTTGATGCCGTCGGAGACGACAAGCACCTCAGCCGTGCCGCGCGCGTAGCGCCGCGCGAAGTCTACGGGCAGCACGAGCGCCACGTCGGCCTCGCCCGCCCGAAGTCGGGGCTCGACCCCGCCGACGCTTGCCTCGACACCGACGAGCCGTAGGGCCGTCGTGGACGCTACGGCCTGCGTGAGATCGGTACTCCGCACGTCGCGGCTCGGGTCGACCACGAGCACGCGCACACCCTCGACGTCGGTGCGGATCGCATAGCCGAAGAGCAGCACCATTGCCACGGGCATCAGGAGCAGCACGGCCAAGGTCTGCCGGTCGCGCAGGATGTGGCGCGTCTCCTTGCGGACGAAACTCCAGAAGGCTGTCATCGGTCAGGCGGTGGGGCGATCAGGCCGGACGAGCTTGACGAAAACCCCGTCCATCGAGTCGGTATCGAATTGCTGCTTCAGCTCACTCGGCGTGCCTAGCGCGGCGATGCGCCCGGCGACCATGATCGAGACGCGGTCGCAGTACTCGGCTTCGTCCATGTAGTGCGTCGTGACGAAGACAGTCGTGCCGCGCGCGGCGGCGGCGTAGATCATCTCCCAGAACTGCCGCCGCGTGACCGGATCGACACCGCCCGTCGGCTCGTCGAGGAAGACGACTTCCGGCTCATGGAGAAGCGCGACGGAGAACGCGAGCTTCTGCTTCCAGCCGAGCGGCAGCCGTCCCACGCGTTCGCGGCGCACGTGTGCGAAGCCGAGCGTTTCTAGCGCGTTCGTCATGCGCGTCTCGATTGCATCATCCGAGAGGCCGTAGACGCCACCGTAGAAGCGCACGTTTTCGGCGACGGTGAGGTCGTCATAGAGGGCGAAGCGCTGGCTCATGTACCCGATGCGTCGTTTCACGGCGTCCGGCTCCTTGGCCACGTCGTACCCGGCTGTCGTGGCTTCGCCGGAGGTCGGCGCGAGCAAGCCCGTGAGCATCTTGATGGCCGTGGTCTTTCCCGCGCCGTTCGCGCCCAGAAAGCCAAACACCTCGCCGCGCGCAACCTCGAACGAAATCGCGTCCACGGCGGTGAAGGTGCCGAATGTGCGCGTGAGATCACGTGCCCACACGGCTGCATCTGGCGTCGGGTTCGGGTTCATGACGCTACCGTCGTCGTTGTTTTTGCGACATCGGGGTCGCCCATCAGCGCCATGAACACGTCCTCGACGCTCGGCTTGGCAGGTTCGATCTGGACGTCGATCCACCCATCGAGGCTATGCCGGAGGCGCTCGGCGAGATCGGCGGTGGCGAACGACGAGGCCGCGCCCTCACCGGCGACGTGGATCCACTCGCCAAACACGTCGGCAGAGTCAACGCCCTCGATGGCGCGGAGTGCGGCGAGCAAATGCGCGCGCTCCCCGTCGGCGCGGACGCGCGCCAGCGGTGCGGCGAAGCTGTCGGCGACAACGTCTGGCGTGTCGGGCGCGCGAAGCAGTCGGCCCTCCTGCATCAGCGCGATCCGGTCGCAGCGGACTGCCTCGTCCATGTACGCCGTCGAGACGATGGTGGTGATGCCACCCGCACGCAACTCACCGAGCATGTCCCAGAACTCGGCGCGTGAGACGGCATCGACGCCCGTGGTCGGCTCGTCGAGCAGCAGCACGCGGGGGCGGTGGACGAGCGCGCACGAGAGCGCGAGCTTCTGCTTCATCCCGCCCGAGAGCGCACCCGCCCGGCGGTCGGCGAACGGCTCGATCTGCGAATAGATCGGCGCGATGAGGTCGTACTCGTCCTCGACTGTCGTCCCGAAGACGGAGGCGAAGAACTCGACGTTTTCGCGGACGGTGAGGTCGGGGTAGAGCGAGAAGCGACCCGGCATGTAGCCGACGCGTGTGCGCACCGAGCGGTAGTCGCCCACCACGTCGAAGCCGTCGAGCGTGGCCGTCCCGGCGTCGGGCAGGATGACCGTCACGAGAATCCGTAGCAGCGTCGACTTCCCCGCGCCGTCGGGCCCGATAAGGCCGAACAGTTCGCCGGGTTCGACGGAGAGCGACACCCCGCCGAGCGCCACCGTGTCGCCGTACCGCTTGACGAGGTCGCGGACCTCCACAGACGCTGGAGCGATGGGACTACGCATCGCTCGCCTCAGCGCCGTTTGCCTCAGCGCCGTTTGCCACAGTGTCGTCCGTCTGCGGCGCGGCAAAGCGCACCTCGCCAGGCATCCCAACTTTCAGCAGGCCGTCCGGGTTGGGCACGCGCACATCGAAGGCGTAGACCAACTCGGCCCGCTCGTCGCGCGTCTGGATCGGCGTCGGCGTGAACTGCGCCTGCGCTGCGATGAACGATACCCGGCCCGTACGCGCCGCCAGGCCGCCGAGTCCATCGTCCACGAGCACGTCGACCGTGTGCCCAAGGCGTAGTTGCGGAAGCTGGTTGCCCGTCGCGTAAGCGCGTAGCGTGAGCGTGTCGAGGTCGGCCACGGTGTACAGGGATGTCCCGATTTGGACCGTCTCGCCGCGCTCGGCGATCACGCTCAGCACGGTGCCCGCGACGGGGTTGACGATGCGCGCGTCATCGAGTTGGTCGGCGATTTGTCGGATCTGCGCGTCGAGGCTGGCGATCTGGGCGTTGACGGCGTCGGCCTGGGCATCGGGTACGGAGGCTTGTGCGCTGATCGTGCGAACCCGCGCCTGCGACTGGCGGACTTGCTCCTGCAACGCGCGCACGGCACCCTCGCGCTCGTTGAGTTCGCGTGCCGTAGCGGCTTGGTCGGCGAAGAGCCGCTGCGTGCGGGCACGTTCTGTTTCGGCGGTGGCCAGCTGGGCTGCAAGCGCGCGGGCACCGGCGCTGGCCTCGGTCGTCTGCGCGCGCGTCGCGGTGCCCTGGACCCGGAGCGAGCGCTGTTGGCCCAGGAGGTTGTCGCGCTGGGCTCGGAGCGCGTCGCGCTGGGCAGCCAGCTGCGTGGTGTCCACGACGCCCACACTCTGCCCCTCAGCGAGGTGGTCACCGGCATCGACGTCGAAGCGCAGCAAGCGCCCGCGCGCCTCGGCCGACACGGTGATCTCGGTCGCGTCGAAGTTTCCGAACGCGTCGCTCTCGGGCCCGGCGCCGCACGCGGCGAGCCAGAGCATCAGCAGGCCGAGCGCGACCCCAACGCCGATCGGTACGAGCTCGACGAACATCGGAAGGTCACGCTCCACCTGTTCGTAGGGCGTGGGTAGACGGCGGGGCAGCAGGCGTCGGATGGTCTTGCGCATGGGTGTGCCGGCAGGTGCGGTCAGTCGGAGGTGAGATCGGAGGACGTGTCTGGGAAGCGACCGAGGGTGCTCAGCAGGCGGGTCTGCGCCTGTGCTCGCTCGATGAGGTGGCGAGCCCGGGTCAGGCGTGCGCGCGCTAGGTCGCTGAGTCGACGGGTGTAGGCGTCGGCGAGCAAGACGCCCTCGTCGAGTTGGCGTGCGGCAACGCGCAGGGCTTCGGTGCGCAACGCGACAGCTTCCTCGTCCTGCGCGAGCGCGGTTTCAAGTCGGTCCAGCGTGGCGCGGTCGTCCTCGATAGCGCGGGCGAACTGCTGCCGGAGCGCGTCCCCTTCGGCTTCGGCGATCTGCGCCTGGATGCGGAGCGCGTTGGCCTCACGGCTCGTGCGCCCCCAATCGAAGGCGTTCCAACGGAGCCGGACGCCGACGAGCGCGAACTCCTCCCACTCGTCGGCCAGGAAGTTGAGCGGACTGGGCCGCCCCACTCCACCCTGCCCGAACAGGCTCACGGTGGGTCGCGTTGCGGCGGCACGAGCATCAGCTTCGGCATGGGCGCGATCCGTCGAGAGACCAAGCCGCTCGACCTCTGGCCGAGCAACTGCCTCGGCGGCCTCCTCGCGAACGAGATCGAGTGTGTACCCGACTACGAGCGCCAAGTCTGGCAGCGTGAGGATGTCAGTCGGGGCAATGGGCTGGCCGGCGAGGTCGCTGAGGACGGCTCGTGCGCTCTGCCGCGACGCCCCCGCCTCGTCCATCTGCTGCTGGATGGCGATACGCTCCGCAGCCAACGCGGCGCGGTCGGCAGCAAGCATCGTCCCTTCGGCGACCTGCCTGGCAACGATGCCGAGTCGCGCGTCGAGGTCCTCGGCTGCCAACGCCAGAGTTTGGCGCTGGGCCTCAGCGAGGAGGACGGCGTAGTAGACATCCGTGGTTGCGGTGCGGATGGCGTGCTCCGTGACGGCCACGCCCGCTAGGTTCTCGGCGAGCCGTGCCCGTTCTGCCTCGATCTGCCGGCCCGTTCGTCCCGCATCGAAGAGCGTCCAGTCGGCATCCAACTGGGCGCGTGCCTGCTCCTGCGGCGGCGACGGAATACTACTGCCGGGTATCGAGATCGGAATCTCGGTGACAGCGCTCTGCCAGGTGGCCTGTCCGTGTACGGTGAGCTGTGGCAGCCGCGCTGCCCGTAGCGCCGCGATGCGAAGCCGCGTGGCCTCTTTGAGCAGGCTCGGCAGGACAGCACGCGGGTCTTGCCGCACCGCAGCCTCGCGGAGATCGGCGAGCTGGAGCGTATCGGGCACCGGCGTCCTCGCTGCCGTCGCGTTGATCCCTGCCACCACGACAAGGAGTAGCGCGAGAATTTTTACCCTACGGATTATCTGTTTGGTTAAACGCATAGCAAAAAAAGGGCGATCAGGGGGCGAACGCGCGCAGTATCGAATCGGCTAGGTCCGTTCGGCGGCGGTTTCGCATTGCCCGTCGGGCCTCAGCGTCGAGCCCCATCGTCAC
>JBCCLD010000061.1:0-15235 GCA_039027055.1 Bacteroidota bacterium
CCCACGCTCCCTCGCTCCCTCGCTCCCACGCTCCCACGCTCCCACGCTCCCACGCTCCCACGCTCCCACGCTCCCACGCTCCCACGCTCCCACGCTCCCACGCTCCCACGCTCCCCCCGGGGCACCCAGATGTGCGCTGTGAATCCATACGGGTGCTTCGTACCTTGATGCCCTCACTCCGCTCACGCTCCTGACGGCGTCCCACCCGCCTCGGCCTATGCCCACGGCTACTCTCACCGACACGGATCTCAAAGTGCTCGTCAAGGAGGCCCTCCGCGAGGTGCTTCTGGAGCGGCGCAGCTACCTCAAGACGCTCGTCGCCGAGGCGCTCGAAGAACTGGCTGAGGACGAGGCGCAGCGCGAGCGCGAGGCTATCGAGCAGGCGACCCGCGATCACCTCATGGCGGGCATCAACGCGCAAGCCTAGCTGGGGGATAGGGCCTTGGGACTAGGGGATAGGGGGCAGCGCTCGTGGACCTGCGCGACAGAGCGCCGCGCTCGCAACAGGCCTGCGCTCCGCAGGCGTTCTCGGTGGGGTGCGACGTTCCCGGCTTGGCTTCTCTTTTATGCTCTATTCTCTATCCCCTATACCCTCCTGCAGAGCGGCTGCGCGCGGGACGACCGGGAAGCGCTCGTCGTATACTCGCCGCACGGTAAGGAACTGCTGAGCGCCTACGAGGCGGCGTTCGAGGCGGCGCACCCGGAAGTGAACGTGCAGTGGCTCTTCATGGGGAGCCAGCAGGTGCTCGACCGCGTGCGCACGGAGCGCGTCAACCCGCAGGCGAGCGTATGGTGGGGCGCGCCGCAGCCGCTCTTCATGCGCGCCGCCGACGAGGGACTGCTGGACCCCTACCAACCCACCTGGGCCGCCGTGCTGCCCGAGGCCGCCCGCGACGCCGAGTGGCGCTGGATCGGCACCTACCTCACGCCCGAGGTCATCGCCTACAACGCCGAGACGCTCGACTCGACGCGCGTGCCGAGGGACTGGGACGCGCTCTTGGACCCCGCCACGGCGCAGCCGCTGCTCATCCGCTCACCGCTGGAGTCGGGCACGATGCGCACCATCTTCGGCGCGATGATCCAGCGCCAGGCGACCACCGAGGCGGGCTTCCGCTGGCTCGCCCGCCTCGACACGGTCACGCGCAACTACACCGCCGACCCGACGCAACTCTACCTCAAGCTCGCCCGCGGCGAGGCCGGGCTCACGCTCTGGAACCTCCCCGACATCGAACTCCAGGCGCGCGATGTGGGCTACCCGTTTCGCTCGGTCTTCCCCGAGAGCGGCACGCCGGTCCTGGTCGACGCCATCGCCATTCCGGCCGGCGCGCCCAACCCCGAGCGGGCGCGGCAGTTCGTCGAGTTCGTCACGACGCGCGAGGCGCTCGTCCGGCAGGCCCACCAGTTTCACCGACTCCCAGCGCGGCAGGACATCCCGCCCGACAGCCTCCCCGCGTGGATGCGCCAGCCCGTCCGCCCGATGGACCTCGACTGGACGCTGATGGCCGACAGCGGGCAGGCGTGGCTGGAGCGCTGGGACCGCGAGATCAAGGGGCGCGGCGAGGCGTTCCTAGAGACGCACCCGGAGCGATGAGCGGCTGGCAGCAGGCGGCGCTGGTGGCGCTCGGCGGCGCGGGCGGCGCGCTCGCACGCTTCGGCGTGGCGTTGGCGTCCGCGAGGTGGACCGCAGTCGGACCGTTCGCCGGGTTGCCCGTGGGGACGTGGACCGCCAACATCGCCGGGTGCTTCCTGATGGGCCTCGCGCTGCCCTTCGTGCCGGGGCGCGACCCCCTGCGGCTGCTCGGCGTGGTCGGCTTCCTCGGCGGGTTCACGACGTTCTCGTCGTACTCGGCGGAGACGCTGGCGCTCTTGGAGACGGGGCGCGTGGGCTGGGCGCTCGTCAACGCGCTCGGGAGCGTGGCGGTTGGACTGTTTGCAGCGTGGGCGGGCTGGACGCTGGCGCGCTCGTTCGTCTAGAACTCGGTTGCCTAGAAAAAGCGACGATGACCGCGATCCGACCGCCGGAGTTCTTCCCATCGCTGCCCGTGGCGGCGTTGCTGCTGACGGCGGAGCGATTCATGGTGGCCGACACGTTTGCCTACAGCCGCCAGTCGTACCAGAACCGGACGCGCATCCGCACCTCCGCGGGCACCGGCCGCGACGCGATGTGGCTCACGGTGCCCGTTCGCAAAGGCCCGCCGGGGCGTCCGATCCGGTCCATGCCGCTCGCCGACCCCTTGGGCGCGTGGCGGCGAGCGCACCTCCGCACCCTCGCGGCGTGCTACAACAACGCGCCCTACTTCGCGCACTACGCCCCGCAACTCGAACACCTCTTCGACGCCGTGTTCACCAACGACGGGCCACCGCCTACGCTCGGCACGCTCACCGTGGCCGCGATGCGCTGGGCGCACCAGGTGCTCGCCAGCGACGCCGAGTTCGTCGTCGCGTCGGAGCGACCGAGCCCGCTTGCGACGCTGGTCGAGGTGTGGCGTGACGCTGGCGTCGGGCCCCTCCTCACGCTGCCCGATGCCGCGGCCGGAGAGCGTGCGCAGCTGCCAGAGGTAGCACAGACCGTGGCGACGTTCGAGGAAGGGCCCCGGCGCCAGGTGTTCGAGGGCTTCGTGCGCGGCTGCGGGCTGCTCGACCTCGTTTTCAACTACGGGCCCGCCGCGCGGCAAGTCCTCCGCGAAGGGCTCCGGATGCGCGCGTGAGGCGGTCCATTCGTCACCAGAGTGGGACAAACAGCGGAGTCGAAGCTGGCGTGTTGACATGCGGGGGTGGGGGGCTTAACCCGGGCACGGTACGCGCCGACACCACGGGCACATGCTTCCTCGCCTCACGCTGCGCTCCTCGTGTTCCTCCCCGTAGTCCTTCCCGTTCTCCTGTGGCTCTTCGGAGGCACGTTCCCTGGGGAGGCTATGGCCCCGAACGACCCGCCGAGCGTGCGGATGGACAAGCAGGTTCGGACCGAGTACTACGACATCACGGGCACGTCGTGGCAGGAACTCGCTCACCAGATGCGGGCCAAGGGCCCCGGCGACTTCTTTGGCCAGACCGTCTACCAGATCGGCTACCGCTACACGTCGCAGCGTCTCGGCGACCGATGCTGGGTCAGCGATGCCACCGTCACGATGGAGGCGACCGTCATCCTCCCGCGCTGGCAACGGTCAAGCGAGACGGTGGGCGCGGTGCCCTACTCGCTGCGGCGCGACTGGGACCTCTTTCGCACCCGCCTCGAACGGCACGAGCAGCAGCACGTCCGCATCGCCGAGCGCGGCGCGCAGGCCGTGCAGCAGTTCCTCACCGGCGTCACGGGTGAGTGCACCACGATGGATGCCGTCGTCAACGAGCGCGTGCGTGGCATCGTCGCGGAATGGGACGATCACAACCGGAACTACGACGTGCGCACCGAGCACGGGCGCACCGAGGGCGCGATCTGGCCGATCAGCACCGCCGTCGCTCGGCGTTGAAGGGCAGGCTGGGACCGTATAGGCTACTCGAACGTTGAGAAGTCGGGCGGGCGGCGCTCCATGAAGGCCGTCAGTGCCTCGGCGGTCTCGGGCGAGGTAAGGCGTTCGATGAAGTGCGCGCCCTCGGTGCGGATCGTCGTCTGGATGGCGTCGGCGTCGGTAGCGCGGAGTAGCTGCTTCGATAGGCGCACGGCGGCGGGCGGACGGGTGGCGAGGGCCTCACAGCGCTGCATCGCCACCTTCAGGAGGTCCGGCTCGTGGACGACCTCGTTGACGAGGCCGTAGCGGTAGGCGTCCTCGGCGTAGAACGGCTCGCCGAAGAGGAGCCACTCAGCAGCTTTTTGCGGCCCGACAAGGCGCGGCACGAGGAGGCTGCTCGCCGCCTCCGGGCACAGGCCGAGGTTGACGAACGGCATCTGGAAGCGCGCCGAGGGAGCCGCGTAGACGAGGTCGCAGTGCAAGAGCAGCGTCGTCCCGATACCGACGGCGGGCCCGGCGACAGCGGCCACAAGGGGCTTCGGGAACGTGGTCGCGGCGCGCAGGAAGCCGAAGACGGAGCTGTCCTCGCCACGCGGCGGGTTCATCATGAAGTCGCCGAGGTCGTTGCCCGCGGTGAACAGGCTCGCGCCGCCGTCCTCGTCCCGGCCGTGGATGAGCACCACGCGCACGGCGCTGTCGGTGGCGGCCTCGTTGAGCGCCGCCGTCATGGCGTCGTACATCGCCGTGGTGAGCGCGTTTTTCTTGGCGGGGCGGTTGATGACGACGCGGAGCACCGCGCCCTCGCGCTCAGTGAGAATGTTGACGGACATGGAAACGGGGGAGATCAGCGAAGTGCGAAAAATCAAAGGTACGTGGGAAGTGCGCCGTCCGAAGTGCGAAGTTGGGGAGTGAAGTGGACTGAGTGATGAGTAAAGAGCGACCGCGCGTGGCGCTTTGCCCCCGAGCGCTCCTACGGTGAAGCGGGGCTTTTACCCTCGACCCTCGACCCTCGACCCTCGACCCTCGACCCTGAGATCCCGGCGACATGGGTAACACTTTAGACCGGCAACATGGGTAACACGTCACCGCACCTTGGGGGGCGCGGCGCTGCGACCAGGGTGCCCCGACGACACCACCCATCGACGCTCATCCAAACGCCCTAGCTCCACCCCCGCGAACCAGACTACCCACACCCCGTCGGCCACCTCTTCGAGCCCCACCCGCTCCCGCCTCAGCACCTCCGTCAAGAACACGGCCCGCCCCTTGAACTTCACCGTCCCTACCCCGCTCACCCGACGCACTTCCAGATGACCCGCGTACTCCGGCTCGGGACACCGCGACGGCAGCGCCCGGGGCGACGGCGCGTAGTGCGCTGCGGGCACGGCCCCACCGAGCGCCTGGTGCGGGCGCTCCGTGTTGTACTCGGCGCGGAAGGCGTCGAAGCGCGCCTGCTGCTCGCGCGCCGTCGCCGAGGGCGGGCGCGTCGCCTCGGCCTTGCGCGTCTTGTGCATCCGCTCGTGACGACCGTTCCTGCCCCGCCTCGGCAGGGCGGGTTGTGGCTGCGCCGGTGCGATCCGGTCCGGGCGGATGCCGAGCTTGAGCCACCACACGCTCAGGCGGCTGAGCCCGCACAGGCCGCGCGAGGCGAAGGGCACGCCGTTGTCCGTGCGGATGGCCTGCGGCAGGCCATGCTCGGCGAAGAGGCGCTCGAAGACCGTCTTCGCCCCCTCGGTCGCGGTCGAGGGCAGGCCCTGGCACAGGCCTTGGCAGGCGAGCAGGAAGCGGGCGTGGGCGTCCTGGACGGTGAGCGGATAGCAGTAGGTGCCAGAGCCGAGGCGGAACTCGCCCTTGAAGTCGGCACTCCACACCTCGCCGGGAGCGGTGGTCGCCAGGGGCGCGGCAACGGGTCCTGGGCGGTGGGGTCGCCGGGCGCGCCGCGGCTGGACCAGCCCGTGACGTGCAAGCAGGTCCCCGACGGTGCTGGGGGCAGGGAAGGCGATCTCGGGATGGCGAGGTCAGAGGTAGTCGAGGAGCTTGCGCGGTCCCCAGGTAGGGTGAGCGCGGCGGGCGTCGAGCAGGAGGTCGGCGACGTGCGCAGGCGTGGTGTGGGGGCAGGTCTTGGGAGCACGCGAGCGGTCGGCGAGGGCGTCGAGGCCGCCCTGTCGGTAACGGTCGCGCCACTCCGCCCCGCCGAGGCGGGCGGGGTATCCGGTCTTGCGGCTGAGGCCGAAGCGGTGGCAGAGCTCGGTCATGGAGTAGAGTCCGAGGAGGAGTTGGTGGATGAACTTGGCGCGCTCGTCCATGGGGTGGGTGTGGGTCCAGGGCATGGGTGCGGCGGTCTGAGTGAGAGGCGTGGGCGAGCGCCCAAGTTGTCACCTATGTTGCCGGTCTGATCTGTAACCCATGTACCCGGTCAGTACCCCCTCGACCCTCAACGCCCCAGTGCGTCGCTACGACTACCTCATCGTTGGTGCTGGCTTGACCGGCAGCGTCCTGGCCGAGCGGCTGGCGTCGCAGCTCGGTAAGCGCGTGCTCGTCATCGACCGGCGGGGGCACCTCGGGGGCAACGTCTACGACGAGGACGACGAGCACGGCGTGCGCGTCCATCGCTACGGCCCGCACCTCTTCCACACGAACAGCGAGACCGTCGTCCGCTACCTGTCGCAGTTCACTGCGTGGCACCCCTACGAGCACCGCGTCCTGGGGCGCATCGCCGACCACAACGGCGTCGAGCGGCTTGTACCGGTGCCGTTCAACCTGACCTCGCTGCACACGCTCTACCCGAAGCGCCAGGCCGAGCGTCTCGAAGCGCGCCTCCTCGCCACGTATGGCGAAGGCGCGAACGTGCCGATCCTGAAGCTGCGCGAGACCGCCGACGCCGCCCTGCACGCGCTGGCCGAGTTCGTCTACGAGCGCGTCTTCTACGGCTACACGCTCAAGCACTGGGGGCGTCCGCCCGAGGCCCTTGGCGCGCACGTGACGGCGCGCGTCCCCGTCCGCCTCAGCCGCGACGACCGCTACTTCCTCGACCGCCACCAAGCGCTCCCGCGCGACGGCTACACCGCCATGGTTGCGCGCATCCTCGCTCACCCCAACATCGACCTGGAAACCAGCGTCGCCTTCGACGAGGCCCGCGACACGGTGCGCTTCGACCGGCTCGTCTACACCGGCCCCATCGACGCCTTCTTCGACGAAGTCTACGGTCCGCTTCCGTACCGAAGCCTCCGCTTTCAGTTCGAGCACACCCCGGCCGGAGCCCTGGTCGGCGAGCACGGGGCCGGCGGATTTGCCCAGCCTACGGCGCAGGTCAACCATCCGTCGCTCGACGTGCCCTTCACCCGCGTCACCGAGTTCAAGCACGCCACCGGTCAGCAGGTAGACGGGACGACGGTCGCCCGCGAGTTTCCCGAGGCCTACGAGCGAGGCACGAACGAGCCCTACTACCCTGTTCCCGCTGCGGCCCACCGTGCGCAGTATGCCCGGTACGCTGCCGAGGCGGCGCGCCTCCAGACGATCACCTTCGCCGGGCGCCTCGCCGACTACAAGTACTACAACATGGACCAGGCGGTAGGGCGTGCGCTTGCGGTGTTCGAGCGGGACCTTGCCTCGACGCTGCCAGATTAGCAGCCGGTGTCTGTGGGTTTTCTGCGGACGGTTTGCGCCCCACGGGACAGGACGGTAGCTTCCCGGCCTTGCTCGCTCGCCCTCCACCACAGGTCATACCACCCGCCCATGCATGTGCCCGCTCTGCCTAGCCGCTGTCACGCACGTCCGGTGGCGGTAGCGCTGTGCGCCCTGCTCCTCAGCGTGACCGGCACTGATGTGTTCGGCCAGGGCCTCGAAGGCAGTCTGCGGGATCAACTTGCCCAGCAAGTCGCGGCCCAGACGGGAGGGGGTGCCCCGGTTGCGTTGGAGGGCGTCCTCGACCCCCAAGCCTACCGGGTAGGGCCGGGCGATGGCTTCACCGTCACCGCGGGCGGCGGCATTCCCGTCGTGCAGAGCGCCACCGTGTCGGCTGATGGCCTGCTCGTCTTCCCCAACCTGGGCGCCTTCGAGGTAGACGGGAAAATGCTCGCCGCGGTACAGGCGGAGGTGCGCAGTGCCCTGCGGCGGGCGTATCGCAACGTGCCGACCAACGTGACGCTGAGTACGCCGCGCCAGTTCTACGTCCACGTCTCCGGAGCGGTGCCTGAGCCAGGACGCTGGCTCGTCGGTCCTATAGCGCGGGTGGAGGACGCGCTTGAGGCCGCCCTCGACGGGCTGACCCCGCTTGCGCTGCGCAACCAGGGTGGCCTGCGTGAAGGCGAGACGTTCATCCGGGTGCCAGCGAACATGACTGCGGAGGTGCAGACGGCACCCATCGAGGACGAGCTGCTCGGGGGGGCACTGCAGATGGCCCCCAGAGAGTCGCTGCCGGCCCTGCGCAACGTGCTGGTGATCCACCAGGACGGGACCCGCAGCCGCGTCGACCTCATGCGCTACTACGCCACCGGCGATACTCGCTACAACCCCTACCTCCGCGACGGCGACGCCGTCCACTTGCCGCTCTTTGCCCCCGACGTGAACGGCGTCCATGTCGATGGAGACCTCATCGACGGTCAGGTGCATGACTACCGAGCGGGCGATACCGTCCTTGACCTTGCCGAGGTGGTGCTTGGCCCTGGCGCGCTCGACCAGGTGCAGGCCATCCGCCTCACGCAGCTCGATGCCGCTGGGCACCCTGAAACGCTCACGCTCGACGCTGCGGCGCTTCGGCGCGGGAATGCGCCCGCTGTGCAACCCGGCGTCCAGGTCTACCTCGTCACGCAGGACGTGACCGCAGGCACCGCAGACGCGGTGGGTGCGCTATTCTATCCGGGCACCTACCCCATCCGCATTGGGGAGACCAGTGTACAAGACTTGCTGACCATGGCTGGCGGAATGCGTCCCGAAGCCATGCCACGTGTGGCGGTGTTGGAACGACGCGTTGAGACGGATCCCACCCTGAGCTACGCCATCGAAGAAACGGCCCGTCTGGGTGCCCTCGATGTGCTGAGCCAGGACTTCTTGCAGAAAGGTCTGCTGCAGTTCCAACGGATCGCGCTCAATCCAGACGTCCTGGCCGATGGCGCCTCACCGGTGCTGCTACGTGACGGAGACCGGCTGCTCATACCGTCGGGCGAGGAGGCGATCCAGGTATTGGGGGCAGTCCGTCAGCCTGGCTTCGTCCCGTTCGTGCAGGGCGCCGCAGCCGCCTACTACGTTGACCAGGCAGGCGGAACGGCGGACGAGGCGCGCGGCGTCTTCGTGCTGGATGCAGCCACCGGCGAAGTACTCGCAGCAGACGAGGCCACGGTGCAACCCGGAGACCGTGTGTTCGTGAACCGCGAGCCGCGCCCGGAGACAGAGCAGCAACAGCAACTCGCCATCCAGCTAGAGCAACTGGAGCGCCAAGAGGCGCGCGACCGCAGGAGCTTCACGCTCCAGATTATCCAGACGACCCTCTCGGCGATATCAACGGTGGCGACTATCCTGATTGTAATTAATAACACGGGCAATTAGGTGGTGTTATTTTTGATCGTTCAATCTCTGGAATTTTATGAGTAATCCTATATCTCAGGCTGGTATGGAACCGGGTTTCGATAGGGACGTGGCGAGTTCTGATCCACAGAGCGCTAGACTGATGGAAGAAGAGTTGAGTCCAATCTTGACCACACTTGGTTCGCTTTGGAACAGTAGGAAGCTCATTACTGGAGTCAGTGTGCTAGGGCTGGTATTGAGCATCGGCATTAGTCTACTCCTTCCTAAATGGTATGCGGGCACCTCACGCGTGCTGTTGCCTGCTTCGCCGCTTGGGGGGCTCGGCGCGCTCGCTGGAGAACTGTCCCCCATTGCTTCGTCTTTGCTAGGTGGAGGGGGAGACTACAGCCGATATATCGCTATTCTCACGAGTAGTAGGGTGACTAAAAGTGTGATTAACAATTTTGATTTGGTTTACGTATATGAATTTGAGGACAGTGCATACCCATACTTTCTTGCTAGTCGTGAGCTGGACAGAAATGTAAAAATTGAGGTAGACTTGGAGTATGACTTTCTTTCAATCACCGTATTTGATCGAGACCGCGAACGCGCTGCTGAGATGGCGAACTACTACGTAAGCCAACTCAACGAGGTGAACGCGGAGCTCGAAAGCATAGACGCAGCCTCTTTTAGGAGGTACGTAGAGGATCGATTCAACCGGGCGATCGCAGAGCTTGACTCGGCGCGTGCAGCCATGCAGGCATTTCAGGAAGAGCACGGAGTCATCGAACTCCCTGCGATGGCGCAAACGTTTCTCTCGTCGATGGCAGAGCAGCGTGCGACCGCCGCACGCAACGAAATCGAGTACCAGGCTCTGCTGAGGCAGTACGGAGCGGGTAACCCGCAAGTTGAAGCTGCGCGGGGTGCCCTTGAAGCCGCTAGAAGCATTGAGCGGCGTCTGATGAGTGGTGAGGATCGGCTCATGCCAGTTGCCCTAGACGAATTGCCCGCGCTTGGAAACACTTACGCTGACCTGCTTCAGGACATTCTAGTGGGTGTTCAAGTCCTGGAAGTGGCACAGCCGCTCTACGAGCAAGCGCTCTTCCAGGAGGAGCGAGAAAAGACCGCTGTGCAAATTCTCGACGTGGCGGTGCCTGCTGAAAGAAAAGCAAAGCCGAAGCGTGCGATCTACGTCATCGCCATGACGGTCAGCATTTTCCTCCTGGTGTGTGTCTTTGTGATAGGACGTGACTGGATACGACGGAATAAGACCGCACTCGCTAGGGTGTACGATCAGTACGGCCGAGAACCACGCTACGATGCGTAGTGACTGCACAGTAGAACATGGCTCAGGATGCTCCTACAGTAGCGCGTGTTGAGAAGTGGGGCTTAAGGCTACTCGCATTGGGGGCTTCTGTGACGGCGTTAGTCTTAGTCCTTGCCTCGGTGATGTTGGCCGATTACATCTACCTGGCCCCGATCGCTCTGCTAGCGATCGGGGCTATGGCATATCTGCTGACCCACCTCGACCACTTTTTGTGGGTTGTAATCCTGCTATTCGGATTTACTGCGGACTTTGACGCCGGAGTACAGCTGTCCGAAGTCGCCTTTCTAATCCTGTACGTCGTATTTACGGCGGTATGGTCCATAGTCCGAGTGGGTGCCCAGCCCGGTTTGCTGGTTGCCACGCTCCAGGATCGCCTCGTGCTGTGGTTCATTATTTACTTAAGTCTTGCTTTCGGTTTAGGTATAGTCCAAGGGGCAAAGTTTGCGACCGCAGCCAATATGGCGTATGTGTACTCCTTGCTTGTTCTCTACTTCCCCCTCAAAGAGTACGCCTTGCGATCCAAGCACGGGCTCCGCTTCTTGCTAGGTGTCGTGGTCTTCTTTGGGGTGGCTGCTCTGATCAGAAACCTCCTCGTCTTGCGTCTCGCGCTCTCCGATGCGGCCTACGCTTGGGAGGTAGCGACAGGACGAGTAGCGGTAAACGAGATGCTACTCTACGCCAGTGCCACGCTCACATGGGCCTGGATGCTCGTGGAGTCGAAGAGGTGGAACCAACGGGTGCTCTTCGCACTCGCGTCACTCTTGTCGCTGGGGGTAGTGTTGACGCAGTTTCGGTCCTACTATGTGGCGCTTGCATTGGCACTTGTAATCATCGCAATAGCTGTCGACACCAGAGGCCGAAGATCTCTACTGTGGAGCGGCAGTGGCGCTTTGGTTTTGGGCAGCGTGGTGCTCTACGCGATGCTCGGTAATCTCCTCATTCTACTGGTGGGAGGGCTTATTGAGCGGCTTGCTAGTCTTGGTAGTGTAGGTACAGATGGATCGCTCGTGAACCGGTTCTATGAGAGTGCAGCGATCTGGGACCTCATAAAGAACAACCCGATAGCCGGGTACGGACTTGGGGTAGAATTTGGCTTTTTCAGCATTCTCGACAAAGGAACTTGGGTGAAGACGTTTGCCCACAACACGTACTTGATGCTGTGGTACCGGTTTGGCTTGCTAGGAGGTCTCCTCTTTCTGAGCCTGATTGTAATCACGATCGCACACGGGTTCCGTGCATACAAGCAGTCAGATCTCCCGCGATCAACACGGTTTATCGGTCTCGCGCTTGCTGCCACCCAAGTGGGGATGTTGCCAACCCATTTAGCCGCAGCTTCCTACAACACCCCCGACACGATCGTGCTCTTGGCCATCCTCCTTGCGATGGGTGCGGTGTTGCAAGAGCAAAGGATGAGCACGGTCATTCGCCAAGGGCCGGCCAAAGTGTTGTAGGTTTTTAGTCACGTGCCTCACCGCTTCCATCTTTGATATGCAGGCAAGTCCCTCTACGAGGCGTGCGAGCGTAGTAAAAAACGTCTCGTGGATGATGATGAGCCACGGTCTTGTCAAGCCAGCATGGTTCTTGTTCATCACAGCAGCGTGTATGCAGGTGCTGGGTGCAAGTGGGTACGGGGTCTTGACGACAAGTTTAGCCCTTGCCATGTTAGCCAAGGTGATTAGCGATTTCGGAAGCAGCTACTACACTATCCGAGAAGTAGCTCGCTCGACATCGAGAGCCTCGCTATTCATCACAAACATCCTGATAGGACGGTTGCTCCTAGCCCTCCTCGGCTCCGTCAGCGTGTTCGCGGCAAGTGTGGCGCTCGGCTATGCTATCGAGCATCGAATGGCTGTGCTGGCAGCGAGTGTTTACGTGATCGGATTCTCGCTGCTGGAATACACGCGGAGTTTTTTCAGGGCATTCGAGGTGCTCCGGAATGAAGCAATCTCTGTCCTGGTCGAGAAGGCAATCGTCATCGGCCTCGGGCTTGCTGCGCTCATGACGTTCAAAACTCCGTTCGGGACGCTCGCAGGGATGGCAACGGGGATGCTCCTAGCGCTGGTGTTCACGTTCTTATGGGTCCATACGCGATATGCCCGGTTCACGTGGTCGCTACTGAGATGGTCGGTCGTTTGGGGTACGTTCCGGGCTGCTGTACCGATCGGGCTTTTCCTGTTGTTCTCTATCGTTCTGCTCAGCAGCGGTCCGATCATTGTAGAAGTGTTCCTGGGTAAAACCGCGGCTGGTCACTACGGTGCGGCCTATCGTGTGCTTGAGGCTGCGCAAACGCTAACAGCCATCGTCATTGCGGCGGTTCTCCCTCGACTCGCCGCGCACATTTACGCAGGGAGGTACCACGCCTATCGGCAACTACTCCGAAACAGCGCTGCGGCGCTGCTAGTGATCACCCTGGTGGGGGCCCTTCTGCTCTCAGTATTAGGTACTTACATAGTAGGACTATTGGCTGGCACCCAGTCGTTCGAAGCGGGAGGAGCCTTCCTTGAGTACGTAGGGTGGGCACTTCCCTTCATGAGTATGACCCACCTTTTGATGGCTGCGTTGATTGCCGCGGACCGTCACTGGTACGTCGCAGGTAGCTTGATCTTCTGTGCCCTAGGCGGGGTGGGGCTCAACCTGCTGCTGATCCCGAGTATGGGTCTCAACGGAGCTGGGTTGGTGTTGATAGGAGGCCACGTCGTAGCTTCTATGCTTGGGCTCTTTGGCGTCCTTTCGCTGCGTAGTACACAGGACGGATTGGGACCTGAACGGCCTGAGCTTCCACCAACTGGGTTTAGATCAGGCGACCTAGCACACGGAACGGAGGAGCCGATCGAACGCGCTCCTCGAAATACGTAGGAGCGTTCACATATAGACGATTGAGCCCCAATAATTCGGACGTTGCTGTAAGACGGCGCTCCATTGGGTGGTAGGCTACCTCCTCGTAGCCGAGGTCAATAATAGTCCGGTGGAGGTGTGCTTCGTCGAATCCGTACCGCTCGCCGCTGCCATTCATTTCGACGAGCAGCGCACGGGGTGACGGGTCCCGGAGCGTATCCAGGCTGCCAGCAATGACCTCGGTTTCCCAGCCCTCCACATCAACTTTAACAAGCCTGGGGTTCTGCTCCCCGGATAGCACGTCATCGAGTGGGCGAACGGCCACCTCTTGCGCTGACCCAAAGGATTCATCTGATGAGAGCACGCGGTTCTCTTGACCGGCATCAACACTTACTCTCAGCGTCGAGGTAGTGCTGCCAACACCAATGTTGTGTGTCGTGACCCGGTCTTCGACACGATTCAGAGCAATGTTGTCACGAAGACGTTCGTAAGTGATCGGTACTGGTTCGAAGGAGATGCTGCGGGCACCGCAGACGGCTGAGGCTAGCACAGTGAAGGCGCCGATGTTGGCCCCGATGTCAATGAAAAGGTCGTCAGAGCGCAGACTGTGAAGTAGAAACGACATATCGCTAAATTCGTGCAGCCCCGTGTAGTAGTGTACGGAGGCACCTGTGTCTCCCCGCTTCATTAGGAGACAACTCTCGTTTACGAAGGGAAAGACTACCTTTCCAGCCACAAGTCGGCTGCCAAGTTGCCATCGCACAATTCGGCTGATGGTACCCAGTTTAGAATGCCGAGCGAGTTCATGCTGCGTCAGCATTCGGTAGTAAGAGTGGACGGCCCCCATAGATCGAGATGTGGGTTGCGGATTCGAATTAGTCAGCGAAAGACTCCAGCATATGCCTCTCTGAGACGAGTCAACGATACGTGGAGGATTCGGCATACGTCGGCACAGAGCCAGGTCTACGGTTTCGCCCGGAAGAGCCTTCTCAGGACGACCTCGGCGTGCTGAGCGGCCCCCATCCTTCGTACCAGTCGCTGTGATAGAGACCACGCCGGTTCATGAGGTCAAGGAGGCAGCTTAGAATGCCGGAGGAAGATAACCGAGCGCACTGTACGGGCGCGACTCGTTGGAGTGGCGGCGGAAGCGCTCGGTGAGCACCTCCGCCTCGACAGACTAGCGTACGAGCGCGTCGGGCTCTACGTCACGAGCCGGACGGACGGGGCGGCCGCGCTCGGGGAGGTCATCCGGTCGCACTGGCACGTCGAGAACCGGCTACACTGGGTCAAGGATGCCCTCCAGAACGAAGACGGCGGCGGCGTGCGCTCGGCGGCTGGGGCGGCGGCGCTCTCGGCGCTACGGGACGTCACGCTGTCGGTGCTGCGTCACAACGGGCACTGGTCACCGACGGCGGCGCAGTCGCGGCTTGCCAACCGAGTGGGTCAGATGGTCCGACTCCTCAGAACTTAACGGCCCTGCCGATCAAGTCAGGGATGACGAGGATGGGAGATGGAGGCCATGTACTCCAGTTTCTCGTGTTCGGTAAAGATGAAGCTCCTGCGATAGGCGCGGCACATGTGCTCGATTTCTCGGGGCAAGCTCTCATCCGCCTTTCTGGGACGAACTCGCTCTTTCGTGAGCGTCCGACCTGCTGAATGACACAGCTTCCTAGCGTGCGCTTGACGCTGAGAGCGACTCCAGCATGTGCGCCACCACCGTCGGCCAACTGTACCGCTCCGCTTCACGGAGCAGCGCCTGGCGCAGGTCCATGTCCAGGCCCCCCCCCGCCAGCCCCTCGACATGGCGCGCCCATGCCTCAGGGTCGGCACTGATGAGGCAGGAGCGCGGAGGCACCTCCACTTGGCCCGCCACGGCTGGGGTCGCCACGTACGGGACGCCGTGCCCGAGGGCACCGAGGAGCTTTAGCTTCGCCCCGGTGGCATAAGAGAAGGGGAGGATGGCGCACGTCGCCTCGGCGTAGAGGGCGCGCAGGCGCTCGTCGCTAACGTCGGGGTAGAGCTCCCATCGGTGTTCCGTGCAGAGGCGCTCGACCTCGCGGGGAGGGGCGCTGCCCACAACGCACACGCGCGGGGGGTGGACGAGGTGGCGGTTGAGGGCGGGGAGGAA
>JBCCLD010000062.1:0-15226 GCA_039027055.1 Bacteroidota bacterium
AAGTTCGGCGGAGACGTCGGCGAAGTTGGTGACGAAGTTGAGCGGGTTCTTGATCTCATGCGCGATGCCCGCCGTCAGTTGCCCGAGGCTGGCGAGCTTTTCCTGCTGGATGAGCTGCGCCTGCGTTCGCCGCAGTTCGTCGAGCGCCTGCTCGGTGAGCGCCTTCTCTTCGAGGAGGGCGTGGTGGTCGGCTTCGGCCTGGTGTAGGTCGAGGAAGCGGCGGTACGCGAGGTCGAACGCGCCTGCGAACCGGACCAGCACGTCCTTGGCTTCCTCAGTCGGCTCCGCTTCGCCCCAGAGCGAGTAGCCGATTTCGCCGTGCGAGGTGCGGGCCTGCACGAGGGTGATGCCGCCGTGCGCGCGCACCATCTCGACCGTGATCGCCTCGGGGTCGATCTCGGCGAACTTTCCCTTCGTCGCCATGTGGTGCATGTACTCCGCGCCCGCGTCGGCGTCAAACTGGAAGACGCCAATCGGTTCGTCTCCGTGCTCCCAGGCGGCTAGCCCAGGGTTGCTTGCGAAGTCGCGCGGCAGTTCCATCACGGCAGCGAGCTTCTTGCCGTCGATGCTGGTGAGCGCCTTCTGGTAGACCTCGGGGGTGTAGCGGGTGTGCCAGAACGCACCGCAGTCCAGCCCGAGGCCCTCGAACTCGCGACGGATGGTGAAGCTGACGTCCAGCAGTTCGTCCGACGTGCTCATGGCGAGCGCACGCGACCGAACGCGCTCCAGCGCCGCCTCAATCCGGGCTTCCCGCGTTTGCTCCTCGGCCTTCTGGAGATCGAGGTAGCGGGTGTAGGTCTGCTCAAAGACTTTGGCGAACCCGCGGAAGATGTCGTGCGCCTCGGGCGCGGGCTCCAGCGTGATGAAGAGCAGGTAGCCGTATTTGAAGTAGGCAACGTGGTCGATTTGCGAGGAAGGAAAGGCATGGCCTGCCGCGCGGATGCCTGTGAGCATGTCGCCAAGCACCGGGAGGGAGAGCATGTAGTCGTAGTGCGCCGCGCACGCATCGCCCTCGAACACCTCGACGTGGAAGGTTTCGCCCTGCTGGCCTACCTCGTAGTACCGAAGAAAAAAGTCCGCTCTCGGCGTCGGGTAGGGATGGTTGACACCGGCCTCGCTCCCGAACCATTCGGTGGATTCGTTCTTGCCATAGATGTTGAAGGCGCATCCCCAGGTCTTTGTGCCCAGCGCGCGGACCTCCTGGTCCAGCAAGAGCGAGACCTCCGTGAGTTCGTCACTGGACTGCATCGCCATCGTCCGGCTGCGCACGCGCTCCAAGGCCGCTTCGATCTCGGCGTCGCGACGGGCCGCCTCGATTTCGGCCGTGCGCTCGGCCACGAGGCGTTCGAGTTCCTGGTTGCGCGCCCGCAGCGCGTCGACGGGCATAACCTCGCCTTCGGCTTGCTCTGAGGCGGGGATCGATCCATGGGTGTGTACGATGCACCAGCCTCTGTCTTCAAGGACGAACACCTGCGAAGCCCGACCGTGGAAGAACACGCTCTCGCCTTCGCCTGCGGGAAGGGTGACGGTGGCTTCGCCCTCCACGACGCCGACCGTGGGACCGAGACGTCTTGCCTTCACCCAATGCCAATCGATGGCAAAGGTCTCGGGCATCTCCCTGACGCCCTGCTTTAGGAGCGCCATCATCATAGCCCGATCCGTGTAGCGTTCGAGCAAGCCAGTGCCGAAGCCCGATACATCCGCACGGAGTTGCTTCTGTGCGCGCTCGATGATGCGGTCGTCCCGCTCCGACCACGTGCGCCAGAACTCCAAAAAGCATCGCTTCAACTCGGCTTCGATCGGGAGCATCATCGTGCGGGAGAGCTTGCGTGGGCGGAGACGGGCAGCGTGACGACGAACACCGCGCCTCCGTCGGGGGCGTCCTCGACGGTGAGCGTGCCGCCGTGGCCCTGTGTGACGATGTCGTAGCTCATCGAGAGCCCCAGGCCGGTGCCCGAGCCGGTGGGCTTTGTGGTGAAGAACGGCTCGAAGACCTTGGTGCGGAGGTCGCCGGGGATGCCAGGGCCGTTGTCGGCGACGCGGATCGTCACCATGTCGCCCTCCTGCGGATCGTTGAGGCGTTCGGTCGAGACGAGCACGCGCGGGGCGAACGGCTCGCCGTTGCCGCCCGCTGGGGCGCTGCGGGCATAGTCCGCGACGGCGTCGAAGGCATTGCCGACGAGGTTCACCAGCACCCGCCCGATCTCCTGCGGGACGACCTCGACGTGTCCGACGCCCTCGCCGAGGACCTTCTCGACGGACACCGAGAAGTCGGGCACCTGGGCGCGCTTGCCGTGGTAGGCGAGCGCCACGTGCTCGGCGACGAGCTTGTTGAGGTCAACGGTCTGCCGCGCGCCCTGGCCGCCGTGGGCGTGCTGCATCATCGCGCGCACGATGCCGTCGGCGCGCTTGCCGTGCTCGGCGATCACGCCCGCCGTCCGCTCGATGTCGTCGAGGATCGGCCCGACCTCGTCAGGGAGGGCGTCGCCATTCGCGCGCGGGCCGCCGTCGCCCGAGGTGGTCTGGAGCACCTCGCGGAGTTCGCCCGCAAGCTCCTGGTTCACCTCGGCGAAGTTGTTGATGAAGTTGAGCGGGTTCTTGATCTCGTGGGCGATGCCCGCGGTGAGCTGTCCGAGGCTGGCGAGCTTCTCCTGCTGGACGAGCTGCTGCTGCGTGCGCGTGAGCTCTTCGAGCGTCGTGTTGAGCCGCCCGTAGGCGTCGGCGTTCTGGAGCGCGACGCCCACGTTCGCGGCGATGGTGTTGAGCAGGCGGAGGTCGCTCTCGTCGAAGCGGTTCTCCTGGTGCATGCTCTGCACGCTGATGACGCCGAGCGCCGCGTCGCCCGCGCGGATCGGCACGCCGAGGTAGGATGCCGACTCCTTGCCGAGCTGGGCGATGCCCATGCGCTCCGTCTCGGCCTGCACGTCGCGGTTCATCAGCAGCGGCTCGCGCGTGCGCAGGATCTGCGACGTGAGGCCTTCGCCGTACTCGATGGCGTCGAAATCTTCGCCGAAGGCATAGGGGAAGTGGATGAGGTTGGTCGAACGGTCGTGCATCGCCACGTAGACGATGTCGGCGTCGAATGTCTCGCGCATCCGCTCGCCGACGAGGTGGACGAGGGCGTCGAAGTCGAGCTGGGAATTGAGCGCGCGGCTGACGCGGTTGACGGTGTCGAGCTCGACGGCCTGCTGGCGCGACTCGGCGAAGAGGCGGGCGTTTTCGAGCGCGACGCTCATGCTGTTGGTGAGCGTGGTCAAGAGGCGCAGATCCTCCTCGGAGAAGGCCCCCTCGTGATCGACGTTCTGAAGGCTCACGTTGCCGCGCACGGTGCCGCCGACCACCATCGGGACGAAGAGCGCCGATTTCGGTACGTCACCGACTAGGGCGTCCTCGCTGTCGTCGAAGCGGCGAACGTAGCCCGCGAAGTCCTCGTTGACGCGCAGCGGCTCGCGGAGCGTCATCAGGTGGTGCGTGAACGCGTCGGCCGGGCGCGGGTCGGGGAAGAGATAGCGCTCGCCCTTCTCGACGGCATAGCGGAGGTGCTCCGTGTCGGCCTGCGGGTCGAAGGTGCGGATGACGACGACTTGGGCGTCGAAGAGGTCGCGGAGGCGGTCGCCGACGAGGTCGTAGATGGCCTGCATCTCCAACTCCGCGACCAGCCCGTCCTGGACGCTGTTGATGACGGCGAGCTCGGAGTTGCGCTGCTCGGTCTCGTCGAGCAGCCGCGTCGTCTCGTTGAAGAGCCGGGCGTTCTCTAGCGCCACGGTCATGCTGTTCGCGAGGGTCGTCAGCAACCGCACGTCACCGTCCGAGAAGGCGCGCTCGTGGTCGAGGTTCTGGAGGCTGACGTAGCCCCGCACGGTGTCGCCGGTGACGAGCGGGACGAAGAGCATCGCCTGCGGCATCGCGGTGCCGGGCACAGGCTCCGGACGGTCGTAGCCCATCGCGACGAGCGCCCCGATGAGGTCCTCGTTGATGAGGATCGGCGCCTTCGTGTCGATGAGGCGGCGGCGTAGCGTGTCGATGGCGCGCACCTCATCGTGGCCGCGCACGCCCTTCTCGATGAAGTAGTGCTCGCGCTCCGTGCCCGCCGCGTGGTCGAACGAAGCGATGATGACGATCTGGGCGTCGAAGAGGTCGCGGAGACGGTCGCCGACGAGGTCGTAGATGGCCTGCATCTCCAACTCCGCGACGAGGCCTTGCTGGACGCTGTTGATCACGCCCAACTCCTCGACGCGGTGCTGGATCTCGGCCGTGCGGGCCTCGACGGTCTCCTCGAGTTCTAGCTTCCGCGCTTCGAGCGCCCGCCGCCGCTCGCGCTCCTTTGTCTCGATGCGCTGCCGCTGCGTGCGGAAGCCAACGAACAGCAGGCCCAAGAACGCCAGCGTGTAGAGTAGGTAGGCAAACGGCGTTGCCCACCACGGCGGCGCGACGACGATGGGCAGCGCCACGCCCGCCTCGTTCCAGACGCCGTCGGCGTTGGCGGCCTTGACGCGGAACGTGTAGCGCCCCGGCGCGAGGTTGGTGTAGGTCGCCGTCTGCTGCGTGCCCGCCTCGATCCAGTCGCGGTCGTGCCCGTCGAGGCGGTAGGCGAACGTGTTGTGCGCGGCGTTGAGGAAGTGCAGCGCGGCGAACGAGAAGCCGACATCGTTCTCGTTGTGCGCCAGCCGCAGCGACTCGATGGTAGCGAGGCTCTCCGTGAGCGGCCCGTCGTCTGAGACCGCGACGGGCTCGTTGGCGATGCGCACCTCGGTGAGCACCACAGGCGGCTCAATGGTGTTGCGTGCGAGGTCGTCCGGGTGGAAGGCCATAATCCCGCCAATGCCACCGAAGAAGAGCAGACCGCTTGGGTCCTGGTGCGAGACGCTGTTGATGAAAAAGTCCAGCGCGACGCCCTGCGTCTGGTCGAAGGTGCGCACGGCCTTCGTCTCGGGGTCGAAGCGCGTCATCCCGTGCTCGTGGGCGAGCCACAGCCGCCCGTCAGCGTCCTCCTGAATGTTCGAGATCCGGACGTCGAGTAGCCCGTCCTCCGGACCATACTGGGCGACGATGCCCGCGCTGATGTCGTACTGGATCAGGCCGGTAAACCCGCCGAACCAGACGCGGTCGCGCTGGTCGATATGGACGAAGTCGACGACAAGGCTGAGGCTGTCCGGAAGCGTCGTGATCGTGTCCGTCTCGGGGTCGAGGTAGCTTGCCGTGCTCCCGTTGAAGGTGGTCCAGATGCGTCCGTCGGCATCCTCGGTGATGCGGGTGACCTGCGAGCCGCCGATGCTCGTCGAGTCGCTTGGATCGAAGAGATAGGGCGTGAAGGTGCCCGTCTCACGGTCCATGCGCGCGAGGCCCCCAGGCGCACTGAGGTCGCCGCCCCAGAGCCCTACCCAAAAGCGGCCTGCGGCGTCCTCGTAGAGCGAACGTACGGATTGGCCGGGGAGGCTCGTCGTGTCGCCCTCGATGGGCACGTAGCGGGTAAACGTGTCGGTGGCGCGGTCGTAGCGGTGGAGGCCGCCGAAGAACGTGCCAGCCCAGAGTGTCCCGCTGCGGTCTTCGTAGAGCGACCGCACGAAGCCGGATGTGAGCGCGCGCGGATCACCTGGGTTGGCGGTGTAGCGCGTGAATCGGTCTGAGGCGGGGTCGTAGCGCAGCAGACCCTCGCCCCAGGTCCCGATCCAGATGTGTCCCTGGCGGTCACGGAGGACGCTCATCGACTCCGAGAGGCCGTAGGTGTCGGTGTTGACGGGGCGCAGGGCGAGGTGCTGGAAGCGGTCCGAGACGGCGTCGCGGCGGCTCAGCCCGGCTCCCCAGGTTGCCACCCAGAAGGAGCCCGTCCGGTCGGTGAGCATGGCGTGTGCCGTAGGTCCGATGCCGGTCGTGGGATCCGTGGGGTCGTAAGGGAGGCGGGTAAAGGTCTGCGTGGCGCGGTCGTAGCGGACCATGTTGCCCGGCGTCACCCCTGCCCAGAGCGACCCGCTAGCATCCTCGCCCAGGCTGATGACGGTAGTGCCCTGGAAGCCGCGCACGCCGTCGGTGAACCGGAGAAACGTTTCCGTCTCGGGGTCGAAGCGGCTCAGGCCGCCCTCGTCGGTCTGGCCGAAGTAGTCGCCGCCGCCTGCCCAGATGTAGCCGTCGCGGTCTTCGTAGAGGGTGAGGAGGCGGTCGCCGTGGAGCGTCGTCGGGTCGGCCGGGTCGTGGCGGAAGCGCGTCACCGTGCCCGTCTCGGGGTCGTAGCGCTGGAGGCCGTCGTAATAGTCCGCGATCCAGATCATGCCGTCGCGGTCCTCCAGGAAATCCGACGCTTCGTCGCTGAGCGTGTCGGCGTGCGTGCGCCCCTCGAAGGGGGTGAAGGTGCCCGTCTCGGCATCGAGCCACTGCACCCTAGAGTTCTCGGGCGAGTCGAGGTCGTACCTCGATGAGACCCACGTGCGTCCACGTCGGTCGGTGAGGAGGGCATAGACATGGCTGCCGAAGAGCTTCGACGTGTCCGTCGAGTCTGGGAGGTACGCCTCGAAGCGCTGCGTGCGCTGGTCGTAGCGCTGGAGGCCCTCGCCGAACGTCGCCACCCAGACCGTCCCCTGCGGGTCGGCGTAGAGCCGGCCCACGTTCGAGACGTCGGCCGTGTAGCTGGGCACGTCGTCGAGGGGGACCTCTTCGAAGCGGGTCCCGTCGAAGCGCGCCACGCCGCCGACGCCGCCCACCCAGATGTAGCCGAGCGAGTCCTGCACGACCCCGCGCATGATGTTGCCGGGCAGCCCGTCGGCGGTGGTGTACATCTCGAAGCGCGGCGTGGTCGGCACAACCGGTGCCCGCGACTCCGGCGTCTGGGCGTGCACGAGGGCACCACTCGCCGCCACGATCATGCACAGCGCGACGAGGGGAATGAGGGTACGTCTGATGCTCAGCGGTGCACCCCCCCCTTGTACGCCTGCGACGGCGCACAAGCTGTCCCCCTGCCCCGTCGTCCAGGGGGTGAGGGGGACCCTTCGAGGAGCGGAAGTCCGCTTGGGGACTGGAGGCGACGCAGAACGTGGGGAGCCATCACGGCTCCGGACGGGACGCAGTCTCCCCCAGCCTGTGTCACCCTGAGCGAGCAGCGCGAGCCGAAGGGTCTCGGTCCACCTCAGCGCACCGACCAGAGCTTGAAAGCGGGTCCATAGATCCCTCGACTTCGGTCCTTCGGACCTCCGCTCGGGATGACATGGGGAAGTGTAACGGATCCACGAAAAACGGCTCATGGCTCGGGAGGTACGGTAGAAGCGAGAAGAGTGGCCGTGGTGGTGGAAGTGGGGGGGAGCGCAGGCAGGCGGACGACGAACGCCGCGCCGCCGCCGGGGTCGTCCTCGACGCTGAGCGTGCCGCCGTGGCCCTGCACCACGATGTCGTAGCTCATCGATAGGCCGAGGCCGGTGCCTGAGCCGGTGGGCTTCGTGGTGAAGAACGGCTCGAAGATGCGCGCGCGCAACGTCGGCGAGACGCCCAGGCCGTTGTCGGCGATGCGGATGGCGAGGTGTTCCCCTTCGCGCTCGGTCGAGACACGTACCCTGGGCGCGAAGGTGGCGCCCCGGTGGGTGGCCGCGTCCGCGACGGCATCAAAGGCGTTGCCGACGAGATTGACGACGACGCGCCCGATCTCCTGCGGGACGACGTCCACGGAGCCGACGGCGGGGTCGTACGCCTCGTCGAGCATAACCTGGAAGCCGGGGCGTCCTGATTCGGGCATCCGCGCGCGGCGGCCGTGGTAGGCCAGCCCGGCGTGCTCCGCCACGAGCGCGTTGAGGTCGACGGTCTCGCGCTCGGTGTGACCCTGCCGAGCGTGGGCCATCATCGCGCGGATGATGCCATCGGCGCGGCGGCCGTGCTGGAGGATCGACTCGGAGGTCTGCCGGAGGTCGGCGACGATGGCCGCGGCCTCGGCGTTCGGCTGCTCAAGTTGCGATGGCGTCTCAGGCGTTGACGCGCCCTGCTGGAGCGCGGCGTCGAGGTCGTCGGCGAGGTCCAGGTTCACCTCGGCGAAGTTGGTGATGAAGTTGAGCGGGTTCTTGATCTCGTGGGCGATGCCCGCGGTGAGCGCGCCGAGCGAGGCGAGCTTCTCCTGTTCCACGAGGCGGTCCTTGGCCTGGCGCAGGTCGTGGTAGGCCGCCTCGATCTCGCGGGCGTGGGCGCGCTCCTTCTCGCGCTGCCGCTCCCGGACGCGCGCCAGTAGCCTCCGCCGCTGAATCCGGTCTACGAGGACGACGACCGCCACGAGCAGCGCGGCGTAGGCAAGGTAGGCGAATGCTGAGCGCCACCACGGCGGCTGGATCGTCAGGCGCAGTGCGCGGGCGTCGTCGCTCCAGACGCCATCCGCATTGGACGCCTGCACACGAAAGGTATAGGACCCGGCGGGCAGGTTGGTGTAGGTCGCCGAGCGCTGCGTCGTCGGCTCGCTCCAGCCGTCCGTACTATCCCCGTCATTCCCACCTCCATCATCGAAGCCGTCGAGGCGGATGCGGTAGCGGTTGCGCGCGGGGTCCTTGAAGTGTAGCCCCACGTAGTCGATGCCGACGGTGCGCTGGCGGTAGGGGAGCGTGAGGGCGGTCGTCTCGGCGAGCGGCTGGCGCAGCGGGCCGTCGTCGGTGACGCGCAGCGGCTCGTTGGCGGCGCGGAGGCCGGTCAGCACGACTTCCGGCGGCAGGGCGTTGTAGGCGATGGCCTCGGGGGCGAACCACGTGATGCCGTTGATCCCGCCGAAGAAGAAGCGCCCCGTGTCGGTGTCGGCGTGGATCGCGTACTGGTTGAATTCCATTTCCTGCACGCCGCTCGCGGGACCGAAGCGCCGGAACGTGAGCGCGCCGACGCCCGCCGTGCCTGCCTGCTCACCGTCGATGGTGAGGCGGGCGAGGCCGCGGTTGGTGCTCATCCAGAGCCGCCCCGCGCGGTCTTCCACGAGGCCGTAGATCGCGTTGTCGGGCAGTTCGCTGTTCGCCGTCGTGAAGTGCGTGACGGCGCCCGTCGCGAGGTCGAGGCGGTCGAGACCGCCGCCGAGCGCGCCGAGCCAGAGGACGCCCGGTTCGGTGCGGCGTTCGAGGAGCGCGCTGATCGTCCCCGAGGTGACCGTTGCGGGGTCAGCCGGGTCGTGGAGGTGGTGCGTGAATGTGCCTCCGCTCACGTCGAGTCGGCTCACCCCGCGCTCATGGCCCACCCAAAGCGCGTCATCCGTTGTCTGCCACAGCGACGACACCCAGTTGTCGGCGAGGCTCGCAGGATCATCGGGGTCGTGCGTGTAGACCTGCTCGACGGCCTGCGTCTCGGCATCAACGCGCACGAGGCCACCCTCCGTGCCGACCCATAGTGTCCTGACGTCGTTCCGGTCGAGGCGCAGCGTGAGCGTGTTGTCGTCCGGCAGGCCGTCGGCCGTCGTGACGTGCCTGAACGTGCCGGTGGCGCGGTCGAGCCGGTCGAGGCCGTTGGTGGTGGCGATCCAAAGCGCCCCGTCGCGCGTCTCGACGAAGTCGTTGGGCTCGCCGGAAGGCCGATCTGCAGCAAGCGGGGCGAAGCGCGGCGTGGCTTGCCATACGCGCACGTCGGTGGGCCGCCCGTCGTCGTCCACGGCGATGCGGTGCATCAGCCGCCCCGAGGTGCCCGCCCAGAGCGCGCCGTCGCGGGTGACGTGCAGGCCCCACACGTCGGCGTTGCGAAGGCCGAGGCGCGACGGGGTCGCCTGTCCGACGTAGCGCACGCCGCCTGTGCTGGGGTCGAAGCGGTTGAGGCCGCCGCCATCGGAGCCGACCCAGACCATGCCGAAGCGGTCCACGAAGACGGTGCTCCCCGCGAAGCGGACGAGGCCGTCGGGGGCGTCCGGACGCACGGGGTAGCGCGTGAACGTCTGCGTGCGCGTGTCGAACCGCGCCAGGCCCTGCCCGGCAATCGGCACCCAGAGCACGGCCGCGTCGTGCGGATCGGTGGCCACGCGGCGGACGGTGTTGCGCGCGGGGCCCACGCTCGGGTTCGGTCGGAAGCGCTCGGCCGAGCCCGTCCACGTATCGAAGCGCAGCAGGCCGTCGCCGGAGCCGACCCACCAGACGCGCGCGTCGGTCGCGTCGGGGGTGACAGCATAGACGCGGTCCGAGAGGGTGGGCTCGCCGCGGTCCGAGCGGAGGAAGTGGGTGAAGCGCTCGCCTTCGTCCATCGAGCCGAGGCGGTGGAGGCCGTTGAAGGTGCTCACCCAGAGGTGCCCTGCGTCGTCCTCGTGGAGCGCCGTCACGTAGGCGTCGCCGAGGCTGGTCGGGTCGGCGGGGTCGTGCGTGAAGCGGGTGAAGCGCCCGCCGTCGTCCATCGAGTCCAGCCGCAGCAAGCCCGCGCTGCCGCCCACCCAGAGCGTCCCGTCGCGCGTGCGCAGCACCGCATTCACGACGCCGTCGGGCAGGCTCGCCGGCTCGTCCGCGACGGGGCCGAGGCAGGTGAAGGCGTCCGTGCGGCGGTCGAGGCGGCAGACGCGCGCGTAGGTGGTGCCCACCCACAGGCTGCCGTCGGGGTCCTCGAAGAGCGTGCGCACGACCTCGTCGGCGAGCGAGGTGGCGTCGAACGGGGTGGGGCGGTAGACGCGGAAGCCGTAGCCGTCGTAGCGGTTGAGCCCCGCGTCAGTCGCGATCCAGAGGAAGCCCTGCCGGTCCTGCAGGACGTCGTTGATGTCGCCTTGCGAAAGGCCATCGTCCACCGTGAGCCGCTCGAAGCGCAGCGGCGCACCCCCGGCGAGCCGACTGGGCTGCGCGGGCGCGTCCGGGGCCAGCACCGCACCGACGAGCAGCGTGACGAGCAGCGGTAGCTGCCTGGGAGACAGACACATAGGCGCGGGGAGGCTGGGGCAATGCCGAAGTATAGCGCTCCGCCGCGACTACGCGGGGATATCCAGAAAGGTGCGCCAAGCAACCGAGCCTGGCCAGGCTGCTCAGACTACGAGCACGGGACGGTCGCCGTCACACCGTTGTAGAAGATGGAGTCGTGCCCACCCGTGCGCGAATAGACCGTAGCCTCTACGTTCGAGACGGAGCCCGGCACGTCCTGCAGGACCATCTCAAAGAGGGCCGCTTGCTTGCCCCGGTTGGCATCGGGGGTGCAGAACGATTCGTAGACTTCGCCTGCGCGTGCTTCCATGCAGAGTAGCCGGCCGTCGTCGGTGGTATCGCCAAGGGAATACGTCACCGTGACAGGGCGAGGCTCGGTGCCGACCGGGATGGGAAGGTCCACGGTGACTTCCTGGGTGCGCCCGACCCACACGTCTCGCTCGACGATGCCGCCGCTCTGTGCGTAGCCCTCGCGGTAGCGCAACGCATAGACGGCAAACGAGCGGGCGTGTCCGCTCCATCCGTCTTGCGTGATGACGGGCTCGATGGTCACCGAACTGGCAGGCTCTAACTCGGTCGTGAACCAGTCGCCGCTGTCATCGTGCGCAGACGGCTCATCGAGATCGATGGTCTGGCCCGAGGAGGTGGTGAAGCGGAAATATTCGAAGCGGCCATGGTTGTCTCCCTTGACCGACGCCTGGGCGGTGAGGCCGAGCACGTTTTCAGGGTTCGGAATGTCGATGGTGGCGTCGTTGTTGGTACGGCCGTACGTCCCGATGCCCACGGTGTAGAGGTCGACGAACCGATTGGCCGCGCACCCGAAGTCCCACGTCGGCGTGAGGAGCTCGGGCATCATCGGCGGCAAAAATGCGGCAAACACCGCGCTGAGGTCGAACAGGCCTTCGGTGGTGTGAGTCTCGGCGCCGACGGTCCCCGTCACCCGCAAGAGGGCCGTCTCGGCGTCGACCTCAAACGCTTCCGCGTTCCACACGCCGCCCTGGAACGGGCGATCGGCGCTGATGGCATTCACGGCCGCGATAGCCCCGTCGAGGGTGCCGTCGCTCTTCTCCGCCGTCCGGAACGCGACGTCGTACCCCGATCGCGCAATCTCGCGCGCGGTCACGTCGTTGCCGAAGCCGGCCTGGTCGTGGCTGACAGACAGGATTGTCTGCAGCGTGTTCGACGAGCCTAGGGCTACGAAGAGGGAACTGGCTAGAGCAGCGATCAGAAGGCCGCGTCCCATAGGTTTGGGGAGCGAGAGGGTTTGGGGTTCGTTACGGGTGGCGCTAGTGCACACTCAAGGAGTCTTCTGCGCGTTCGGCCTTGGACGTGACAGGGTAGCTGATTCGGTCAACCACCCCTGTCCCCTCCTATCCAGGAGGGGGACTGCATTAGCAGCTTCCATACATGGCTTCAGATAACGCAAAAGACCGGTTGTCCATGCACTAGGGCAGGCACCTGGCGCTGGCGGTGACGCCCTGGTAGAACAGCGACTCGCCCTGCGTCCGCACGGTCGCCTCTACGGTCGTCACATGGCCAGGCACGTTGCGGAGAACCAGCTCGTGTTGGGCAGCCTGCGCGCCCCTGTTGGCATCGCTCGTCGAGAGGGCAGCGGTGACCGAGCCAGCCTGGGCGCTCATCTCCCACCAGCGGCCGCCGCTCGTGTCGCCGAGGGCGAAGGTCAGCGTCACATTGCGGTGGGCCGGAGCGGATGGAATCTCAAGAGTCCTGGTCACCTCGGGCAACGGGCCCGACCAAACATCAAGCTCAACGAGGCCACCTCCCTGGCTGAACCCGGGCTTGTTGCGCGTGACAAACAGCGTAAACGAGCGGGGTCCGTACTGGTCGTACGGACGGATCACGGTCGGCGTCACCGTCACGCTGGTGGCCGGTCCGAAGTCCACGTTGTAGAACCAGTTGCCGACGTCGTCGGTGGTCGGGGCCGTGGGCGTGGCTGTCTGTCCGTTGTCGGTCTCGAAGTCCATCTGCGGGACGTTGCCATACTGGCCGAACTTGACAGTCGCCTGCGCCATAATGCCGACGACGGAGCGTGGATCTGGAATGGTCAGCGTGGCGCTGGGCATGTAGGAGCCGTAGGTGCCGATGCCCATTGTGTACATCTCCACGAAGCGGCTCGCAGAGCAGTCGTAGCTCCAGTCGTCAGGACGCGTCGTGGGGATGGGGTGAGGCAGCGGCGTGAGCACGGTCGCGTCGTAGAGGCCCTCGGTGGTGCGCGCCTCGCCGTTGACCTCGCCGGTAACGCGGATGAGCGCCGTGCGCGCGTCGACTTCGAACGCCTCGGCGTTCCACACGCCGCCCTGGAAGGGGCGGTCGGCATTGATGGCGTTCACCGCGACGATAGCATCGGCCAGCGCGCCACCGGCACCCTGGCCACGCTCCGCCTCACGGAAGGCCACCTCGAAGCCCGACCGGGCGATCTCGCGCGCGGTCACGTCGTTGCCGAACGTCGCCTGGTCGCCGCTGACGGCAAGCGTCGTCTGGGCCGAGCGGTTCGCAGAAAAGGCGAGCGCGAGCGAGGTGGCGAGGGCTTCTACGAGGAGGCCGCGTCCCATGGCAGAAGGAGGCGTTGGATTAGACGGGGTGGATGCGGAAGACCGCGCTCCAGTTCAGTTCCGAAAGGAGGAGGTCGTCGCGCAGGAGCGGTGGGACGAGCGAGAAGGCGACTTCGACAAACGCGGCGTCCGCTTCGGATGCGGTGGGCGCGCCCGCGTCGTCCTGGAGGCCGATGCGGAAGTGCGAGAGCGAGGCCGGACTGGCTCCGGCCTCGGCCCACGCGCTGCCGTTGATGCGTTCGGTGCGGCGCACCTCGTAGAGCTGCGTGGTCGTGCCGTCCTCGTTGGAGACGGTGGTGGTCGGGCTGAGCGTGAGGCGGATGTCGTGGGTCCGCGGCGTGGCAGGCGTGGTGCTCGTGTCGTAGCTGCGGCGCACGAACGTGAACTGGGTCGTGCAGTCCGTGCCGTTGCAGGTGCCCATCGAAGGGGGCGTCAGGCGCACGTCGCCGTCGGGCAAGCCCATGCCGACCGTGCTGAGGTCTTCCTCGAGCCACGTCGAGAAGGCAATGGCCTGGTCCTTGGCGACGGCCAATGCCGTCATGCGCTGGTCTTCCTGGGAGGAACGTGCCACCGTGCCAAGCAGGAGCAGCGCCGCGATGGACCCGGCGATGATGGCCGCTGCGTGATCGAGGAGGACGTGCATGTGTTGGGAGGGCGGCGGCGGTTCGAGGAGGTTCGGGGGCGAAGGGGGCTACATGCCGGCCATGCGGCGGGCGCGCTCTTCGCGGTAGGACAGCACGCGGGACATCTCCACGAGGAGCACGTCCTGCTGGTCGCCGAGCTGCGGGACGCGGACGCGGACGGTGAGGCGCTTCTGCTCGCTGCGCTGGGCGGCGTCGAGCGTGCTGTTGCCGTTGTAGCGGCGCACGTACTCGACCTGGGTGTTCACTTCGAGATCGACGACGTCGCCGTTGGCAAGCGTCGACGAGACAGGCTTCCACTCATCCGCGCCGAGCGCGAGGTCGTCGAGGTCGTCGCAGAAGCCGTATGTGTAGATGGGTGAATCGAGCGAGCAGGGGTTCGCGTTGCCGTTGTGGTCGCCGTGTTCGTCGTCTTGGTTCATCGATTCGCCAAAGGACGACGCCATCGAGAACTGGCCCGCGCCGCCAGGAAGGCCTTGGCTCTGCACCATCGCAGGCGACGTACGCTCGTCGAAGGAGCGGGAGGCAGCATATTCGATCACCTTGAGCGCGGCCCCCGAGGCGATCAACTGCATTTCCTCGTAGACCACACGTTGCTGGTTGTAGCGCTCGTTGTTCGCTTGACGCACCGTTAGCAACCCGGCGAGCGAGAGGGTGATGACGACGAAAAGGGACTGGGCCATGGGAAAGGGGAGTGCGAGGCTGTGCCCGATTCCTTACGAATACCCTACCTCCAGCGTCCCCACGGTCAACGAGCGCGAGATATGGAAACCCGTATCGACACGAGTCTCATTAAAAGACGTGTGAACGGGCGAAACTGAGATCGAAGGAGAATCGGCCTCCAGTCCGACTGATGCAAAATGCCACAGCGATCGTTCGAGTTGTAGGTTGGCTATCAAGTCGTGTCTGATCGTCATGAGGGCCTCTACAGTGCCCCGTCGACGAAGTCCGTGCTACTTGAGCTCTGATACCAGTTATCTGAGATCATGGTGCATTGCCTCTCACCCCCACCTCGGTCACCCCGGACTTGATCCGAGATCCATAAGGGGCCTCGCATGGATTCCCGCTTCCGCGCTGACAGGGGTAGGTATTCACAGAAGGTGGTCGTCTTGTCATCCCGAGCAGAATGCGCGCAGCGCATGGCGCCGAGGAGCCTGCCCTCGCGGACGTGGGGGATCTACGTCGTATCTCC
>JBCCLD010000063.1:0-14851 GCA_039027055.1 Bacteroidota bacterium
TCGCCCTGGCGCTCCAGGTGGCTCGCCGGCACGAAGCCCTCCGCCTCCAGCGGGAGCTCCACGACCACGCCCGAGCCGTTCACGTCCGTCACCTACGCCGTCGACACGGACACGCCTTCGAAGGTGACGGACGTGAACGGCTCGGGCGTGGTCGTGGAGCTCCCGCTGGAGGCGGAGGGCTTCGTGCCGGCGAGCCACCTGGAGCGCCAGGGCGACCCGACGCAGACATACGCCGTCGGCGACGAGCTCGACCTCCGTGTGATTCGTCTCGACCGGAACGATCGCCAGATCATTCTCTCGGAGACGGCCAAGCGCATGGCCGCCCAGCGGGCCGAACGTCACGCCGAGCGCTCTGAGAAGTCGAAAGCTCGCCAAGAGGAACAGCGCGCCGTGCGCGACTACCAGAAGTCGTCGAGCGGCCCGGCTACGCTGGGTGAGCTCTCGGGCCTCGCCGCCCTCCGCGACCAACTCGCGGCCGAGGAGGAAGAGGCGATGGAGGACTTCGAGGACGACATCTAGGTCGGATTCATAGGCACTGGCTTCAAGCCTATCGCGGCGGCTCCCCCCTCGGGAGCCGCCGTCTTTCGTTGCAGAATACGGGAACGGGAGCAACCTTATCGGATGACGTGTGTCCTGCTTCGTCATTCATCCCAAACCCCATCGATGACCCATGCGTGCGCTGTCTCTTTTCGTCGCTTTCTGCATGACTGCGCCTGCCTTCGCTCAGCTCAGCCCGTCCACGGCGACCGAGGCGCAGGCGCGCTATGCCGCCCAAGACTATGCGGGGGTGATCGACCTGCTCGGCGAGGCGGAGCCCGTGTCGCCAGGTCTGGCCTACCTGCTCGGACGGGCCTACCAGGAGGAATACCAGCACCAGCGCGCGCTCCTCGCGTTCGCGCAGGCTGACACTGCATCGGTACGCGTGCTCCGTGCCCGGGCTGTGAGTCACGAGCGCCTGGGGCAGACGGCCGCCGCGACCGCTTCGTATCGACGTGCCCTCGACGTGCAGCCGGAGAGCGTCGGGCTGGCGATGGCGCTCGCCCGCGTCCATAGCGAGGCCCGGCAGTTCGAGGAGGCCCAGCGGTTGCTGGCGGCGGCGACGGAAGCTAAACCGGAGACGCCGACGATCCGCGTCGAATACGCCAAGGTCCTCACCGCCCTGGACTCGCTCGACGGAGCCATCGTGCAACTCGAACGCGCGCACCGCCTTGCGCCGACGAGCGCGACGATCCCGTTGCTGCTGAGCCAAGTCTACCTCACCGCCGACCTGCCCTCGAGCGCAGCACGCGTGCTGGAACGTGCCCTGGAGGCCGTCGCTGAAAACCCGCGGCTGTGGGCGCGCCTCGGTGCCGTCCGCCAGCAACTCGAAATCCACGACGGAGCCATCGGCGCGTATGAGACGGCGCTGGCGCTAGGCGATTCCTCCGCGTCCACCTGGCGTGGGCTCGGCATGAACCACTACCTCGACGGCGCTCCCCGACCTGCGCTCACGGCGCTCGATGCGTCCTATACCGCCGATTCCTCAAACGCACGAACCGCGTTCTACCTCGGCCTCGCCCACAAGCAACTCGAAGCCTACGACGAGGCCGAGCGCTGGCTGACCCTCGCCGCGACGCTCACGGGCCGCGAGCCGCTCGCCGACATCCTCGAACACCTCGCCGATGCCCAGCGCTTCCAGGACGACTACCGCGCAGCCATCGGAACGGACCAAGTCGTGCTGTACCTCAGCCCCGGCCGCCTCTCAACGACGTTCCACCTCGCCGTGCTCTTCGACGAGTACTATGCCGACTCCGGGCCAGCCCTTCGCCAGTACGAGGCTTTTATAGGGCAGGCGATGGCGAGTGCTGTGGCGGAACGCACCGATACTCTCGTGATGGTCACGTACGCACAGAATCGTATCCGCTCGCTCCGCGAGGCTACATTCTTCGAGGCACCGGAGGGCGATGCGGAACTGCAAGCCGACAGCAGCGGCACGGACGAAGGCGGCACCGGAGCGCAGGGCGAGCGTTAGACGGGCACACTTCTCCGACTCGCCTGTCTACCCATGTCTCGCGTCCTCGCCACGCTCCTCCTCCCCGTACTCTTTGCTGCCTGCACCGAAATCCCGATCTCCGAGGCCGACGCCTTCCAAAACAAGCGTACGATCACGCCCGAGACATTCGACGTGTCCAGCTTCACGCTGACGCAGCACCGCGTCCCACTCGCCGATGTCGCGATCCCCGACTCGCTCAACGCCGACAGCCTGGCGCTCGACGCGTGGTTCATGCAGCATGACGAAGCGCGCGGTACGGTGTTCTACTTCGGCGGCCAGGGCTTCCTCCTTGTCACCTTCGCCGACTTCATCGAGGCGATGGCGCAGCACCGGGTCAACCTATTCATGGTCGACTATCGGGGCTACGGCATGAGCGACGGCACGCCGACAGTCGCCGGGCTGAAGGCCGACGGGCTGGCCGTCTACGACTACGTCCGAGCGCTCGACGGCGTCGATCCCGAGCGCCTAGTCCTCCACGGCCACTCGATGGGCACGTTCATGGCGACCTATGTGGCGCAGGAGGCCGCGCAGCCGCCCGCTGGATTGCTCCTCGAAAGCCCAGTCACCACCGTCGAAGGGCTCACGTCCACACTGGTCCCAGCGCTCCTAAAGCCGCTCGTCTCGTTCGACATCGACGACGCACTACAGGCTGAGGACAACCTCGAGCGCGTGGCCGGGCTCACGATTCCAACGCTTGTGATCGTCGGAAGCGAGGACAGCGTCACGCCGCCCAAGCTCGCCGAGGAGGTCCACGAAGCGTCCGCAGGGCAGCCGAAGCAACTCGTGGAAGTCGAGGGCGGCGGGCACAATGGACTGGACGGGTTCGACGCCTTCCACGAGGCACTCGCCGAGTTCTTCGACACGACGCTTGGCGGCTAGCCTACGTCGAGCAGCAGCGCCGCATGCCGATTCCGCTACGGCCCTACGAGGGGCCATGGCCGCATCGCCCGACGAATCCGACTTGCCGGGCATGGCGCTCTCGCTTGCGCCTATCGTGCTCCTGATCTTGCTCCCGATCTTGCTCATCACGGTTCACTCCGTCGTGAAGGGGCTCGCCCAGGCCGCGATTCCCATTGCGCCACTCCGCGACCCCACGTTCACCGAGCCGATTTTAGCGGCGGCTGCGAACGGGGTTGGCATCGCGCAGCTGTTCCAGTGGACGAACCCGCTGGGCAATCCCAACTTTGCGCTGTTGTTGAGCGACGCACTCGCCGAATGGACGTACCAGCGGCAACGCCGGCCCTCAGCAGAGCAATTCGGCAAGATGATCGAGGGCGCGCTGATGAGCGGCGAAGCTGGGCTGAGGCGTATGCGGCTGCCTGGCGAGGGTGGACGACGGAGACGACCAGCCCAGCGCTGTGGAGCGCCACGGCCGTGTCGTCCGCGTAGCCACCGGAGGCCTCCAGGCAGGCATGGAGGACGCGGAGGTCGCCAGTGAATCGCCCGAGCCAGCAAACGAAGACCGCGCAGCCAAAGGCGTCGTTGCGTACGTGCTTGACGTGCGTGCGGCCCTCGGCGTCGGTGAGCGCGAGGTCGAGCTAGTCCTTGCCGACATCAATAAATCCAAGCCCAGGAAGAGCGGCGGCGTATTGGGCGTGTGGTCATGTGTCATCGTGGTGTCCGAACTCGTGAATGCAGACTCCGGGCATCTCAGGCGAGACGCTGTAGTCGTGAGGTGCTGTCCGGGTGGGACGACGACGGTAGCGGACGGGGGTGATCTCTGAACCGGGCTCCGGTCGGTGCTCTGCGAAGCTGCAGATCCCCGACGTGGCCGCGCGCTGTTTATCAGGCGTCCCCGCCCGCTGCCCTGGGTGCCCCCAGGGAGCATAGGTGCCGCTCGGCCAGACATTCTAGTGCATGATCAACCAGTCTTTTGCGATATCGCTGCTCAGGCATGGAAGCCGCAAACGCAGTTCCCCTCCTGGATATAGCCTGCCCTCGCGAACGCGGGGGAGGGTTAGGGGTGGTTGACCGAATCAGCTACCCTGTCACTCCCCCGAAAGCGCAGACGACGCCTTGAGTGTGCACTAGCTCCCCTGCCCCCGTCTAGAGGTGATCGCGTAGAACACCCCCAGGGCGACCGCACGCTAATTTTTAACGCACACACAGCCATCTTCCCCCGAGGGCGACCTGCCAATACGGTCTGCGTTCGCAGGTGCCGACTGCGAGAAGCGCCCAGATTTTTAGCGTGCGGTCGCCCTGGATAGCCGGATCCAGGCCGCCCTCAATACCGCCACCGGTCGCATGTTGACAACACGTCTCAGGTCTAACAGCTATCGACAAGAAAGAGTGCGGCACCGGTCGGTCTTGTGAAGGTTCGAAGTGTAGATTACAACGTCTCTAGCTTACTACCCGCCCCCATGCGTCTCTTCTCGCGCCTGCGGGGACGGCCTACCCCTCCGTCCGTTCCCTATATCGCCCAGCGCGATGCCACCGAATGCGGCACCACCTGCCTCGCGATGGTATTCAGCGCGCACGGGCTCTACGACGTGCAGCACAGCCTACGGGAACTGGCTGCCGTAGGTGCAGATGGCACGGACTTGTTCGCCCTCGCTGGCATTGCTGAGCGCTTCGGATTCGAGGCGGACGGCTACCAACTCGGCTACGACGACCTACCTCAGCTGCCACTTCCTTCGATTGCGCATGTGGACGGGACGCACTTCGTTGTGCTGTCGGGGGTCTCGAAGGACCGCATCCAGATCATTGATCCTGCGTTCGGCGAAGCGACGTACTCCCGTGAGGAGTTCGAGCGACGGTGGAGCGGGGTGGTGCTCGCGCTCACGCCCAAGCCCGACGTTTTCGAGCATCCCGACATCGAGGCGCTCGTTGCAGCCCAGCGCGCCAAGGAGCGAGATGTACGCGGCAGCTTCTACACCGATTTGCTGCGGTTCTACCGTCGCTATCTGCTTGAAATCCTGTTCGCGAGCGTGCTGCTCCAACTGCTCGGCCTGGCACTCCCGCTACTGACGCAGTTCCTGATCGACACCGTGCTCGTCTACGAGGACCGGCGCTTGCTCTTTGGCGTGCTCCTGGGGCTCGGGATCGTCTTCGGGACGATTGTCCTGGTCTACTTCGTGCGCAATCGGTTACTTGTGCATGTGAAGGTGAGGATGGAATACACCTTCTTCAGCCGCTTCTTTGCGCACTTCATCCGGCTGGAGCAGGCCTATTTCGACACCCACAAGCGTGAGGACTTTATCCAACGCTTCCAGGAGAACCTCAAGATTCGCAAGGCGATCCGTCCTAATGTGCTGGAGGCAGCGCTCGACTTTATCCTGGTGGTCAATTGGCTAGCGCTCCTGTACGTCTACAACGTGCCGCTTGGAGCTCTCGCCACAGGGATCATAGCTGTGTACGTCCTGTGTATGGCGCGTGCGTTGCCCCGCCTGCGCACGCTCGAAGACCAGGTCTTTCATGAGAGCGTCCGTTCGATGGGCGTCTTCCTAGATACACTCCTGGGCATGCTTTCCGTCAAGCTCCTGCGGCTAGAGAACCGCAAGCTCCTCGAGTGGCAAGCCAGCTATCGCCGGACGCTAAACCGCGTCATGCGTGCCGAGCGCGTCGAGGTCAACCTTCGTGCGTTGCTCCAAGGCATCCGCTTTTGCGGCTTGATCGCCATCTACTGGGGCGGGGCCTACGTCACCTTTGAAGGAGGGCTGTCTGTCGGCCAATACGTTGCCTTCATCACCATCTTTACGCTGGCGATGGGCGCCGTTGACAACGCGTCCTCGCTCTGGTTCCTCGCGGCCGAGTTGGGTGTGACCTACCGGCGCATCAATGACGTGCTGATGCAGCCCAAAGAGCGCAAGCCCGAGTCCCCGGCGCTCCGGGTCCCGCACCGGCCTGACGTGACGTTGGATCGACTGACGTTCGCTTATCCTGGCGCCGACGAACCGGCGTTGTTCGAGGTGTCGGCTACCATCCCCTACGGTCAGCATATCGCTATTGTTGGCCGAAATGGATCAGGAAAATCTACCCTGGTCAAGCTATTAGCGGGCCTGTATGACGGCTACGACGGGGCACTCCGGTTCGGTGGCCTCGAGGCCAGCACCTTGGGGCCAACGGCGTTGCGTCAGGCGGTAGCTATGGTGCCGCAAGAGGTCTATCTCTTCGCAGGCACGATTCGAGAAAACATCCAGTGCGCAAACCCGTCGGCGTCCATGGAAGAGATCGTTGAGGCAGCGAGGCTGGCGGATTTGCACCCGTTTGTGGAGCGCCTTCACCTTGGGTATAACCATGCCGTAGGAGAGACCGGGCAGGCACTCTCTGGAGGGCAGCGACTGAAAATCGCCTTCGCACGCCTGTTCGTGTCAAGACCCGACATCATCGTACTCGATGAGGCATCGAGCGTGCTCGATGCCGAGGCCGAACGTCGGATCTTGAGCAATGTCAGGAAGGTATTTGCTGGCCGGACCGTGATCTCCATCGCTCACCGACTTCATACGGTGCGCCACGCCGACCAAATTCTCGTCCTTGACGAGGGCGTGCTTGCCGAGGCCGGCACTCACGATACACTAATGGCCCATCGCGGCGTCTACCACCACCTCCTGCAACAGTACGTTGCGCTCTAGCTCGTACGACAGCTCTCCCAGCAGCATGGATGATCGTGATCACCCGAACCCGAGCCTGGAGCCTCCTAGTCAGGAAGTAGGGGGTGATGGGCTTGCTTGGCTGGAGCCTCAGCAAGTCGAGGAGCTCTACAGCGCGCCCAGTGTTCCGCTCGCCGATGAGCGTGTTCCTGTCCTGAGACTGAGTCTGTATGTAGGCAGTGTACTGGTTGTGCTCGTGGTCGCCTTCATGGCGCTTGTGCCTATCACGAGACGCGTCCAGGCTCCATTCGAGATTCAGGGTACGCAGCGTGAGCAGGTCGTTCGCTTCTTCGAGCCGGTACGCTTGCTTCAGGTGCATGCCGAACTCGGTGCCGAGGTGCAACCCGGTGATCCGCTCGTGGAGTTCAGCGCATCGGTTGCGGCAGAGTCAGCCTTGGCGTTGGAAGAGGCTCAGGACCGGAAACGAGCCCTCGACTCGACCGGAGCTACGATCTATTCAGCGCAGATGCAGATACTTACCGCCGAAGCCAGACGGGCACGACAAGAGGCGGACGACGTGGAACGATCCAAGCGGGAGTCGTGGTGGGTGTACTCGGCTGAACTAGAGGGGCTAGAGGCCCAAGCGGCCATGGCGGAGCAACGCTATGCACGGACGGCTCAACTCGCACGCACCAATGCCGTGGCCACGGCCCAAGTAGAAGCTGACCGAGCTGCGCGTGACAACGCCCAGAGCGCGGTTCGAGCCCGCCGAGCAGCACGACGTACTGAAGTGGCACGCCTTGATGCCCAACTCAACGCAGCGCGCAATGAGGCACGCCTCGCGGAGCGCCGCCGCGATGAACTCGAAGCACTGCTCGCTGACGAGCGCACCACGCTTGGCGACGCAGTTGGCCGAGCTGAGCGCCTTGTCGAGCGCACTTTCGGGAGTTCCGACGTCACGGACACAGGCGTGCTGGTCCGCACGTCGGAAGGAGGGACTGTGTCGTTCGTCTACACAGGAGGCCAGGACGTGCAAGCTGGCGAGACGCTCGTGAAAGTGCTCGCGGAACCGCAGCAACTCTACGCCTCAGCGACTTTGGCCCCCGAGGAAGTGGGCCTCGTTAACGAGGGGGCTGCCGTTTCCCTTCGCCTGGACCCGTATCCTCATTATCGATGGGGGACCCTTTCCGGTACTGTGCGCCGGGTCAGCACAACCCCTGATGCCGAAGGCTTCTACCGGTGCGAAATCCAGTTTGAGTCTGGTGTCGAGTTCAATGCTCCAGTCCAGCCGGGTATGCCGGGCACGGTCGCAATCACTACAGAGCAGCGGACCATTCTTCGGTACCTCTTTGACCAGTCCGCCAAGTTTCTTGCGGAGTCGACTCAGTAGCCGGACAAACTAGGGCGTGTGGACAGTCAGGCGGTCACGAGACACCATTTGCGGGCTCGCAAGGCGTGTGAGAGCCTGCCCCGGACCCCGATCCGGGGAGCGCGATCCCGAAGGATCGTGCGACGAGCAGAACGCCGCGAGCGCCGGGGGGGCCGTGAGCGCCGGGGGGGCCGTGAGCGCCGATCAGATCGAAGGTCCACACGCCCTAAGGGGCAGAAAAAAGCCTCTCCTGGCCGAGACGCCAGGAGAGGCAACGTCGTCACTGCCAAGTATGGTGGCTTGGCAGCGGTAGGGTGCTACCTAGTCGCGGTAGTACTTGCGGCCGCGGACGGCGCCACCCTTGACAGACTTCATCTGAGTCGGCGTGAGCTTCTTCATGGCGTTGAGAGGTAGAGTGAGAGTGCAGTGGACACTACCTAGTTGAAACCCCTATATAAGTTCCGGGAATGTCGCACTTTTTTGCCGTTTAGGAAATTAAACCGAGTGGTGGCTGAGCAGAACATTGCAGCGCGAAGCCGAGTCAGCTAGCCTGCACTGGTCTCACGCCTGACCTTCATGCGCTCCTTCGCGATCGTAGTGCTTCTTGCGCTGCTGCCTGCCTGTACGGACGTACCCATTACTGAAGCCGACGCCTTCCAGAACAAGCGCACGATCACCCCGGCCTCATTCGATGTGCCAGGCTTTACCCTCGACCGGCACCGCGTTCCGCTCGCTGAGGATGCCCTGCTCGACTCGGCGCGTGACGATAGCCTTAGCCTAGACGCCTGGTTCTTGCGCCATGAGGCCGCGCGCGGAACGGTGCTCTACTTCGGAGGCCAGGGCTTCCTCCTCGCCACCTTCGCTGCGTTCATCGAGTCGATGGCCCAGCATCGCGTCAATGTGTTCATGTTTGACTACCGGGGCTACGGAATGAGCGACGGCGCACCTACCGTCGCCGGGCTGAAAGCTGATGGCCTAGCCGTCTATGACTTCGTCCGTGCTCTTGACGGCGTTGATCCTGACCAGCTGATCGTGCACGGCCACTCGATGGGGACATTCATGGCGACCTGCGTGGCGCAGGAAGGCTCGCGCACGCACGCCGGTTTGCTCCTCGAAAGCCCGGTCACCACCGTCGAGGGCCTCACCTCGGCGCTGGTCCCTGCGCTCCTGAAGCCGCTCGTCTCGTTCGACATAGTCCCAGCGCTGGAGGCGGAAGACAACGTGATGCGCGTCGCAGAGCTCGCGATGCCGACGCTCGTGATCGTCGGAAGCGAGGACAACATCACGCCACCCACGCTCGCCGAAGAAGTGTATCGTGCGTCTGCAGGAGAACCAAAGCGGCTCGTGAAGGTCGAGGGCGGCGGGCACAACGGGCTGGAGGCGTACTATGCGTTCCACGAAGCACTCGCCGAGTTCTTCGACGCGACGCTTGGCGGCTAGCCCACGTCGAGCAGCAGCGCCGTCATCCACAGCACGAGGCCTGTGCGCAACGTCCAAGCAACCGTGCGAATCCAGTTCGTGCCCACGAGTCGCGCGTGCGCGTCCGCATCGAAGCCTACCGAGAGCGTGTTGTGGAGCGGGACCTGCACGAACGCCGTCGATGCCCAGATGACGCCGACGAGGGCGAGGCCGAGCAGCGGCATCCAGGTGGGGAGTGCATCCGGCCGCAGCCACCAGAGCGCGAGCGCGGTGCCGAGTTCGAGCAGCATCGCCGGGCCGACGACCCAGGTGATCCGAACCTGATGCGCGGCCTCGTACGCCGCCCAGCGCTCTGGCCCGACGCCCGAAAAGAGCGGGTAGTGGACAACCTGCACAACCCAGATCGCGCCGAACATGGTCAGCGTGGCGAGGAGGTGGACGAGGAACAGCGCCTTCATGCGGGCAACAGCGGAGGTGAATCGGACGGGAGGCGTATCGTGGGGCTACGCTCTCCCACCAGACAGGTCCCGGATGTCGCCGTTTCTGATCCTACTCATCGGCCTCGTGGTCGTGCTCGGCCTCATCATCGGGCTGCGGCTCAACGCCTTCCTCGCGCTCATCGCGGCGGCGCTGGTGGTGAGCCTGCTAGCGCCAGGACCGATGGCGCTCAAGGTCGAGCGCGTGGCAACGGCATTCGGAAGCACAGCAGCGAGCATCGGCATCGTGATCGCGCTCGCGGCCATCATCGGCGCGGCGATGATGCGGAGCGGCGCGGCGGACCGCATCGCTAACGGCTTCCTCAGCGCGCTCGGGGAACAGCGTGCCAGCGTGGCGATGGCGGGCAGCGGCTTCACGCTCTCGATCCCGGTCTTCTTCGACACGGCGTTCTACCTTCTCGTCCCGCTCGCGCGGTCGCTGGCGCGGACGACCGGGCGACACTACCTCCGTTACCTCGTCGCCATCGCGGCGGGGGCCGCCATCACCCACACGCTTGTGCCGCCCACGCCGGGGCCGCTCTTCATCGCCAACCGCTTCGGCGTCGACCTCGGGGTGATGATACTCGTCGGGCTCGTCGTGGGATTGCCGAGCGCCCTCGCCGGACTGACGTTCGCCACGTGGCTCGACCGGCGCATGCCGATCCCGCTGCGGCCCTACGAAGGGGAAGAGGCGGTGGCGGACGCGCCCGATGATGCCGCCTTGCCGGGCATGGCGCTCTCGCTTGCGCCCATCGTGCTGCCCATTCTTCTGATCACGGTCAACTCGGTCGTAAAGGTGCTCGCCCAGAACGCCCTCCCCGATGCGCCGCTCCGCGACCCGGCGCTTACCGAGGCGATACTAGCTGCGGCTGCGAACGGCCTCGCCATCGCGCAGGTGTTCCAGTGGACGAACCTGCTGGGCAACCCCAATTTTGCCCTATTGCTGAGCGCCGCGCTTGCGGTGTGGACCTACCAGCGCCAGCGTCGCCCCTCGACGGAGCAACTCGGCAAGGTGATCGAGAGCGCGCTAATGAGCGGAGGCGTCATCATCCTCATCACGGCAGCCGGCGGCGCATTCGGCGCGATGTTGCGTGCGGCAGAGCTCGGCAGTGCGATTCAGGCGCTCTTCGGCGACGTGTCGGCCGCAGGGCTCGGGCTGCTCCTACTCGCATTTGGCATTGCCAGCTTGCTCAAGTTCGCGCAAGGTTCGAGTACGTCGGCCATGATCATCACCGCGGGAATGCTTGGGGCCATGCTCGACCCGACGGCGCTGCCGTTTCATCCCGTCTACCTCGCGATGGCCGTCGGCAGCGGCTCGCTCGTGGGCTCGTGGATGAACGACAGTGGCTTCTGGATCTTCGCGAAGATGGGCGTGCTCACCGAAGTCGAGACTTTGAAGTCCTGGACGGCGCTGCTCGTCGTCCTTGGGACAACGAGCTTCCTGGTAACCTGCCTTCTCGCGCTACTGTTGCCGATGAACTAGGAGCGAGAGGATGGCCTCTCACGCAGGCTCAAAAGGCGGGCGAGCACGAAGAGAACCGCTGAGCCGCCAAATACTGCTAAAGTGAATGGCCACAGCAGGTGAATGATAGGGAGAGCACAATAGCTCAAATATCCCCAGTAGCCGTCAATCTGCCCTGGATAGAAAATCCATTCGGTTCCTGGAGCCACGCTCCTCCTGAGCAAGAACAAAGCACCGACGTATGTGCCGGTATGAACCATGAGTAGCACGAATGCCAGAAGCATGAGTCGCTTGGCCATCGATGGAACGGCGGTCTAGCGGTGCACGGCTTCGTCCTGCACGGGCACGCCGAGGTCAGCTAGCACTGCTGCTGCGGCGAGACGGCCCGCCCGCATCGCGCCATTGATGGAGGCGTTGGTGCGGTGATCGCCCGCGAGGTAGAGCCCATCGCCGAGACGCATGGGCCGGGTCGGTGGCGTGAGCGCAGGTGGAGCCTGCGCCGGCTGGGCATGCTCGATGCGATACGTCCGCAGCGGCGTCCACGCGTCCACTTGGGCACCAAACCAGGTTCGGCAGTGGTCGCGCACCCGAAGGTCGAGGAGGTTGTCGTCCGCGTCGGGGAGGCCGAGAACGGTCGCCGCGATGAGGGCCTGTCCCGCTGGAGCATAGCCGGCGGCGACGTTCGACATGACCGCGAGGTTGTTCACCGGCCCAGCATTCTCGCCGTCGAGGACAAGGATCGGTTCATCGATGGGGGGCGCGGGCGCGGCGTAGTACGCGCAGGTCACGCAGCGCGACGCGGGTGGGTCGAGGGACCCGTTCAGCAAGTGTGCTGCCGTGGGACCGTCCGTCGCCACGATCACCGTTTTTGCACGAAGCGACGTGGCGTCCCTGAGCGCGACTGATCCACCCGAAACCGATTCGACAGGCGTGTTCAGCCGGATCGCCTCAGTTGGAAGCGGCGCAGCGAGTTGCTCCGGGATGGCCCCCATGCCTCTCGCAGGAACGGCAGTCTGCCCCTCGGAGAACATCCTGAAGTAGAACTCGAAGGCGCGGCTGGATGCATTCAAGTCCTTGTCGAGGAGGATACCGCCGAGGAAGGGCTCGAAGAAGCGCGACAGCATCGTCTCCGAGAAGCCGTAGCGCTTCGTAAGCGCCTCGCGCGTGGTGACCTCGTCTCGCGCCCAGAGATCGTCGAGCGAAGGCGTGCGCACGCTCTGCCGGAGCCCTAGCACTTTCACTTTGTCGGCAAGCGAGCCGATGGGCGAGAACACCGAAGGCAGCGCGCCGAAAAAGTCGCGCGTCGGGTCGGCGAGGCGGTGCAGTGTGCCGCGATAGTGGACCAGCGCACCGTTGTCGAAGGGCTGGAGGTCGAGGCCCTCGTAGTCGAGCCAACGCTTCGCCTCGGGGTAGGCTGTCAGCAGTACCTGAAAGCCACGGTCAAGCAGAAAGCCGTCAACGGCGTCCGTGCGAACGCGACCACCAAGGCCGTCCGACGCTTCCAGCAGGACGAACTCGATCCGGTGCTCGGCAAGCGTCCGGGCCGCCGTCAGCCCAGCCAGCCCGCCCCCGACAATAACGACCTCCGACGTGGTGCTCATTCCGCTGGGACCGGTTCAAGGGTCACAACGCCCAATTCCGAATCCGTCGCCGCCTTCGTGAAGGTGTAGGTGATGCCCGCGCCTGGCACGAACGGCGCTTCGATGCGCGTCTCGTCGGCGAGCGCCTGGGTGAGCTGCACCGTGTCCAGTCGTAGCGTCCCGCGGGCTTGCCGAACTTCCACCGAGCCGCTCACGGCGACGGGCAGCATCTTCTCGGTCTGGTCCTCGCGCCGGTCGAGGCGGAACTGGGCGGTGTAGCGGCTGGGCTCGGTCTCGGTGAGCGAGAAGCCGCCAACGCGCTCGGTTGGGTCCGCTTGCGAGGGAGCGAGGACGTAGAGTACCTGGATCGTCTCGCCGCTCGCGGAGATGCCGAGCGAACTCAAACGCACGGCCCGGGACCCGGTCTCGGCAGCGGGCATCGAGCCGAGCAACGCAAACGGCGTGGTCGGGTAGGTGCCCGTCTCGGCGTGGATCAGGGCCGCGGCGGCCATGAGGCGGCTCGACTCCGCAAGGTGCTCCTGCAACTCTCCGGACGCGGCGTCGAGGGCCGGCTCCAACGTGGAGGTGGCCGCGCAGCCAGAAATCAGTAGGGTAGTTAGCAGGGCAAGTGAGATACGCATCGATTCGGTTCGTTCGTGGGGGATCGCAGGTAGGATCCAGACGTAGTCCAGTTCCCGGTCGCGGGCGATGGCAGCGCCTATTCGTCGCTGTACAGCTGGACTATCACAGTACCGTCAGCGTTGATGTAGCCGCGGTACATGCCTTGCGTGTTGAAGGGCATCGTTACGGTGCCGTCGGCACCGAGCGCGATGACACCGCCCGTTCCGCCCGACTCCGTTAACGTCTCGTGGATGACCGTATTTGCGGCGTCTGGGAGGGACTCGCTGAGGTAGCGCATGCGTGCGGCAATGTCATATGCCGTGACATTGCGGATGAAGTACTCGCCGTGACCTGTCGAGGACACGCCAACTGACTCGTTGGCAAAGGTGCCGGCCCCGATGATTGGCGAATCGCCGATCCGGCCGTATCGCTTCGCTGTCATGCCGCCTGTGGAGGTACCTGCCGCAAGCCGGCCGTCTTGGTCGAGGGCAACGGCTCCAACGGTGCCGGTCATCTGCCAGGGCGCAGGGTGCTCGAGCTGCCATTCCGGTACGCTGCGCTCCGGTACCCCACCCGGGTTGGCGGCCCCTTGCTCGGATTGTTGCTGTTCCCGTTGACGCTGGAGCACCCGCTCGAGCGCGTCGCGTCGGCTCTCCGTGTGAAAGTGTTGGTTTGGTACGAGGTCCACGCCGCGAAGCAACGCGAATTCCTCCGCGCCATCGCCGGAGAGCAGCACGTGGGAGGAGTTGGTCATCACTTCTCGCGCGAGCACGATCGGGTTCTTGACGTGGCGCACGCCCGATACCGCACCCGCTTCGCCGGTTGCCCCGTTCATAATCGAAGCGTCGAGCTCAGCGTAGCCGTCGGCCGTGAAGACAGCGCCGCGCCCCGCGTTGAAGTGGGGGCTGTCCTCCAGCACGGTGATAGCGGTGATGACTGCGTCCAGCGCTGGAGCTCCGTGCTGGAGCTCCGCGTAGCCCGCCTCGAGCGCAGCTGTGAGAGCGGCCCGGATCGACGCCTCGGTGGCCACGTCCAGCAGGTCGCGGCGGATCGTGCCGGCCCCGCCGTGGATCACAAGCACGGCGCGTGCCTCGGGGGTGCCAGCAGGCGAGGGGGACCCATCGGGTTGAGCAGACAGCGCCATGGGAAGAGCGAAGAGCAAGATGAGGAGAGTGCGCATGGGGTCGGGGAGCAGGATCAGAGTGGGTATTGGTACAGGGCGTATTCCTTGTCGCGGATCGCACCGAACGAGTCGAGGAGGTTGGTCAGCTTCTTATTGGTGTCGAGCACCCAACTCATCTCGCAGGCGCGGTAGCCCATTGGGATCCCCGCTTCGATGGTGGCCATCACGAGGAGCACATCA
>JBCCLD010000064.1:0-14678 GCA_039027055.1 Bacteroidota bacterium
CGAACACCGTGAGCCGAACACCGTGAGCCGAACACCGTGAGCCGAACACCGTGAGCCGAACACCGTGAGCCGAACACCGTGAGCCGAACACCGTGAGCCGAACACCGTGAGCCGAACGTCGCTTATCCGACCAGGTCAAGCTCCTTCGGGAAGCAGACGTAGGGCTTGGTGACGGCTCTAGCCATCGCGCCCACGGAGATGCCGTCGGAGGCTTCCGACAGCTCGCGGATGCGGCCGTCGCGTTCCAGGATGCAGATCGGCTCGCGCCCCTGTCCGTAGGCGCGGAGCCGCGACACGCCCGGCGTGACGTAGAGCGGGGCGGCTTCCTCTGCCTGCGTTGCCGGTATGCCCCGCGAGACAAGCCAGTCGGCGACCTGCGTGTGCCAACGCGCCAAGTCGACCGTAGAAGGCTCTGCGTCGAGGTAGCGTGTCCGGAAGAGGCGGCGGTGGAGGAAGCGCTCGCTGAGGTCGGCGAGGACCGGGTCCGACGAGTCCATCCAGCGCGTGAGGCTGTAGAGCAGGCCGGTGTCGTCGAGGCGCGCAAAGGCGTCCACGACGGCTGGCTCGGTGGCCGAACTCGTCGTCACCCGGTTGGCCAGGAAGAACCATACCGAGGGAGCAGACGCCTCAACGGCGCGGTCGCTGGAGTGGGCCTGCGTCTGGGCCCGCGCAAACGCGCTCCGCAGCAGGTGGTCGGCGGCGATGACCGTCTTGTGGAGGTAGACCTGGGCGTACATCAGCCGCCGCGAGAGCACGAAGCTCTCGACCGCGTAGGCCCCCTTTGCCTCGATCACGATGCGCGACCCCGGCCCGCCCTGTGTCGGGTGCACCCGCATCGTCTTAATGATCCGCTCCACGCCCACGACGCCCTCGGCGACGCCCGTGAAGAACGAGTCGCGGCGGAGGTAGTCGAGCCGGTCCACGTCGAGCTGGGAGGCGACGAGTTCGTGGAAGAAGGGCCGCGCGTAGGTGCCGTCGAAGAGCGCCAGCGCGAGGCCGAGGCGGCCCTCGAAGCGGGCGTCGAGCCGCGCGATCAGCGCCCGCGACATCGTCTCGTGGCGGAACGGGCCGGCCTCGTCAGCGGCGATGAGGTCGCGCTCCAGCGTGTGCGAGAACGGCCCATGCCCGATGTCGTGCAGCAGCGCCACGAGGTGGGCCGCCTCGACCTCCGGAGGCGACAGCGGGGTGCCCTTCTCCTGGAGGACGCCGAGCGCCTGCTGCATCAGCGCCATCGCGCCGAGCGCGTGCCCGAAGCGGGTGTGCTCCGCCCCGGGGAACACGAGGTGGCCGAGGCCGAGCTGCCTGATCCGCCGCAGCCGCTGGAACTCCGGCGTCTCGATCACATCGAGCACGAGCCCCTTCGGCACCGAGACGAAGCCGTGGACCGGGTCGCTGAAGAGCTTGAAGCGGCTAGGCACGAGGACAAAAGTGGGTAACGTACACAGGTGTAAAGGTATGAACGTGAGCACAGAGGCACGGGCGCTTCCCGCGCCGCGAATTCGTTTGACGACCGCAATGAGCGCGCGTTGCTTTGCACGTCCACACGTCCACACGTCCACACGTCCACACGTCCACACGTCCACACGTCCACACGTCCACACGTCCACACGTCCACACGTGTCTATCGACCCGTCCCGTCTCGCGCCGTTGCCGACCTGCGTCGAGGTGCCGCCGGTCATGCTGGCGAAGGCACGGTACGCGCTCGTCGAGCTGCTGCGGCCGTTGGGGCTGCGGCCCTCGTGGACCGACCGAGATGGGTTGCGCGGGGGGGGACTCTACTACGGCGTCGCACCGACGGACGCACCCGGGCGCGCGCTACGGCTGCGGCACCACCCGAGCACGGCGGCGTTCTTCGCGGAGCGGCGACGCTACGAGGCCGCCCAGGCCAGCGCGCTGCTGTGGGACGCCGAGTCCTGGCCGGTGCTGTTTCCGCTGGAGGGCGCGGGGCTGTCGTCCGAGCCGTTCGAGGGGGCTGACCTCGTAGCCTCGGCATGCTACTGGTTGAGCGGGTGGCACGAGGCCACCACCCGTCAGCGGGACGTGCACGGGCGCTTCCCGTACGCGGCCTCGCTCCAGGCCGAACTCGACGCAGCCGCCGACCAGGCACCAGAGACGCCGACGGTGCTGCGGCCGGTGGTGGATGCCTACCGCGAACGCCTTGTGGCAGCGCTGACCGATCAGGGGGTCGCCTTCGAGCGCCTGAGGTGGGGGGACCCGGCCGAGGGGCCCGATGCCCGGCGCGGCGCCGTGTGCCTGACCTACGACATCGACCACTGGCGGCGGCGGCGGCTCGGGGTAGCCGCCCGCGCGCTGCGTGGCATCGGGTCGTGGCGCGGCCTCGTCGGGCCCGACCCGTTCCAGCGCGGCCTCGATCTGCTCCTCGACCCGCTCGTTGAGCGCGGTGCGCACCCGACGGTGTTCCTGAAGATGGCAGCGTATGCAGCCGAGGATGTCCCCTACCGGGCGCGCGAGGCCGCGCTCCATGCGTTCGTGCAGCGCGTCCAGGCGCAGGGAGGCGAGGTCGGCCTCCATCCAGGCTACTATGCCCACGACCACGCCGGCCGCCTTCTCGCCGAGCGCGACCGCCTCGCCCTCCTCGCCGGGCATCCTATCCGCGCGGTCCGTCAACACTACCTCCGCCACGACGCCATGCGGACGCCCCGCCTCCAATCAGGCACTGGATTCACCCTCGACAGTACCCTCGGCTTTTCCGAGCGGGAAGGGTTCCGCCGCGCCACCACGATGCCCCACTTGGTCTACGACGTAGACGCAGACGCCCCGCTCGACCTCTGGGCCTTGCCAGTGCATGCCATGGACACCACGCTGCTTCAGCACCGAGGGCTGGCTGAGGCACCCGCTCGCGAGGCGATGCGCGCAGTCGTCGGGCAGGCGCAGCGCTTCGGAGGCGTGGCAGTATTGTTGTGGCACAACACGGTCGGGGATGCGCTGCTCCACCCCGGTCACGCCGAGACCTATGCGGCGATGCTCCGGGACCTCCCACCCGTCCCGCTGATTACGCTTAGCGAGGCCGTCGCGATGTGGCGATGAGAGCCGGCGTGGTTTATCGACTCACGGCGAAATCGACGGGCGCACTTGCTCGGCTGGAGAAAGCGCCGTATATCTGGGCCATGCACCCTCATCGCTCCCTGTTCGCGTCGGTACTGCTCGCGGTCGTCCTCATGGGCGGCACGCTGGGGCCGGCTGTGCACTGGGCGAGCCACGGGCAAGAAAGCCATCACGAGGACGCACACACGACGGAGGCCCCCCAGGCTACGCATCAGCACTGCCCACACGAGCACGGCGTCGCAGGCTCGGAGGAGGACGCCCCAGCGGACTCGAAGGAGCGTGAGGGCCAGTCAGATTCGTGCTTGGACTGTGTGTACCTCCAGCAAGTAGCAGGCTCTGAAGCGACGCCTCAGTCGTTCTCCGCTCAGTTCGTCGGGTTCGAACAAGCGGTACCTACCCCGGAATCTCCGGCAACGGAGACCGATGTCATTGTACCTGGGGAACGAGGTCCCCCGCAGGTAGGCTAATCCGCCAAGGGTACCCAGGATGTTGCGACGACCTCCGCGTGGAGGTTGATAGCGGCGTGGGGGTACCTGGCGGCCTGCGCGCTTCGCGCTCCGCTTCGGTAGCCTCGCTTCGGTAGCAGAGCAGCGGCGCGTGCACAACGCCTCCCCAGCTGCACGCGTGCTGCATGCAGTGCCGGGCGAGGTAGCCTTAGGTCCACAGCCTGCCTGCCCGTGCTCGACTGGCTCATTGTCGGGGGCGGTGTCCATGGCACCCACCTCTCGCTTGCGCTGAAGGCCCGCCTCGGCTGGCCCCGCGAGCGGGTCCGGGTGCTCGATCCGCACCCCACACCGCTTGCCCTCTGGTCCCACCAGACGGCCAACACCGGGATGGCCTTCCTCCGGTCGTCCTACGTGCATCACCTCGGCGTCGACCCGTTCGGCCTCAAGCGCTTCGCGAAAGCGCCCGAGGCTGCGGACGTAGCCCGCTTTGCGCCGCCGTTCCGTCGTCCCGCCTACGCACTGTTCCAAGCCTATGCATCCGCAGTCATACAGACGCATGCGCTCGACGCACTCCGCGTCCAGGGTCGCGCGACGGGCTTGCAGCGCCGACCCGGTGGCTGGCGCGTCGAGACGGAGCACGGTGCGCTCGATGCCCGGCGGGTCGTGCTGGCGGTGGGGGGCAGCGAGCGGCCGTGTTGGCCCGCTTGGGCGCAGGCGCTGCGAAAGCGAGGCGCTCAGATAGACCACCTTTTTGATCTCGATTTTTGCCGGGATGCCGTCCCTGAACTGGAGCGCGTGACCGTAGTAGGGGGCGGTATCTCGGCAATGCAGGCAGCCGTCGCGCTGGCGCAACGCGGGCCCACCGTCTTGGTAGCCCGCCATGCGCCGCGCGTGGCGCAGCTCGACGCCGACCCCGGCTGGCTGGGACCGAAGCGGATGGCCCGCTTCCGTGCCGAGGCCTGCCTAGTCCGCCGCCGGGCCGCTATCGACGCGGCGCGCCATCGCGGCTCGGCCCCGTCGGATGTGATGCGCTCGTTCCGGTGGGCTGCAGATCGCCACGGGTTGGAGCGCATCACGGCCGAGATCGAGGCAGCCGAGGTCACGACTGCCGAGATCGAGGCAGCCGAAGTCGAGGCAGCGGAAGTCGAGACGGCTGTACCTAAAGCGGCCGGACGAGGTGCACAGGGCGCGATCCGCCTCACGCTGCGTCACCTCGAGCCGTCGCACATCGAACAACCGCGTGCGGGGCAGCCGCGCGCAGGGCGCACGCATCCAGTGCTGCGCGCCTACGCCCGAGCGACTCGCGCTCAGGCGACGTGCACCACGGACCGCGTCGTGCTGGCGACGGGCTTCGCCGCGGGGCGTCCGGGCGGGGCCTGGCTGGACGAGGCGGTCGAGCGCGAGGGCCTGCCCGTCGCGCCGTGTGGCTTTCCGCGCGTGACGGCGTCGCTGGCGTGGGCGCCAGGCCTCTACGCAACGGGGCCGCTCGCCGAACTCGAACTCGGGCCCACGGCCCGCAACATCGCGGGCGCGCGTGCCGCCGCCAAGCGACTGCCCGCTCCCTAATTGTCCGCCGCGTCAGCACGGCGAGCGCACCCACCCCTGAACCCATGCGACTTGTTCTCCTTTCTCTCCTGCTCGCAACTACAGCGAGCGCGCAGACCGGCACCATTTCCGGTCTCGTGACCGATGCCGAGACCGGCGAGGCGCTTACCGGTGCAGCGGTCGTGGTGGCCGGGACCTCGCTCGGCGACGCCTCTGACCTCGACGGCCTGTATCGGATCGAGCGCGTGCCCAGCGGGCAGCAGACGATTCAGTTCTCGTTCGTGGGCTACACGCCGCGCGACACCACCGTGACCGTCCGGGCAGGGGCGACCGTCGCCCTGAATCTCGCGCTCAGGCCACAGTCCGACGCCCTGGCTGAGGTCGACATCGAAGGCTTCGCGGAAGCCGAGGAAATCCTCGAGAGCCCCTTCGCCGTGACCATCATCGATGGGCAGCAGTTGGCGGGGCGCGGACTCACGGTGGACGAGGCGATCAGCCGGGCCGTAGGCGTGCAGGTGCGCCGCTCCGGGGGGCTGGGATCGTCCTCGGTGTTCTCGGTGCGCGGACTGGAAGGCCAGCGCGTCCAGATCTACGTCGACGGCAACGCGGCCGATACCGCCGGGGACGCCTTCACGCTCGACAACATCCCGCTCCAACTCGTCGAGCGGGTCGAAGTCTACAAGGGCGTTGTGCCCGCGCAGTTCGGCGGCGATGGGTTGGGCTCGGCCATCAACGTCGTCACGATCCATCCCGAGGGCGGCTACGTCGACGCGGGCTACACGCTCGGCTCGTTTGGGCAGCAGCAGCTCTCGGTGACCGGCAAGCGGCCGTTCGGACCCGGCTTCGAAGCCGCCGCCTCGGTCAACGTGGACCGCGCGGACAACGACTACATGATGGAGAACCCGTTCCAGCCGGGCCTCGTCGTGCGGCGCGACCACGACCAGATCCAGCGCGTGCTCGTGGGCGGCGCGTTGGTGAACAACCGAACGTGGTTCGACGAGTTCGGCGTCGAGGGGGCCATCATCGCCGAGAACCGCCAGGTCCAGGGCATCCAGACCAACATCCAGCACGCCGAGGCGAGTTCGGGCCTGGGCGTGCTCATCCTGACCGGCCATCGCGAGGGAGCCCTGGGCGGACGCCTCGCCCTCAGGACCGCGCTCATCGGAGCCTGGGCACGCGGAGCGCTGGTGGACACCTCGGCGGTCCGCTATGGGTGGGACGGGACGAGGAATCCCAGTCCCAACGGCCGCGGCGAGCTCGGCTTCTTCCCGTCGGACTCCGACAACCGGACGACCGTCTACCGCTACCGTCTCGCCGCGGCCTACAAGGCCAGCCCGGTCCACACCTTCAACGTTACGAGCATCTTCGACTGGGTGGCGTTCCGGCCCTCGAACCCGATCGCTAGCGAGTATGCCGGGCGCAACGTCGCGGATTTTCCAGGCGACCAAGCGACAGCTGTGGTGGGACTGTCGCATGAGTGGCGGCCGCTCGGCAGACGATTCGTAGCCGTGACTGGGGTCCGAGGCTATGCGTTCTCTGCCAGCGGCACGCCCTCGTCGCTCTTCAACCCGTCCGCGACCGACCCCGAGCGCGTCGAGAGCGAGTCCGTGGACGTGGGAGGCAGCCTCGCGCTCCGCTACCGGTTCCGGGGCGGCGTGCTCGCCAAGGCGGCGGTGGAGCACGCACGGCGGCTGCCCTCCTCGGCCGAACTCTTCGGCGACGGCCTCCTCATCCAGGCTGCGCCCGCGCTCAAGCCCGAGCGCGCGCTCAACTTCACGGTCGGGGCCCAGCTCGACCGCACCTTCGCGGGGCGGCGCGTCCAGGTGGAGGTCGGGGCGTTCTGGCAATCGATCAACGACCTCATCCGCCTCGGCGCGGGGATCGGCGGGACGGCGACCCACACCAACCTCGGCGCGGCCCGCATCGCCGGCCTCGAAGCGGAGGTCCAGAGCGACGTGACCGACTGGCTCTACGCCCGCGCCTACGCGACCTACCTCGACGCGCGCGACGTGCTGGAGACGGAGCCCGGGTCGTCGGTGCCGAGCGCGACCTATGGCCTGCGCCTCCCCAACCTGCCCTACTTCTTCGGCGGCCTCCAGACCGAGGTCTACCGCAACGGCCTCGTCGGCCGCAACTCGCGCGCGAAGGCGTTCTACGAGGCGCAGTTCACCGGGGAATACTTCTACGCGTTCGAGGTGAGCAGTCGTCAGGAGCGACGCATCCCCCGCACGCTCACCCACACGATCGGGGCAGAGGCGGCCTGGCTCGACCGTGGCATCACGGTCTCGGCGGAGGTCCAAAACCTGGCCGATGCCACCATCCTCAACCAGTTCAACTTCCCCCTCCCGGGCCGAACGTTCCGGCTCAAACTCCGCTACACCCTCGTCGGCACCCGCTGACACCCTTGTTGGCACCCGCTGACACCCTTGTCGGCATCAGCCGGCTTCATTCACACACAGGCAACCCATGACTCGTTTCACTCCCACGGCGCTCGTCGCCACCTTAGCGCTCGCGCTCGTCTTCTCCGCGTGCGACACCGCCGACTCCGTCGACCCTGACCCCGTGCCCGTGCCCGTGGTCCCGGACGTGCTCCTCGTGACCACCGTCCCCGACCAGACTGGCCAGAGTGGCTCGTCGTTCGTCCAGACCATTTCCCTCGACCAGGGCAGCGTCACCCACGACGACGCCTACGAGCAGACGTTCTTCGTTTATGCCCACAGGTGGGGCAACGAAGTCATCATCACGCAGAACATCGCGGGGGACGAGATGGTGCGCTACGTCCGTGGCACGGACGGGCAACTCACTGAGACGGGCCGGATGGCGCTCCCTGCGGGCGGAGTCGGCTCCAACGTCGTCTGGGCGAGCGCGACGCGCGCCTACGTGAGCCTCCTATTCGCGGGGCAGATCATCGTCTTCAACCCGCAGACGATGACGCAGACCGACGTGATCGACATGAATACGCTCGGCATCGCCCGCAATCCGGTCAACGCCGAGGACACCAACCCCGAACCCGGCGTGATGGTCATCACGGGCGGCAAGCTCTACGTCGGCCTCCAGCAGTTCGTGGCGTCGTTTGCTTCCGCCGATGGCGTCGACGTGGCGGTCTTCGACGCCGCGACGGGGGCCTACGAGCGCGTGATCCGTTCGGAGCACTCGGCCAGCCCCGGCCGCTACGGCTTCAACCAGACGATGTTCGTCGACCAAAATGGTGACCTCTACGTGTACTGCATCGCCTCGTTTGGCTTCGCCCCCGGCCAGAGCCCGGGCTTCCTCCGCATCCGGAGCGGCGCGACCGAGTTCGACGACTACTTCCTCGACACGTCCACGATCTCGATGCCCGTCGAGGGCGGCGCGATCGGCACGCTCAACGGCATGGTCTACGGCGGCGACGGCTACGTCTACGGCACCATCGAGGTGCTCGCTGGGCGCTCCAACCCCCCGAACTACCTGACCGACTTCAACTGGCAGCCGGTCCGGTTCAACCTCGCGCAGCAGACCGGCGAGATGCTCCCGCTCCCGGCTGGCAACGGGTTCTCGACGGCGGTGAGCCTCGTGGACGGCGACGTGCTCTTCGGCCTGAGCACCGAGACCGCGCGGGGGATCTACTCCTACGACATCGCAACGGAGACCGCCAGCGCCGAGCCCGTCGTCACGCTCGCGGGCCAGCCGCAGGTCGTGCTCGCCTTCGACGACTGATCTGCTGGCGGTGGCACACACGATGTCTGGCACGTTCGCTCACACGTGGTGCGTGTCGGCCTCGATTCGATACGCACCACGTGACACGCAACACGTGCGGTGACGCCGGAGTTGCCAGAATTGCGGTGTCATCGCACTGGCTGTGTCGTCGCATTGGCTGTGTCGTCGCACTAGACGAAAACACACGAACGGAGTTGGCTCGGCGGCATACCTGCTACCGGGCCGCTCCGCTCTCAATACATCCTCTCCTGATCGTCTAGCTCCGCATGATCCTGCTCGAAGACGTACGGCACCGCTACGGTCAGGACGCCGTCCTCGACCTGCCCCACTTTAGCGTCGCCCAAGGCGAGCACCGGCTCGTGCTGGGCCTCTCCGGCAGCGGCAAGACGACACTGCTCCACATCCTGGCGGGTCTGCTCAAACCCAGCGAGGGCCGCGTGGTGGTGGCCGGGGAAGACCTCACCGCGCTCAAAGGCGACGCCCTCGACCGATTTCGGGGACAACACATCGGCATCGTCTTCCAGCAGTTGCACCTCTTTCCCACGCTGACGGTGGAGCAAAACCTGCTCCTCGCGCCCTACATGGCAGGACTGCCGCAGGACGTGGGCCGCGCCCATGAGGTGCTCCGCAGCCTGGACGTGGCGGAGAAGGTGAAGGCCTACCCCCACGAACTCTCGGTTGGGCAGCGGCAGCGCGTCGCGATTGCGCGCGCCGTGATGAACCGCCCCCGCCTCTTGCTCGCCGACGAGCCCACGTCGAGCCTCGACGACGTCCGTGCAGCGCAGGTGCTCACGCTGCTCCGCGAGCAGGCCGAGGCGTACGACGCCACGCTCCTCGTCGCCACCCACGACGCCCGCATCACGAGTGCCTTCAGCGAGTACCTCGCGCTCGACGACGAATCAGAGCGAGCATCCCACGACCACGCTGCCAGCTAGGTAGGTCTGCACAGGTGCACTCGGACCAGCCTGCCAGATCCCGTGCTCAGATCCCACCCACAAGCCTGAATCGGACGACACCCTCGAAGGGATCGTGATCTTCACTTCCTACTTCTCCCTTCGTACTTCTGCCTTCCCACGGCCATGAACCTCTTCAAGCTCAGCGCCTCCTACCTCCGGCAGCGCACGTTCAGCAGCGTCCTGAACGTGCTCATCCTCGCGCTCGGCATCGCGACCATCGTGGTGCTGCTCCTCGTGAGCGACCGCGTGGAGCAGAACCTCACGCGCAACGCGGAGGGCATCGACCTCGTGGTGGGTGCCAAGGGCAGCCCGCTCCAACTCATTCTCTCGGCGGTCTACCACATCGACTCGCCGACGGGCAACATCCCGGTCGCCGAGGCCGAGGCACTCATGGAGGACCCGGTCGTGGCGGAGGCGATCCCGCTGGCACTCGGGGACTCGTACCGCGGCTACCGCATCGTGGGGACCACGCCCGCTTACGCGGCGCACTACGGCGGCGAGGTCGAGCGCGGCGCATTGTGGTCGGGGTCCATGAAGGTGACGGTCGGTGCCGCCGTCGCAAGCGAGACTGGCCTCGACGTGGGCGACACGTTCTTCAGCGCCCACGGGCTGAGCGAAGGCGGACACGCCCACGAGGAGCATCCCATCGAGGTGGTCGGCGTGTTCGCCGAGACGGGGACCGTCCTCGACCGTCTCATCCTGACGAGCATCGAGACGGTCTGGGACGTGCACGGCGTGCACGGGGACGATCATGAACACGACGACGACCATGCTCATGACGACGAGCACGGTCATGAAGACGACCACGCCCACGATGACGAGCATGGCGACGAACACAGCCATGACGACGACCATGCGCACGACGATGACCATGCGCACGACGACGAGCACAGTCACGACGATGACCACGCGCACGACGATGACCATGCTCATGACGACGAGCACGGTCATGACGATGACCATGCGCATGACGATGACCACGCGCATGACGATCACGGGGAAGACGACGCGACCGAAGACGCTGCCGCGCCCGTCCTGGCCAGCAGCGCGTCGGGGCCGCCCGGCTCGTCCGGTCAGGCAGCGTCGGCTCCGGAGCAGGAGTACACCGCCGTGCTGATCCGCTACGCCTCCCCGCTGGCTGCGGTCTCCTTCCCGCGCTACGTCAACACGCAGACGGATCTCCAGGCCGCCGCGCCCGCGTTCGAGACGGCGCGCCTCTTCAACCTCCTCGGCGTGGGCGTCGACGCCGTGCGCGCCTTCGGGCTCATCCTCGTCCTCGTGGCGGTGCTGAGCGTCTTCGTGGCGCTCATCAACGCGCTCAAGGAGCGGCGCTACGACCTCGCGATGATGCGGGCGCTCGGGGCCCCGCGGCGCAGGCTCATGGCCCACGTTTTGCTAGAGGGGTTGCTCCTGGCCAGCCTCGGCGCGGTCCTTGGACTGGTACTCGGCCACCTGGCCGCGGCCGTCTTGGGCGGCGCTGTCGAGCAGGCGCAGGGCATGGCCATCGGCGGCTTCTCCTTCGATCCGAGGGTGCTCTTCGTCGTGGCGCTCGCGCTCGTCGCGGGCGTCGTGGCCGCGCTCATCCCGGCCTTCCAAGCCTACCGCACCGACATCGCCCGCGTGCTCGCGCAGGGCTAACCCGTCCCCCAACCGTCGTCGTTCCCCATGACAAAGCTTTGGTCCATCGTACGATCCGACGGCTTCCTGGTATTCATGCTCGTGTTCGCCATCGGCTTTGCCTGGTTCACCTTCACCAAGACGCGCTCGGCACCGAGGGCGGTGGAGGCCTCGTTCGCCGCGTCGGGCAGCGTCGGCAGCGACATGCAGGCGTTCGCGGACGTCCAGGTGGACGACGAGGTCTGGCGGCTGCTCATGCAAGCGGGCTTCGACGAGGTGCCGACCCCCGAGGGCATGCAGTGGAACCCGCAGTTCACCCCAGAGATCGAGCAGCTACACGGGACAGAGGTTCGCCTCACGGGCTACATGATTCCGCTCGGGTACGAGGAGAAGCAGACGCACTTCCTGATCAGTGCCTTCCCGGGACACGGCTGCTTCTTCCACATGCCCGGCGGGCCGGAGTCCATCATCGAGGTGAAGGCGACGCGCGGCGTGGCTTTCAGCTACGACACGATCACCGTTGTGGGTCGCTTGGAGTTGCTCCGCGACGATCCCTATGGCCTGCTCTACCGCCTCGTTGACGCGGAATACAGCCTGGGCGACGATCAGGCTGCACCGTGAAGCCTGCACCCACCCCCCCAAGACCTGCTCCTTCGGAAGACATGAAGGCGCGCCCGTTGAGTGCCGACAAGCTTGAGTGCCACCATGCTTGACCAGAAAACCACAGACGTGATCATCGTCGGTGCGGGGCCGGCAGGCCTGGAAGCCGCGCTGGTGCTAGCGCGCGCCGGGCGCTCCGTGGTCGTGCTCGACGGCGGGCCGGGGCGCAATGCGCCCGCGGCACACAGCTACAACGTGTTCACCCGCGACGGCACACCGCCCGACGAGCTCCGCCGTATCGGCCGCGTGCAAGCCCAGGACTACGGCTCGCAGTTCGTCGACGCCGAAGCGCTGACCGCCACCTCCGACGAGGCGGGCGTGCAGGTGGCGCTGGCCGACGGCTCCGAACTCTCGGCCCGGCGGCTCCTCCTCGCCACGGGCGTCGAGGACGTGCTGCCTGAGATCCCAGGGCTAGCCCAAGCCTGGGGGGCCACCGTCGTGCACTGCCCGTACTGCCACGGGCACGAGCTACGTGGACGTCCGACAGTCGTGCTCGCTGCCGGCGCGGCGAGTGCCCACCTCGCGGAACTGCTGCTTGGCTGGACGACCCGCGTGACGCTCTGCACCGGGCTCCCCGGCGGCTCCGGTGCGCTCGCGGACGACGACATCAAGAGACTCGGGGCGCTCGGCGTTGTGGTGGACGCGCGCCCCGTGGCTGCCCTCGACGTGACGGGGCGCGCGGTGCGCTCCGTCATGTTCGAGAGCGGCGACTTGCTGGCGGCGACGGCGGTGTACGTCCAGCCGCCGCAGCGCCCGCGTGGGCCGCTCCCGGACGCGCTCGGGCTGGCCCGGACGGAGACCGGGCACATCGAGGTGGACGAGACGTACCGCACGAGCGCCCCCTCGGTGTGGGCGTGCGGCGACATGGCTACGCCGATGCAGGCCGTCCAGATGGCCGCCGCCTCCGGCTTCGCCGCCGCCGCCTTCCTCAACCACGACCTCGTGCACAGCGGCACCCGCTATGTACCGACCCTCTCGCTCCTGCACACCTCATCGTAGACACCCCCGCACATGAACAGTCCTCCCGTGGCGGCCGCCCCCGTCCGCTCCTCCCTCGACCTGGTCGGCATCGTCCTCTCGGTGCTGTGCGTCATCCACTGCCTTGCGCTGCCGCTCGTGGCCACGGGCGCGCTGGCGTGGGCCGCCTCCGAGAGCGTCCACCTCGGCCTTGCGCTGGCGCTCGGCGCGGTCGTCCTCCTCGTCGCGCTGCCGGGCTACCGGCGGCACCGACGGGTTCTCGTCCCGGTGCTGCTCGTGGCGGGCGTCGTGCTGCTCGTCGGAGCCGTGCTCGTGGGTGAAGCGCTCGGCGAGGCGGGTGAGACCACCCTCACCCTGCTCGGCTCGGCGACGTTGGTGGTGGGGCACCTCCTCAACCTACGTCTCCCGAACGTCCATGCATGACCTCGCACGCCCCAGCCGGTACGCCCTGGCCTTCCTGCTCGTGCTCAGCATCCCGTCGGTCTTCGCTCAGATGACGGCCGCCGACAGTTCGAGCGCAGATCAGGCGTGGCTGGACGCCGCCGACGCGGCGCGCACCTACGGCGCCGGTCTCGACGGCGCACTTGACCCGGCGGTGCCGACGATCCACGAGTTCGTCGACTTCGCCTGCCCAAGCTGCCGCGATGCTTTCGAGACGAAGCTCGACTCGGTCAAGGCCGCGTTCGTCGCGACGGGGCGGGCAAACCTCGTCGTGCGCGCTTTTCCGATTCCTCGGCTGATGCGTGGGCCGCACGCCACCGAGGCGGCGTTCTGCGCAGGCGCGATCGGGGGTCAAGAGGGCTTCGAGTTCCTGCAAGAGCGCCTCTACCTCACGCAGCCCGACTGGCGGTTCCTCCGCGACCCGACGCCCGCTTTCCGCCAAGCTGCGGCCGACGCCAACCTGGATGCTGAGGCCTTCGACAAGTGCCTCGCGCGCGACGCGACGGCACCGCTGATGATCGCCGACACCCGTCTGGGGGCGACACTCGGCGCAGGCGGTACGCCCACCTTCGTCTTCATGGCACCCGAGGCGACCGCCCCTGCCGACCAGTTCTACGGCAGCGAGCCGATGACGCGCTTCGAGGAGGCCTTCGCACGCACCCTCTCCTACACCGAACCTGAATAAGCGCGACGCTGGGGACACTGACCATGCAACCGAAACCACCGATCCCTGTCACGGTCCTGTCCGGCTTTCTCGGCGCGGGCAAGACGACGCTCCTCAACCACGTCCTCGCCAACCGCGAAGGGCGGCGCGTGGCCGTGATCGTCAACGACATGTCGGAGGTTAACGTCGATGCCGCGCTCGTGCGGCAGGGCGAGGTGCAGTACGATCCCGCCCTCACACCCGAGGTGACGCGTACCGACGCTCGCCTTGTGGAGATGAGCAACGGCTGTATCTGCTGCACGCTGCGCGAAGACCTCCTCGTTGAGGTCGCCCGCTTAGCCGAGGAGGGCCGCTTCGACGCCATCCTCATTGAGTCGTCGGGCATCTCGGAGCCGCTGCCGGTCGCGGAGACGTTCACCTTCGAGGACGCCACGGGGCGCGTGCTCAACGAGGTCGCCCGCCTCGACACGATGGTGACCGTCGTGGACGCCGGCAACCTCCTCGACGAGTTGGATTCGGTGGAGCAGCTGCGCGACCGCGGCCTCCAAGCCACGGAGGGCGATGTCCGCTCGATCAGCGAGCTCCTCCTCGACCAGATCGAGTTCGCCG
>JBCCLD010000065.1:0-14666 GCA_039027055.1 Bacteroidota bacterium
GCTCCGCGAGCCGGTTGGGGATGCGCTGCGCGTTGATGCCGCCCGCGCGGAAGCCCCGCGTGTAGCTCGCGTAGGCCCGCACGCGGTCCGTCACGTCGTAACCGAAGGCGATCTTCGGCGAGAGCGCGCTGTAGGACGCCGACACGGTCGTGTCTGGCACGAACTCGGTCACCTCGCCCGCTTGCAGAACGAGGTCGCCGAAGGTGTTGAAGGTGCTCGACCGCTCCTCAATGTCGTAGCGCAGCCCGCCGGTCACGTCGAGGCGGTCGGAGAGCTGCCACGTGGCCTGCCCGTAGGTGGCGAAGCCTGCGTTCGCGCCCGCGTTGCGGAAGAGGGAATAGGTGTCGGGGCCGAGCTCGCGCGCGCGGTTGGTCGTCGGCTCGAACGTGTTCTGGGTGAACGCGTGGATGCCCATCGTGAAGGCGACCGGTCCGTCGCCGTTGGAAGTCGCGCGGAGCTCCTGGCTCCACATGGCCTGCGGGCGAGCCGCCGCGCCGAGGTCCACGGTGGTCCCGTCGAAGCTGTACGAGGCGTAGACGTCGCTGCCGTCGAAGAGGTCGGCGAAGGCGAGGCCGACCCGCTGCACGGTGGTGGCGAGCGTGAGCGTGAGGCCCGGCCCGTAGATGTCGAGCGCGAAGGCGGTGTTGACGAGCGTCCGCTCGTGCTGCCCCACGCGCGGCAGGAAGAGCGCGTCCGGGTTGGCGAAGGCCGTCGCCTCGTCGGGGGCCCCCGCCCAGAAGGCGCTGGCGTCCGACTGGTCGCGCTGCGCCTTCACGTCGAGCCGGGCGCGGACGACGTTCGACGGCAGCCACTGCAGCCCGACCTGCGCGTAGAGCGTCTGCTCGCCGCCGATCTCGGCGTCCATCACGTCGGCCCCGACCACCTCGGCGTCGGGCGCGAGGACCGCCAACGCCGTCGTGTCGTTCTGGAAGGTGCCGTCGCGCGTCTGGAAGAGCGCCGACGCCCCGACGAAGAGGCGGCTCGGCACGAGCGGGGTCTTGAGGCTCGCCTCGTAGCGCTGGAGGCCGAGGTTGCCGACCGTCGCCTCGCCGTAGACTACGCGGCGGTTGGTCGGCGGGCGCGTGACGATGTTGACCACGCCCCCGAGCGCGCCCTGCCCGAAGAGCGTCCCCTGCGGCCCGCGCAGCACCTCGATGCGTTCCACGTCCACGAGCGCCAGCCCACCCCCCAGGATGTCGAGCGCATTGACGCCGTCCACGTAGGTCGCCACGGCAGGGTTCTCGCTGAAGACCTGCACGCCGCGAATCGACTGGAGCGCCTGGAAGCTGACGCCGGGTTCCTGGTAGAGGTAGTTCGGCACGCGGCCCGTGAGGTCGGCGAGCGCCCACGTCTGCGAGGCCACGATCTCGTCTGCGCCGAGCGTAGTGACGGCGGCGGGCGCGTCGAGGAGCGTGGCGTCGGTGCGCTGCGTCGAGACGACGAGCTCGCCGAGCGCCTCGGTGCGGGGCACCAACTCCATCACGAGCGCCGCCTCGGTGGGCGCGGTCACGATGGCCAGGCGCGGGGCGTAGCCGATCCGCGTGAACTCCAGCGTGTAGGTCCCCGGGATGAGGGTGAGTACAAACGACCCAGCTTCGTCCGTGAAGGCCCCCGGCGACGCGTTCAGCACGGCGATGTTGACCCCCGCCAGCGCGGTCCCGTCGGTGTCGAGGACGGTACCGCGCAGCTCGGAGGTCTCCGCCTGTGCCTGCACTGCCGGCACGCCCAGCACGACGCTAAGCACAGCAACGAGCAAAACGGGCAGGAGCGCTGCGGATCGGCGTTTCATCGCGAGAGGGCGGGTCGGCGGCGGGCGCGGCACGGTCCAGCGCGTCAGAAGGCATACTGCGCGCCGAGCGTGAGCGTCCAGTCGGTTTCGAGTTGGGGGCCGTCGAGCGACTGGTAGACCGGAAGCTCGAATTCGGCCGCGAGGCGGAGGTCGTGGAGCGGCCCGCGGGGGACGAGCACGTTCGCGCCGATGCCGAGATCAAAGCGCGTGCCAGCGCGAAGGTCGGCGAAGACGGTGGGCACCGTGCGGTTCGTCACGCCCATCGCGTAGGCGGGGTTGGCGCCCGAGACATCGCCCCAGGTGGAGGCCGCGAGGCGGAGCGAGCCGCCGAGCCAGTCGGTCGCCTGGACGCCGCCCCACGCAGTCACGTCGAGGACGTTGCCGAGGCGGTAGGCGCTGCTGTTCTCGCCGAGGCGGATCGTGCCCATCGCCTGTGCCCCCCACGAGAGACGGTCAGCCTGGCCGAGGTAGGTGAGCCCCGGTTGGAGGTCGACCGTCCCCGAGCCGGTCTGCATGGGGTAGGGCAGCGTCGTCTCGTTGGGCGCGCTCGCGGGCGTCACGTCCTGCTCCCCGACGGAGCCCGTCGGCAGGCGCACGCCGAGGTTGGCGTGGAGGCGCTGCCGCTCGGGCCAGGCGAGCACCACGAGCGCCGCGAGGCCGAGGTCGCCCAGGCCGCCCGCCTCGGTGGTGAACGCGCCGCCCATGCGCGTCCGGTGGTCCATCGACATCGTGACGAGCGGCACCATCGCCATGAGCGTGAGGCGGTCCGTCGGGGCTACCATCACCCCGATCATGTGCATCTGCATCGGCATCTCGGTGGGCGTGACCAGGAAGTTGGAACCGTTGGGATCGATGACCTCGGCGTCGGAGAGCGCGTCGGTGCCGTCGCGGTTGCCGGCCATGGCCATCGCCATGAAGCGGTAGGACACCATGAACTCGCCGGCCGAGTGCGTGTGGTCTCCCATCACGCCGATGGGGGCATGGCCGTCGGGGCGGTGGGAGGTCCAGGGGGTTTGAGCGGAGAGGGGGAGGGCTACGGCGCACGCGAGTACGCCGCACAGCATCGTGCGAAGCATAGGAAGAGGGTTCAGGCACCGGCGCGGGTACGCAGGGCATGCTGCGGCGCGCGGTGCAGCGCGGTAGGGGGCGCTCCAGCCCGGTGCCAGAGCGCAGCGAATCCGTGGGGCCTTGGGTGCTGGACCGATCACCCCCCCTGCTTTTCGTCCCCTTCCGCAAGCGTCAGGGTGGGACGAAAAGCTGCCCCCTCGCGGGCGAGTGGGACAGTCCGAGGAGTGGAGCGAGCCTCTGCGAGCGGAGACGACACAGGGGGTGCCCGCGTCGCGTCGCATTCAAGCCCAGCCGCTCAGCCGCGGGGCGGGACGAACACCTCGTCGGGCATGCCTGCGGCCCAGCCGAGCAGGGCGGTGCCGCCGTAGCGGGCCTCGATGCCGTCGCCGGGCGCGTCCAGCGCGATGCCCTCGGCGACCTGAAGCTGGAACGTAAGCGCGAGTTCGAGGACGGCCTTGTTGTGCTCGCGCTCGCGGTCCTGGCGCTCCTTGAGCTGCTGTGTGAGGTAGCACACGCCGTCGCAGTTTAGCTCCGGGCGGTCGCGGTTCTCGCAGAGGCGCTCCGCGATCATGTCCTGCCGCAGCACGAAGATGCCCTGGACCACGAGCAGGCTCTGCGTGCTGGCCACGAGGCACAGCACCAGCGCAAGACGGACCAGGGTAGCGAGTCGGGACACGGCGGTGCGATCGAGGAAGTCCCAGAATAAACGGGCCTCCTCCCCGAAAACCAGGAGGAGGCCGTGAAAAGCTGATCTAGGAACCTGAACTACAGGTTGACGACCTCCACGCCCGAGGCAAACGCGCCGATCTCGATCACGTGCACGACCGCGTTGGTCCGCGTGTCGATCACGACGACCGTGCCTGGGTTCTCCTGGCTGCCCGCGTACGGGAACTCCGGCGTGTAGCCCCCCATCGTGTTGCGGCTCGACACGACGAGGAAGCGCCCGTCGGCGGTGATGGCGGAGCCGTGCGGCTGCGAGAGCGCCGCGTCGGTGATGGTCGCCGTGACGGTCTGCGTCGCCACGTCCATCACGCTCACCGAGTTGGAGAGGCGGTTCGGGATGTAGAGCGTCGCGCCGTCGGGGCTGTAGGTCGGGTGCCAGGGTTGCTCGCCCACGGCGACGATGCCGGTGATGCGCAGGTTCGTCGGGTCGGAGAGGTCGAGGAGATAGACCTCCTGCGAGAGCTGCGCGGTGAGCGCGGCCTGCTGGCCGTCGGGGCTCACGTCGAACATCACGAGCGACTTCATGCCGCCGCCGAGCGAGATCTGGTCCACCACCTCGGGCAGCAGCGGGTCCGACACGTCGATCGAGACGACGACGTTTTCGCTGAGCGACGACGAGAGCACGTAGTCGCCGACCTGCTCCAGGGCGTGCGGGCGCGTGAAGGGCACGGCGATCTCCTCCAAGCTCATCGTCGCGCGGTCGATCATGGCGATGCTCTGGCTGCCGGACTGGTCCGCGAACGAGCGGCCCGCGTAGAGCATGCCGCCAGGGTCGAGGGCGAGCATGCCCGGCGTGGTGAACGCGCCCACGCCCGCCGTCGTCTGTGCGATGAAGCCCTCCAGGCCGGCGCCGAGCGCGTTGAGGTCGGTCGAGAACTTGAGCACGCTGTTGGCGTCGATGAGCGCGACGTACCAGGCGCTGCCGTCGGGCTCCGCGACGATGTCGTGCGGCTTGATGGTGGCCGGGAGGCCGAGGTCGGTGAAGTCGAGCGTGCGGATCACGCGGCCCTCGCGGATGTCGATGACCGACACCTTGGCGTCGAGTTGGTTGCAGACGAGGGCGAACTCGGTCGCGCCCGCGTACGGGATCGAGCCGTCGGTGTCGGGCGCGCCCGCGTCCACCCAGCGGCGGAGGTAGGCGACCTCGTCGTCTTCGAGGGCACCCAGGTTCAGGCCGTCCACGTTGGCCCCGGCGTCGATGACGCGGAAGAGGATCGAGCCGGCGGCGTCGAACGGGATCACGAAGGCCCCGGCGTCGCTGGCGAAGAGCGCGTCGAAGCCGTAGGGCGCGCCATCGAACACGTCGCGCGCTTCGAGGAGCGGGCGCACGAATTCGGCGAAGGAGAGCGAGGTGACGGTGTCGTAGTCGACCGTGGAGGGGTCGAAGTCGTCGATGGGATCCGGGTCGTCGGAGTCGCAGCCGGTGAACGGGATCGCGAGCGCGAGGAGTGCCGCCACGAAGGCAAAGGAGCGGAAACGCATGAGCGGTCGGAGGTTTGGTAGGTTGGCTCGGCGAGAAGCTACACGGCAGCAACGTCGGCTGCCCTGCGATTTGTGTGAACCGTCCAGGTCGAGGGTCGAGGGTCGCAAGTCGAAGGTCGAAAAGGTGCCGGGACCGCCGGAGCCTGTCAAGCCTGCTCGGCGTCTCCCCGCTGCTCTGCCGCCCGCTCTTCTCTCTTACCCTTCCCTCTTCACTTCCCCGCCGTGACCAACAAAGCCCTCGCTCGCCCCCTCAAGGACACCGCCGCGCTGATTGAACTGACGGGCGGCAACCCGTTCCGCGCCCGCGCCTTCGCCTCGGCCGCGCGCACGCTCGAACGCATGGAGGAGCCCGCCGCCGAGCTAACGCGCGCCGACCTGACCGCCGTACGCGGCATCGGCAAATCCATCGCGGGTGACGTGCGCGAGCTCGTGGAGACGGGCACGCTGGCCGTCCGCGACGAGTTGCTCGCGGCGCTGCCACCGGAGCTCCCGGACGTGCTCCGCGTGAAGGGGCTCGGGCCCAAGAAGGTGCGGCGGCTCTGGCAGGACCTCAGCGTGACCTCGCTCGACGACCTCGAAGCGGCCGCCGTCGCCGGTCGCATCGCCGAGCTCGACGGCTTCGGCGCGAAGACGCAGGACACGATCCTGGCGCAGATCGACACGGTGCGGACGTACCAGGGACGCCGCCACTACGCAACGGCGCACGCCGACGTGGCGCCGCTCTTGAAGGCGCTGCGCGAGGCAGACGGCATCAGCGTCGCCGAGCCTGCCGGGGCGTTCCGCCGCGCGCTGGAGACAGTCGGCGAGGTCGAACTCGTCACCGCCGGCGATGCCGATGCGGTGGGTGCCGTGCTCGACGGCCACGGCTGCACCGGCGGGCAAACTGACGGTGCGTTGTTCGAGGGCGCGCTACCGGATGGGCTGTCGCTTATCGTGCATCATGCCGACCCGAGTCGCTTCGCGGTCGCGTTGTGGGAGCACACAGGCAGTCCGGAGCACGTCGCGGCGTTCATCGAGGCCCACGGCGCCCCCGACGAGGCGGAGACGGAAGCCGCGATCTACGAGCGGGCTGGGCTGGCGTTCGTTCCGCCGGAGCTGCGCGAAGGCCCTGTCGAACAGGCAAGGGACGAACTGGTGCGCGCCGCCGAGGGCATGGTGCCCGACCTCATCACACTCGCAGACCTGCGCGGGTCGCTGCACAACCACTCGACCTACAGCGACGGCGCGCACTCGCTGAAGGAGATGGCCGAGGCGGCGCGGGCGAGCGGGCTGACTTACTTCGGCATCTGCGACCACAGCCGCTCGCTCAAGGTCGCCAACGGCCTCTCCATCGAGCGCCTCCGCGAGCAAATCGCCGAGGTGCGCACGCTCAACGCGCAGTACGAGGCCGACGGCGTCGACTTCCGCGTGTTCACGGGCTCTGAGGTGGACATCCTCAAAGACGGCCGCCTCGACTACCCCGACGACGTGCTCGCCGAGTTGGACCTCGTCGTGGCGAGCGTGCACACCCACTTCAATATGACCGAGGCGGAGGCGACAGCACGCCTCGTCCGCGCCGTGTCGCACCCGCACGTCCACATCCTCGGCCACCCGACGGGCCGCCTGCTGCTGCGCCGCGAGGGCTACCCGCTCGACCACGCCGCCGTCATCGAAGCCTGCGCCGCGCACGGCGTCGCGCTTGAGCTCAACGCCAACCCGTACCGCCTCGACCTCGACTGGCGCCACGTCCGCGCTGCCACCGACGCGGGCGTGCGCATCGCCATCAACCCCGACGCGCACTCGGTCGAGCAACTCGACCTGATCCGCTGGGGCGTTGCCGTGGCGCGCAAGGGCGGCCTCACCGCCGCGCAGTGCCTCAACGCGATGGAGCGCGACGCCTTCGCGGCCTGGTTGACGGCGCGTCGCAGCTAGCGCGGTAGAAAGAGCGTGGACGGATAGGGCAGATCGAGCAGCGCAGGCACGTCGGCGGGCGCGGCCCATCGGAACGCCGTCGCCTCCCCATCGACGGCCGCGGGCATGCCCGGCTGCACCTCGCAGGCGAAGACGCAGACGGTGTATTCGACCTCGTCGCCGTTCGGATAGCGTGTCCGGTAGTCCCCGCCGCCGACGGCATCGAGCAGATGCGTGGCGGTCACGGTCAAGCCCGTTTCCTCGGCGACCTCGCGGAGGACGGCCTCGCGCGGTGCCTCGCCTGGGTCGATGCTGCCCGCGGGCAGGCTCCACCGTCCGTTGTCGGACCGCCGCATCAGCAGGACGTGCCCCGCCTCGTTGTGGATGACCGCCGCGACGCCCGGCACGAGGAGGCAGCGCGTCCCGACGAGCGCCCGGAGGTCACGCAGATAGGTCGAGATCGGCATGGCTGAGGAGAGATCTGATGGCTCAGTTCTTCAGAGTCCCACTGAAATACCGCGACCCTGAGCTACTGAATCACTCCGCGAAGTCGTAGTAGAACGTGAACGAGAGGTCGCCGGAGGTGGTGCCGCTGACGACGCCGGTGAGGTCGAAGTCTTGGATGGCGACGGTGCCGTTGCGGAGGCCGCGGCGCGTCTCGGCGAAGCCGCCGCCCGAGGTGGCCGTGCGTTGCTCGTAGCGCCCGGCGTCGAAGCGCGGCAGGCTCTCGCCGTTGTCGATGAGGCGGATCTCGTACTCCTCGCCGGTGCCGTCCTGCTCGCCGATGCGGCGGAGGTTGAGCGCGATGCGAGGGCGGCCCTCGGGGTCGGTGTCGACGCGGGCCGTCCAGGACCAGTCGGCACCAAAGAGTTGCGCATCGGCAGCCGTGATCGGGGTGCCGTCGTAGTCGACGACGCGGACTTCGTCTTCGCTGCCGAAGAGGCCACAGGCAGGCAGCGCGAGAAGCGCGGCGAGGAGGAGTAGGCGAGGCATCGGAGGAGGGCGTGGTGGTGGGAGGCCGGTCGAAACTACTCCGCTGCCGCGTTGGATCCAGGAGGCCGAAGCAGGTTGTCAGGGAGAGGCAAGCCGAGTGCCAACGCGGCCTGCGCGAAGGTATGGGGAGGCGGGGCCTCGACGGTCACGGGGCGGCCATCATCGGGGTGGGGGACCTTGAGGCAGGCCGCGTGGAGGAGCAGGCGTCGATGGCCGAGGAGGGCACGGAGGTAGTGGTTGTGGCGGTGGTCGCCGTGGCGGCGGTCGCCGAGGACGGGGTGCTGGATGCCCGCGAGGTGGCGGCGGATCTGGTGCCAGCGCCCGGTCTTTGGCTGCGCCTCCACGAGGGCGTACCAGCTCTCCGGGTAGCGGCTCACCTGCACGGGCACGACCGACGTGGCAAGCGTGCGGTAGCCTGTCACGGCAGGCTGCATCGGCCGCGCGTCGGGGTCCATGCGCCCCGCTTCGCCGCGCTCCTTCGGCCAGTCCGGCAGCCGCAGCGCCCGGTCGATCACGCCCGATTCGGGCGGGTGCCCGCGCACCACGGCGAGGTAGGCTTTGTCGACGCGCCGCTCCTGGAACGCGGCCCCAAGCGCCGTCGCTGCCTCCGAGTCGAGCCCGAACACCATCGCGCCGGACGTGCTGCGGTCGAGGCGGTGCACGGGAAAGAGGTGCCGGTCGATCTGGTTGCGCAGCGTCTGGAGCACGAACACGCGCGCCTGCCGGTCGAGCCGCGTACGATGCACGTGGATCCCGTATGGCTTGGCGATGGCGACGAGCCGGTCGTCGCGGTAGAGGATCGGGAGGTAGGGCGGTTCCAGGGTATGGGGGTGTGGGCGTGCGAGGGTTTGAAGTGGGCAAGATCCGAACAGCCCGAGATGCCTACCCAGTATGCCCCCTCACACCCCGGCGGCGTCCTCCGTGCCGATGAGATCCAGTCCGCCCTGGCTCCGTCGGCGGCGACCCACGGCGTAGTGCCGCCACGTGCCCATCGCTCCCAGTAGCGCAAAAAACAACGACGCGCCGCCACCGCCGAGGGTGCCATACCCCACGAAAAATACCGTGATCACCGCGAGCAGCAGCGTCATGACGCGGCTGCCTGGCTGGAGTGGGTGCGAAGCGTTCATAGCCGTGAGCGATTCGTGTTGCAGACCTACGGGTTCGAATAACGTACCGTCTTCCTCGTTGCGATTCAAGGCCTGTGCTCCCGACTCAGCGCTTGCAACGCGGCCAACGCCTCCTCCGCGCGGTCGTGAGGGACGAAGAGGTGGTCGTGGTAGAAGCCCGCGACGACGTTCGCCGGGATGCCGTGCGCGGCGAGGCGCGTCGCCACGGCGGCGGTCAGCCCGACCGCGTCGAGGCTAGAGTGGACCGTGAGCGTGAGCTGGCGGAAGACGGTGCCGTAGCCGAAGCGCAGCGCGTCGGCCTGGGCCTGCGGGAGCACGAGCGTCAGCCCCTCGGCCTCCATTACCGCCGCCACCGGATTCGTTTCCGCCGCCAGCGCAAAGCTGCGCGTCGGCACCGTCACGAAGACAAGTGTACCCCCCTCTAAAACAGGCTCCGTAGAGGCTAGAAGGACGTGAAGGTCGGTCACCCCCTGGGCAACCACCCTCATGGTAACGGGATCACCTCCACCTCGATTTGCGCTGTTCGGTTAGTACTGACTTCGCACGAGTCGTCTGCGGTGACCGTTACGAAGTAGGTGCCCAGTTCGGAGTTGCTTTGTATCCCCATCGGCACTCCTCGAAATTGGTTCCGGACATACGCAACGCTGATCGCATCATCGGAGGCAACCGCCGTGTAGGTCATCAAATAATCCTTCGAGTGACGAAAGAGCGGAACTAGCTGAATCTCCTCGGTGCCACCTAGCACAATTGTAACAGGCTCAATCTCTCCAGTCCTCTCGATGAATCCGCAGGCCGATTCTTGTACTGGCAGCGAGGGGGCCTCCGGTTCGTAGTTGGTGTCACAACCAACAAGACAAGCCATGGAGAGCAAGAACACCGCCAGACTTAGAGAGCGCAAGGGTAGCACGATAGGAACGAGTAGCAATACTCCGTGCAGTTTTCCGAACCAAGCCCAGATACATGGCTGCTGGGGTCGAGTCGGCGTGCGTTTGTGCCTGGCTGTGGCTTCGGCAGGAGGCACAGGCGATTCAGGCCGAGAAAGGAGGCCGAGTTTCTTCCAACTGAGCCCAGTTGGAGAAAAGCCCGGAGTAGCCCTGGCGCAGCTGAAAACGCGTGGTTTAGGCTGTTTTGCTGAGCCAGGCCCTCCCTAAACTGCACGGACCATTGGAGTAGACGAGAAGTACACAATACCGCGAATGTCCTATCGCTTTCTGATAAAGTCAAATAGTGCTACGACACAAGGAGCGAATCGGAGCAATGGTGAGGACTGCCACGCGCGCCGCTAGGGCGTGTGGACAATCGGTCTATTGCGATATCGAAGCCATGTACGGAAGCCGCTAAGGCAGTTCCCCTCCTGGACAGAGCCTGCCCTCGCGAACGCGGGGGAGGGGACAGGGGTGGTTGACCAACCTGGCAACCCCGTCACGTCCAGAGGTGATCGCGCAGTAGACCCCTTGCGCTCACACTAGGGCGTCCGAGCGGGTCCGAACGAACGAGTTAAACGCAGTAGCGGGCGTCGTAGGCACGCCAGAAGCCCATTGAAGCCGCGCCGCCACAACACTCTGTCAAGGTACGATTCTATCGAGATGGTGGGGGTTGAATCCACGACGGCTGAGCCACGTCCCGAACGCACTCGGCGCGGTACGCACCGAGGTCTCTCCTGGCGGAGAGAGCATATTCGGAGGTAGATCACGTGTGTCATAGAACGGGTAGCGAGGAGCACCCGACGGTACGGCCCTATGTCTTCTGCAGCTCCTTCAGTTCGCCGACGATGTTGCCGATGGAGTCCTTCGCGTCGCCGAAGGGGAGCTGCGTGTTGTCGCGGAAGAAGAGCTCGTTTTGGATGCCCGCGTAGCCGGGGCGCATCGAGCGCTTGAGGACGATCACGTTCTGCGCCTCGTCCACGTTGAGGACGGGCATGCCGTAGATCGGGCTGGCCGGGTTGGTCTTCGCGCCGGGGTTGACCACGTCGTTCGCGCCGACGACGAGCGCCACGTCGGTCTGGTCGAACTCGTTGTTGATGTCGTCCATGTCGAAGAGCAGGTCGTCGGGCACGTTGGCCTCGGCGAGGAGGACGTTCATGTGCCCCGGCATGCGGCCGGCGACGGGATGGATCGCGTAGCGCACGTCGACGCCCTCTTTCTGGAGGAGGTCGGCCATCTCGCGGACCTCGTGCTGCGCCTGCGCGACCGCGAGGCCGTAGCCCGGCACGATGATGACGCGCCCGGCGTAGCTCATCAGCACGGCCGCGTCGTCGGCCGAGGTCTGGCGGACCTGCTTGCCTTCCTGGTCGCCCGCGCCCGTCGCGACGGCCGTGCCCGCGTCGGCGCCGAAGCCGCCGAGCAGCACGTTCAGGAGCGAGCGGTTCATCGCGTCGCACATGATCATGGTCAGGATCAGCCCGCTCGCGCCCACGAGCGCCCCCGAGACGATGAGCGCGTAGTTGGTGAGCACGAAGCCCGCCGCCGCCGCCGCGAGACCGGAGTACGAGTTCAGGAGCGCCACCACGACCGGCATGTCGGCCCCGCCGATGGGGACCACGAGCACGATGCCGAGCAGCAGCGCCGCTGCGCCCACGATGCCGAGCGCCGTGTAGACCGGCTCCGGGTTCGCGAGGTAGTCGCCGCCCGAGAGGGCTAGCCACACGGCCGCGGCGATGGTCCCGCCCGCGAGCGCAAACGTCACGAAGCGGACGCCGGGGAAGCCCATCGAGCGGAGCGAGCCGTTGAGCTTGGCGAACGCCACGAACGAGCCGGAGAACGTCACCGCGCCGATCACGACGGAGAGCAGCGCCGTGATGGAGAGCGAGAGGGGGAGGGCGGTTGCATCCGCCGGCGTGGGGTCCGTCTGCCAGCGTAGCAGTTCCGCCGCCGCGACGAGCGCGCTCGCGCCGCCGCCGAACGCGTTGAACGCTGCGACCAACTCGGGCATCTGCGTCATCTGGATGCGCTTCGCCAGGAGCAGCCCGATCCCGCCACCGAGCACCAACCCCGCGACGATCTCAATGGGGTTGAGGAGGTTGGCCTCCACGAGCGCCGCCACCACAGCGACGAGCATGCCGACCGCCGCCATCCGGTTGCCCGCCGGGGCCGTCCGTGGCGACGAGAGCCGCTTCAACCCAAAGATGAACAGCGACGCCGCGACGAGGTAGGCGATGGTGATGAGTGCGTCCATCGGAGGTGAGAGGTTCGAAGTACGAAGGTGGAAGTGGGTGCCTGGTCTAGCGCGGTGCTAGCTCTTGGCGTCGGGTTTCTTTTTGAACATCGAGAGCATCCGATCCGTGACGAGGAAGCCGCCCACCACGTTGATCGTGGCAAGCACGAGGGCCGCGAAGCCGACCCACTTCGCCCAGGGCGCATCGACGCCCGCCGTCACGATCAGCGCGCCCACGATGGTGATGCCGCTGATGGCGTTCGAGCCCGACATGAGCGGCGTGTGCAGCGTCGCAGGCACCTTGGTGATGATCTCGAACCCGACGAACGAGGCGAGCACGAAGACGACGATGAGGGCGATATCCATGAGGACGAAGTTTTGAAGTGGGAAGTTTGAAGTGGGAAGTGAGAGCAGGATGACTTCCTACTTCTCACTTTTCAACTTCGAACTTCTAAAGTCCGTTGCGTTTGGTGGTGCGGATGAGCGCGGTCAGGATAGCGACGAGTTCGTGAGCCTCGTGCATGAGCGGATCGATGCGGTCACGGGAGACGAATTCGGCGAGACGGAAGAGTTTGAGCCAGTAGAGCGCCTCGCCCGCCTCTTTCAAAGCGATACTGTGCTTGTGCGCGAAGTCACGCCGACTCTCCGCCGCGCGCGCTTCTTCCAAGTTGGCTCCGACAGACGTAGCCGCACGTAGAAATTGGTCGGCCAGCCGCCGCGCCGCCCGCTCTTGCTGGTCGAGATGCCGGTACAGCTTGATCGAACGCAGCGAGAATGCAGTCGCACGCTCCACTAAATCCGTCTGTCTTGGCTCGGACACCTGCATGGCTTCCACTTCCTACTTCTCACTTCCTACGTCCAACTTCCCTTTCACGCGCTCGTGGACGACCGCGCCCTCGTGCGTGACGCAGGCGCCGACGAAGACCTCGTCCTCGAAGTCGCGGCGGAAGGTGCCCTCGTCGGTGAGGAAGTCGAGCACCATCGCCATGACGGTGCGGGCGTACATCTGGCTGGCGTGCAGCGGCATCGAGGCCACGAGGTTGGTCGGGCCGAGGATGGTGGTGCCGTGGGCGTGGACGGCCTCGTCGGGCTGGGTGAGCGCGCAGTTGCCGCCGTTGGGCGCGGCGAGGTCGATGATGACGCTGCCCTCGGGCATGTTGCGCACGGCGTCCTCGTTGAGGAGCAGCGGCGCGGGGCGCCCGGGAATGAGCGCCGTCGTGATGACGACATCGTACTTCGCCACTTCCTCAGCCATGAGCGCGATCTGCTGCTCAGCCTCCGACTGGCCGAGCGCCTTCGCGTAGCCGCCGGCATCCTCCGCGTCGTCGCTGGGGAGCGTGAGCGTGACGAACTCCGCGCCGACGGACTCGACCTGCTCGGCGGCGGCGGTGCGGATGTCGTAGCCGAACGTGATCGCGCCGAGGCGGCGGGCCGTCGCGAGGGCCTGGAGGCCGGCCACGCCCGCGCCGATGATGAAGACCTTGGCTGGGCGCAGCGTGCCTGCGGCCGTGGTGAGGAGCGGGAAGAACTTCGGGAGCGTGTCGGCGGCGAGCAGCACGGCCTTGTAGCCCGCGACGGTGCTCATCGCCGAGAGCGCGTCCATCTTCTGCGCGCGGGTGATGCGCGGGACCATCTCCATCGCCATGGCCGTCACGCCCGTCTTGGCAATGGCTTGTACGGTGTCGAGGTCGTCGAGCGACTGAAGAAAGCTGATCAGGATGCCGTCGGCGCGTAGGAGTTTGCGCTCGTTGGCGTCGGGCGCGGCGACCTTCGCGACGACGTCGGCCTGGTAGACCGTCGCGCGGTCTACGACCTCGGCCCCAGCGTTGGTGTAGGCGGCGTCGGGGAAGCCCGCCGTGGCCCCAGCACCCGACTCGACGCGCACGGTGACGCCTTTCTTCTTGAGCCGCTGGACGGCGTCCGGCGTCGTGGCGACGCGCGTTTCACCAGGGGCCGTTTCACGAGGGACGCCGAGGACGAGGGGCATAGGGGAGAGAGGGGCAGCGGGGTGAAGTGACGGGGGAGTTTAGAGCACGCTCCCGACTTATCCAAAGTGCTTCGCGCGACCGCTCGCACGGGTTCCGGTTCTCCCCTCTCTAGCCTGATTCTCCCGCATCGTCAGAGGCCTCGTCGTCGGGCGCGGCAGCCCGGAGCGCTGCGGCCTGCTCGGGGCGTCCCCACGCTTCGTAGACCTCGATCAGCTTCTGGCGGGCGCGCTCGGTGTAGGGCGTTTCATCCCCGAGCGTCTTGTTGAGCCGGGCATAAGACGTCGTCAGTGCCGCTTCGGCCTCGGCGTACCGCTCCAGATCGAGCAGACAGCCGCCCAGGTTGAGCCGGATCGCGTTCGGGAGCGGTACGCCGAGGCCGAAGCGGCACTGACGACGTCTTATGCCCGGCTCAACAAGACGCTCGGGGATGAAACGCCCTACACCGAGCGCGCC
>JBCCLD010000066.1:0-14569 GCA_039027055.1 Bacteroidota bacterium
CCACCCCCCCCCCCGGGGGGGGCGCGCCCCGGGCCCCCCCCGCCGCGCGATCCGACCTGTGTCGGAGAGACTAGAGCCGGGGAGTTACTCGCTGAAGCGCGCGGAACCTGGTGCCGCGAAGTTGCGGCTGGCCGCGTCGGCCACGATCACGTAGTCCTCCGACGAGGCGCATGCCTCGAACGTGCGCTCGCCCGAGCCGATGCCAAGGTCGGTCGAGGCCCCAGTCGCGGGGTCGAAGCACCAGAGTTGGGCGTTGTCCTCGGCGAGGTAGCCGAGGTCGATGGTGATGGCCCGACGGTCCGGCGCGTAGGCGATCAGCGAGGAGCCGTCGTTGGCGACCGCGATCACCGCGTAGCCGGCCTCGAGGTCGCCGCGCCCGCCGCGGAGCGCCGACTCCGGCTCGAACTCGTAGTCGGGGATGAGGCGCGCGAACGGACGCGAGCGCATGAGGCTGGCTAGGTGCGTCATCGAGCGGGCACCGGGGGCGGCGAGCGCCGCCTCCCAGCCGTCGTTGAAGAGCCAGATCGGGTTGTTGCCGTAGAAGTGTCCGAACGCGCCGCCGAGGACGCTGACGTAGGCCTGGTAGCGCAGCGCCTGCGTCGTCACGTCATACTCGCCCTCGTAGTGGCCTTCGAAGAAGACGAACGGCAGGCGGTCGTCGCGGAAGTAGTCGTTGATGACGGCCTCGGGGACGCCCTGCGGGGGGTACCGGTAGGTGGTGTTGATGTCGAGGCCGAGGTAGCCGTAGACGTCGAGGCCGCTTTGCTGGCCGCCGTGGCCGGTCCAGAGCTGTGAGGCCCCGGCGTCCTGGATGCCGCGCTTGAGCGCGTCGTACTCCGCGGCGAGGTCGTACTGCCCGCTCGGCCCCCAGTCGCCGCCGGCGGTCCACACGAGGTTGGGCTGGTTGCGGTAGCGCGCGCCGAGGTAGGCACCGTAGGCGTAGAGGTTGTCTGGGCCGTTGGCGTCGATGCCGCTGCCCCAGCCGTCGTTGCCCTGCTGCCAGCCGGTGTAGGCTGGGAAGGCGAAGACGATGATGCCCCGGGCTTCGGCGTAGTCCAAGAAGTCATCGACGAGCTCCCAGTAGGCCTCGTCGGGGTCGGCGAAGTTCAGCTCGACGCCATCCACGGTCGAGTTGAAGGGCGAGTCGCCGTAGACGTTGTTGTGGGGCGGCGTCTGGTCGGTGAAGGCCGCCTCGATGAGGTTGACATAGATGGCGTTGAAGCCGCGCGCCTCGCGGTCGTCGAGGTAGCGCACCATCTCCTCGCGGGTCAGGTTGGCAATGGCCGACCAGGCGGCGTCGCCGCTGAGGAAGACCGGGGTGCCGCCGGCGTCGGCGAGGTAGCGCCCGTCGACGAGCTGAAGCGGGAAGCGGAGGTCGGCCGGGCCGACGGGCGTGGGCGTCAGCGGGGTGTCGTCGTCAGAGCTACGAAGGAAGTCGCAGCCGGCCATCCAAGGCGCGGCAACGAGCAGAAGGAGGAGCATCCCGGCGACGAGACGCCAGGGACGATGCGGGTGGAGCATAACAGGGATCGAGAGAGCGAACGAGGCGTCGTGGGGAGAGCATCGGCGGCATGATAAAAAGCACACCGCGCCCCCAGGGTACCGATTGGCTCCCTATTCTGTCGCGCCCCTGCACCAATTCCCGTAGGCTGAAGGCCCTACGCCTGCCGCGTCCGCCCGTAGCTCGCGGTGTCACCGCAGACGCGTATCGCCGCAGTTTGTCACCCTTCGCGTCTACTCATCGAGGAACGTCCGCTCATCGGAGCACGGTGAGCTTGCGCGTCGTGGTGCCCGCGTTGGTGCGGAGGCGCACCGTGTAGAAGCCCGCAGCCAGGCCGCCCACGTCGAGCGGGACGGCGTGCTGCCCGGCCTCGAACGTGCGCTCCACGGCGATGCCCATGCTGCGCCCGCGTAGGTCCACCACATCGAGGGCGACGGGGCCGGCGGTCCCGAGCGTGAACGTCACGGTGGTGCGGTCCGAGACGGGGTTGGGGTAGACTGCGTCGAGCTGGCCCGTGGTGGCGCGGCGCGGAGCCGACGGGGCCAGCGGATCGCCGACGAGGCCGAACGAGGCCGCGGCGCCGGGCAGCACCGCATTCGAGACGACGCCCTCAACGCCCAGCCAATCGTCCATCAGAATCGCGTAGAGGTTGCGGAAGTCTTCCTTGTAGGGCACGTTCGCGCCGGTGAGGTCGGGCGCTTCGCCGTAGAAGCCGCCCGTGATCGCGCCCTCGCCGCCGACCGCGAAGGCGACCGAGGCCTCGCCGTGGTCGGTGCCGCCGGAGCCGTTCTCGAAGACGCGCCGCCCGAACTCCGAGAAGGTCATCAGGATGACGCGCTTGTCGTCGCCGGTCGCCTGGAGGTCGTCGAAGAAGGAGCGGAGGCCGTCGGCGAGTTCGGTGTAGAGGGTTTCGTGGCTGCTGAGTTGGTTGCGGTGCGTGTCGAAGCTCCCCTGGTTGCCGCTCCCGTGCGTGACGACGTAGACCTTCGCGCCGAGCCGCCCCTTGATGAGACGCGCGACGGCCGAGAGGTCCTGCGAGAGCTTGGTGTTGGCATAGCCCGCCCCCGTCTGGCCGTTCTGCGCGGCTTGGCGGACGGGGGCCACGTAGCGCTCTGAGAGGTTGGCGACCGAGCGGAGGTAGCTCAGCACGGGGCCGTAGGAGCCGCCAGGTACGGCGTCGGGGTCGTAGAGCACGCCGCGCTCGGCCAGCGTGTCCACGGCGGCAGCGCTCTTGAGCGACATCATCATGTTGGTCTCCGCGCCCGCACCGATGAGCGGCAGCCGCGTCCCCACCTGCACCGCCGGAGGCGTGGACGGCAGCGGGCCGCTCGGCGGATAGAGCTTGTCGTTGAGGCGGCCGATCCACCCCGTCTCGCCGGCTGCGAAGCTGTCGCGCACCTCGCCCGTGAGCCATGTGTCGGTGCTGATGAAGTGCGACTTGTTGACGTCGGGGTAGCCCACCGACTGCACGATCGCCATGCGGTCCTGATTCCAGAACTTCATCAGCGGGCGCAGGTGCTCGTTGAGCCCGAAGTCGGCGTCGAGCCGCCTCGTCTTCGCCTTCGGGATGGCAATGGTCGGGCGGGCATTGTAGTAGAGATCGTTGGTGACCGGGACGACGGCGTTGAGGCCGTCGTTGCCGCCCTTGAGTTGGACGAGGACGACCACGCGGTCGCTCTCAGCCTGGCTGAGCGCCTGCATCAGCGGCGAGTGCCCCATCGCTCGGACGGGGGTGTTGCCGAGCATCATCGTGGCCCCGGCGGAGAGCAGCCCGGCCGTGGCGAGGAAGTCACGCCGGGTCCAGGTGGCGTGGTCGTGGTCGTGCGCCGCGCCGTGGTCGAGCGAGACGGCGCGGCCCTTAGAGGCGGAGGGGGGATGGTGCTGGCACATGGTCGTAGGGGGGCGTCAGGGCCGAATCAGGTGTCAGAGACGAGGCGAAAGGCGGTTAGCAGAGGTGGATCTCCGGGAGCTGGGCGAAGAAGCGGACCAGTTCTCGGATGTGGAGCGGGGCGTCCTCGTTGTCGATGGACCACATGTAGGATTGGCTGCCGCCGAGCAGCACCTCCGTGGCCTCGTCGAGCGTCTCCCGGTCGAGCGGGACGGCGAAGAACAGGATCGCCAGTTCCTCGGCGAGGTAGGCCGCGACATCCGGCGACGGCATCGAGCGCCCGAGCGCGCGGTACTCCTCCACGTTCCACGACGTGATCTTCTCCAGCGCGTCGAGCCGGATGACGTGCGTGCTCGTGTCCACCCACTCGGTGAAGCCCGGCCAGCCGGAGACGTCCGGCGGGTCGTAGAGGGGCTGCAGCTCCTCCACGAAGTTGAAGATGAGCTGGCGGCGGCGGGCGGCCTGGTTCTCCAGGCTGCGCGTGCCCACGAAGCCGACGTAGAGGTCGAACGCCGAGCGGATCTTGACACCGAACGCGTCCGGGTGCATGAAGTGCTTGCTTCTGAGCAGCCGCTTCAGCACCGGCTCGATGACGAAGTCCTGGGCGAGCATCTCCTCAGCCATCGCCGCCACGACCTGCTCGTTGGGGATGTCGTAGACGAACTCCTGGTAGAGGCGGCGGCATACGTAGTGTGCGATCTGGGGACCGCGCTCCTCGAAGATGATGCGTAGCGCGTCGTCGTAGTCCCACCGCCCACGGCGGCCGAAGATGGTCTTGAGGCCGCTGTCGTGGCGCGACTCTACGAAGAAGGTCTCGATGGCCGTGTCGTTGAGGCGGTAGCGCCAGCCGGTGAGCGCGCGCGCCAGCTCCTCGATGTCGCGCTGGGTGTAGTTCGGCGAGCCGTCGGGGCCGAGGGGGCCCATCGTGAAGAGCTCCAGCAGCTCGCGGGCGTAGTTCTCGTTGGGTCGGTCTGCCGTGTTAGTGTGGCCGTCGAGGAAGGAGAGCAGCTTGATGTCGTCGCGACCCATCTCGGTGATGAGCGTGCGGTAGTTGCCGAGGGCGTACGAGCGGAGGCGCTCGGCGTAGCGGTAGACGACGGCCGTGCTGTGGGGGACCCGTCTCCGCTGGGCCGCGATGACGTTGGCCCAGAGCATCGTCAGGCGCTCGCGCAGAGCGGTCCCGGGCGCTCGCTGAGCCAAGGCCTCCTTGATCACAAGAGCCCCCACCTCGTTGCGGGTCGGCGAGACGTTGATGATGCGCGGGCGGGGGTCGTCGTACCACGTGGGGCGCGGCGGAGGCGAGGCAGAGCGCGCAGTGTTGACGAGGTCGTTGACGGCACGGCGCGGCGTCTTGTCGAGGAGCGCATAGACGTCCTCAGCGATGACGGCATAGCCGGTGCGGCGCAGCAGGTGCAGCACGCGGCGTTCGTCCCAGGGCTGCGCCTCCGTCGGTACGTAGGCCGATAGCCCCCCGTTGTAGGGCAGCGGCTGCTGCGGGTTGGCCGAAGCCGCCAGAGCCACCGGAGCCGGAGCCACCGGAGCTGCGGGAGTTGGCGCAGGGGCTACCGACGAGAGTGGGCGGCCTGCGCGGCGTAGAAATGAGCGACGGTCCATGACAGGGCGATGCGATCCAAGAGCAAGGGACCGCTCGCTCTCGCAAGCACGTTGCCGCACGCAAACCACCCCGCTTTGACGCCAGAGCGATGGAACGACGAGAACGCATCATGCCCACGGTGAACGTTTTCGCCTGGGAGGCCGCCACGTATGCCTTTCTACCTCGTCTCCCCTCTATCCCGTTTCCGGACCACATTCGTCCCAATGCGCGCGCCGCTACGCCGCGCGTCGTCCACGAACACGGCACGGCATGGCTGGTAACGGACCGGCTGGCGCAGGGCCGCGCCCCCCCGTGGCAGGCATCCCCCGTGGCAGGCATCCCCCGTGGCAGGCCTCTGGCACGCCGTTGCCGAAGTGTCGGATGTTGCCTGCTGGCTCCGAGCCGTCACACAACCCTAGCCGGCTCATGGGCGATAATCACCAACGACGACTGAGATGCCACCGGCGACGAGGGTCTGCGAGCGAGTAGCCCCCCGCTGGGCAACACGACGCGCAACTTCAGCTACCCGAAGTCGGACGATCCGCATCCGCGGGGAAGCGTCTCTCTCCTCGCAGCCGCTCTCCTCGCAGCCGCTCTCCTCGCAGCCGCTCTACTCGTAGAAGACGCCGCGCTCCTCGTCGCGGACGCGCACCACGTCGGCCACCTCACCGCGATCGAGTGCCTGATTGCTCATCACGTGGACAAGCTGCGCGATCTGGCGGTCCTTCTCCGGCGCCTGGTTCCACTCCGGGTGGGCCTGCTCCACCAACGATACGAGGATGCGGAGGTAGGGGAAGCGCTCTTCCTTTGAGCCGAGCGTGGCGATGGACTCGGCGAAGAGTTGTGCGTTGCGCCCAACCTGACGGTCCATAATCTTGCGGTCGTCAACCATAGCAATAGAGACAGGCAGGCTCGGGGGACAGGCGAAGGGTAGGTCTATACCGGGGACGTTGTGTAGGGTTCTCCCCGAGACGAACGAATGGCGCGATTTCAAGAGGTCGCCTCCCACCTGGCGCTGGGTCACCTCCCCCCCGATGACGCAGAGGGCGGCCGCTCTTGCCCCGAACCTCGGCCGAGGTCGCCCGTAGATTGCGGCTGGCTCTCGCGCTCCACCTTCCCCATGACACGCCCATGTCCAACCGGGCACCGTACCGGCTCGACGAACTCCCCGTGGTGCTGCCCTACTACCGGGCCGCGCGGGCGGCGGCGCGGCTGGGCAAGGGCGACCTGGTCTACTACGGCCCCATGCCTCCCTTCTACGGCGTGGGCGAGGTCGTGGGCGAGGTCGATGGCTTCGTGGTGATCGACTTTCGTGGAACGGGCCTCTTTGGCGTGCACGAGGAGACGCTCGACGCGGCCTACGTGCAGCTCATTCCGAGCGAGCACCTCACGCGCATCTAGCGCGGCAGTACCCGACGCACGCGGGCCCACGCATGCGGTGGCGCGCTGTCACACGTTGCGACGCCGCCTGCGCCAGGCTGAGACAACTACGAGACCTGGAAGCCGGCCCCTTTCGTGAGACGACGCGCCCCGGCGTATGCCCCACCCAGACCAGGCCGTGGCATTCCGCGGCGGCACACTGACCGGCCTTGGCCTACTCTTTGGGGTCACGTGGGGCGTACGCCAACCACACCACAGCCGCTACCCCCTCCCATGCGTCGCCTCAGCCTCCTACTCTTCACCTGGGTCCTCGTACTCACGCTCGTTGCGTGCCAGCCTGCCTCTGAAGCTGGAACCGTTCCCAGCATGGGTGTCGACACCACCGACGAGGTTGCAACGCCCAGCCTGCGCGTGAGCGTAGTCGACGGCATCGGCGGCTATGTGGAGGACTTTGAAGACCGCGCCCGCGTGGAAGCTGTGTGGCACGCAGTGGCGGACGGCGAGGCGCAGACGCGCGCCTATGCCCAGCCGGGGGGCATGGAGGCGGCGTCGCAGCACCACCTCACCGTCGAGGCAACCCGGCCGGCGACGCCCGGCCCCACCGACGTAGCAGGGGCCATCGCGCGCCTCACCCCGTCCGTGGACGGCTTCGACGCGCGGGCCTTCCAGGGGCTTCGCTTCGCGCTGCGCGGCACGCCTGGCACCTACATTGTGCAGCTCGGTTCGGCCCGTGTGGAGGACCACGACCACTTCAACGCGTATGTCACGCTCACAACCGCCGAGTGGACCCGCTTCGAGGTACCTTTCAGCGAGTTTGGGCAGGAGGGCTACGGCCAGCCAGTCACGTGGACCGGCGACGACCTCGTCCACCTCGCGCTCTTCGCCAACCAGGGCGGGGCCATCACCTTCGCGGTGGATGACGTGCTGTTTTTTTGAGGCCTAGATCGAGATCGCACCGGGAAACATGGAATTAACGCGCGCGGCCTAGGTAGAGGCCGAGCATGGAGGGTAGAGAGGTCGATGCGCCGTGACGCAGAGCGGTGTAGCGAGGTCCTTGCGCGGGACATGATGTAGGTCCGACGTGCCTGTCACGGCGCGGCCTACCCATGACGCAGGAGCCACGTGGCACCCCGGAGGGAGACACCCGCCCCTTCGCACTTGCACTTCTCTCTTTCCTCTCTCCTACCATGCGGATCTCTCTACGCCTGGCAGCGCTGTGCGCGCTGCTCATCCCCGGTCTTGCGCTCGCACAGACCGCCCAAGTCCAGGTCATTCACAACAGCCCGGACCCCGGTGCCGAGGTGGTCGACGTCTACATCAACGGCGACCTCGCCATCGACGACTTCGCCTTCCGCACCGCCACGCCGTTCCTTGACCTGCCAGCAGACGTCGAACTCCTGATCGATGTCGCACCGGGCACCTCGGCCAGCGCCGAGGAGACGCTCGGCACCTTCCCATTCACCCTCGACGAGGGCGTCAGCTACCGCCTCATCGCCACGGGCGTGCTCGACCCGACGGCGTTCTCGATGAACCCCGACGAGGTCCCAACGGCCTTCACGCTCCTCGCGGAGGCAGGGGCGGCGACGACGGTGGACGAGGGCTTTGTGGGCTTCTCGATCAACCACGGCTCGCCTGACGCGCCGACGGTGGACATCGAAGCGCGCGGTGTGACCACGCTCGTCACGGCGGCCTTCACCGACATCTCGGGCCTCATCACGGTCCCTGAAGCGGACTACATCATCGACGTGAAGCCGGCCGGTGTCGACTTCGTGGTGGCGTCCTTCAGCGCGCCGTTCAACGGCCAGGGCGGCGGTGCAGGCATCGTCATCGCCTCGGGCTTCCTGACGCCGGACGACGACCAGGGCGGTGCCGCCTTCGGTCTCCTCGCCGTGACGCCGACGGGCCGCACCGAGCTGCTCCAGCCCGCCCCGGGCGCGACCGCGCCAGTGCAGATCATCCACAACAGCCCGGACCCCGGCGCTGAGGTCGTGGACATCTACCTCGACGGCGAGCTCGCCGTGGACGACCTGCCGTTCCGCCGCGCCACGCCCTACCTCCCGCTGCCCGCCGAGACGGCTATCTCGGTCGCGGTGGCACCGGGCGATTCGGAGAGCGTCGAACAGGCGCTCGCCACGTTCCCGCTCGTCCTCGACGCGGGCGTCAACTACCAGGTCATCGCCACGGGCGTCCTCGACCCTGAGGCCTTCTCGATGAACCCGGACGAGGTCTCGACAGCCTTCACGCTGCTCATCAACACGCCGTCCCGCATGATGGCGTCCGACCCGGAGCTGGTTGAGTTCGCCGTCGTGCACGGCTCGCCCGACGCGCCGACCGTGGACGTGATCGCCCGCGACGTGGCGACGCTCGCCACCGTGACGTTCCAGGACATCACCGGCTACGTCGGCGTCGCGCCGGACGCCTACACAATCGACATCGCCCCGGCGGGTGGTGCGCCGATTGCGTCATTCACCGCCGACCTGAGCGGCGCGGGTGGGGCTGCCTTCACGATCCTCGCCTCGGGCTTCCTCTCGCCGGACGACGACCAGGACGGTGCAGGCTTCGGCCTGCTCGCCGTGCTCCCGAACGGCCGCGCGGCGCTGCTCCCGGCCACCGAGCTACCGGTGGGTGGTGCCCGCGCTGGCACGGCTGCCGCCGAGGCGCTCCCGACGGCGCTCACGCTCGACGGCGCCTACCCGAACCCGTTCGCCACGAACGCGCGCATCGGCTTCGGCCTGCCCGCCGACGCCGAGGTGACTGTCCGCGTCTACGACGTGCTCGGCCGCGAGGTGATGGCGGTGCAGCGCTCCGTGACGGCCGGTGCCGCGCAGGGCGTCGAGATCGAGGCGGCGGCGCTGGCGTCCGGCACCTACGTCTACCAGGTCGAAGCCCGCATGGCCGCCGACGTGCAGACGCAGACGGGCCGGATGACCATCGTCAAGTGACCGGCGTCACGTGACCTGCTGAGAATGGCAGGCCCGTAAGCCTGCTCCCTACTCGCCGCGTGGGCCGAGGCACAACCGTTGCCTCGGCCCGCGCTGTTGTTTGGGGGCGAGCGCTCCGGGAACGCGGGGCGATCTGAGGACTACCGGGACGGCCTCGCCTCCTTCGCCCTCCCCCCGCTCGCCATGCCGGACTCCCTTGTCGTCTGTCGCCTCGGACGCGTGGGCTACCGCGAAGCCTGGGACCTCCAGCGGCGCGTGCAGACGCGGCTCATCGCAGCGAAACGCGCGGGCGACGCCGACGGCCTGCCGCACGTGGCCTTCGTGGTGGAGCATCCGCCCGTCTACACGCTCGGCAAGAACGGCGACACGGCGCACCTTCTTCGCTCGGAAGCCGCCCTCGCCAACGTCGGCGCCACGTTCGTCCCGACTGATCGCGGCGGCGACATCACGTTTCACGGGCCGGGCCAGCTCGTCGTCTACCCGATCCTCGACCTGGACCGCATCGCCTATGCTGACGGCAAGCGCGGCTCGGACATCCACCGCTACCTCCGCGAGCTCGAAGCGGCCATCATCGAGACGTGCGCCACCTATGGTCTCGTCGCGGGTCGGGTAGACGGGCGCACGGGCGTCTGGATCGGCCCCGACGACCGAGGCCCTGAGCGCAAGGTGTGCGCCATGGGCATCCGGTGCAGCCGCTGGGTGACGATGCACGGCCTCGCGCTCAACGTCGCCACGGACCTCGGCTGGTTCGACCACATCGTGCCGTGCGGCATCGCCGACCGGGGCGTGACCTCGCTCGCGAAGGAGACCGGGCACGCCGTTGCCTTGGGCGAGACCGCCGACCGGCTGCTGCCCCGCCTCGCCGACCGGTTCGCGCTCATCTCCACCGAGCATCAGGCCGACGCCGCCTATGCCTGGCTCGACGACTTCGCGGCGCCGCTCGGAGCGGCGTAGCCTAGGCCGGCTAGCCTGGGCTACTCCCGCTCCGTCTGCTGCGCGGGATAGAACCGCACGCAGCGCTCCGGCGGGACGCCGAGGCACCATGCGCTCCACAGCACGCCGTTGCGCAGCTGCTGTCCGAGGTGGCCGTAGCGCTCGAAGCGGCGCGCCGAGGTCTGCACAGGCGTGTCAAGGAAGACGAAGCGCCCCTGCTGGCGAAGCGCTCTCACAAAATCGAGGTCCTCGAAGATGGGCTGCGCCGGGATGCCGCCGATGGCGTCGAACGTGGCGCGGCGGGTGAACGGCGCGCGGTCCCCGAAGGCAAAACGCCACCACCGCATCACGGCGCGGGAGGTCCACAGGCGCAGCCATGCGCTGTCGCGGTCGAAGGTCGTGCGGAAGCAGCCACCCGACACCATAGGGTCGGCGAGGGCAGCCCGGGCCAGCGCCAGGGCGCGCGGGTGGAGCGTTGTATCGGCATGGAGGAAGAGCAGCGCGTCGCCCTCAGCCGCCGCTGCGCCCGCGTTCATCTGCGACGCCCGGCCCTGCGGAGCCTCCACGACCGTCGCGCCGTAGGCTTCGGCCACCGCCCGCGTCCCGTCTGTCGAGCCGCCGTCGGCCACGATCACCTCCACCGGTCCGGCCTGCTGCCCGACGCTCGCGAGCGTTGCCGGGAGCGCTGCTACCTCGTCCAGCGCCGGGATGATGACCGAGACGAGCATGGGAGGGGTTCGGTGTTTCAGTGGTTCAGTAGTTCGGTGTGCGCAGGCGGGATCGTCCCTGTCTTCCTGAAGCACCGGACCACCGAAGCACAGAAACACTCAGAGTTCTTGCTCTAGCTTGAGCGCGGCTTCCACGAGGTCGTCCTTGAGCTTGGCGAGCGTGTCGTGCTGGGCGATGTACTGCTCTAAGGCGTCCTGTAGCGAAGCGTCGCGGCGGACCGTAGTGCGGCGCTCGCGCGTGGACGGGTCTACGATGCGCTCGATGGCGGCGATGGTGTCGGCGAGCGCGAGGGCCTCGCGGAGCAGCGCGTGGTCCACCAGCGCAGCCTGCGCGTCGTCGATGCGGTAGCGCACGCGCACGACGGCCTCGTCGAGGTGGGCGAGCTTGATGCGGCCGAGCAGGAAGGCCGTCGGGTCGGCCTGTGCGGCGGGCGTCCCGGCCGGGCTGTCCGGGTCGGTGAAGGCCGCGTCGATGGAGACGAAGCGGCGCGCGGGCGTGTCCACGAACGCGTAGGTCGTACGCTTGCCGTTGCGCCCTGTCTCGTCGGCCTCGATGGTGACGAGCACGAAGCCCTTGTCGGCGTCGGCCTCCTTGAACGAGATGCGCTCGATGGACGACGCGTAGACCACCGGCGGCCCCTCGCCCGTGGACGAGGCGTCGAGGTTGCGGTCCTGGTACTTGTGGATGTGCCCGAGCGCGACGTAGTCGAGGCGCGGGTCGCCGAGGTCGCCGACGGAGAACTTGGGCTCGTGGGCGATAAGGCTGGCGCGCTCGGAGCCGCCGAGTTCGGAACCGTGGACGCTGAAGTGGCCCGCAAGCACCGCCGGGAGCGCCGGGTCGAGTTGGGCGCAGGCGTCGTCGATGTAGCGCAGGTAGACGTCCTCGATCAACTCGCGGATCTCCGTCGGCGACTTCTTGCGGTACTGGTCCTTCGCCAGGATGAGCGAGCGGATCGGCCACGGCATCGCAACCAGCTGCAGCGGTCCGGACTTGGTCTCGATGACGGCGTCGCCCGCGAAGGTCGTCGGACGGCGGACGATGGTGACCTCGCCCTGGAGATAGGAGAAGATGTCCACCGCCGAGGCCTTGCCGTGGCTCACGGGGTGGTCGTGGTTACCGATCACCATCACGATCGGGATGCCCGCGTCCGAAATGGGCTTGAGGCACTCGGCGAAGAGCTTTTGCTGCGTCGGTGTGGGGTCGGCGGTGCGGTAGGCGTCGCCGCAGAAGAGGAACAGGTCGATGTCCTCGGCAAGGGCGCGCTCGACCATTGCGTCGAAGCAGCGCGCGAAGTCGAGCAGGCGCGAGTTGAGGCCCGTCTCGGGGTCGATGCGCCCGTGGGTTTCGTAGCCGAGGTGGATGTCGGCACAGTGGAGGAGCTTCATGCCGCCAAGATAGCGGTGTTGCGGGGCATCGGCAGGCAGCGCATCGGCAGGCAGCGCATCAGTGGGCGATGCGTCGGTAGGCGGCTACTCCGCAGATCAGGCTACCTATCAGGGCTATCCCCCACATAAAAAGCGGAGCAGCTAAAAACTCCAGTCCACCCTCGGGCGGATGGGCTCCGAGCGCCATCGGTCCATAGACGAAAGCAACGCAGGACAGGCTACCGATTCCTACGAGCGTGCTGAGCCAGCGTTGAGTGGGTGGACCCGGAGCGCGACGATCCCTGCTATGGCAAGCGCCGCGTGTGGGATCGCTACCCAGAAGACCATTATCGCCTCGGGCCACAAAACCTGCACCGCTGCCATAGCCGGAACGAGGACTTGCAACACAAACGCAGCGACCCCAACTAGGAGGACCGCTTCGTTTGTGTTGGTGCCGACGGACCTACTGTCCACCGATGCACTGTCTACCGACACACCGTCTACTGACTGACCGTCCACCGGCACACCGCTACACTGTCTCCTTGATGGCCTGCTCCAGAATCGCCAGGCCGGCGTCGATGTTGGCCTCGGTGACGGTGAGCGCGGGGCGGAAGCGAAGCGTGTTCGTGCCGCAGCCGAGGATGATGAGGCCGAGGTCGTAGGCGCGCTGCCGGACAGCGTTGCGCAGGGCGGCAGTCGGCAGGTCGAAGGCGCACATGAGGCCGCGGCCGCGCGGGTTGGCGACCACCTCGTGTGCGTCGGCCATCGCGTGGAGGCGCTGGAGGAGATAGCTCCCGACGTGCCACGCGTTGCCGACGAGGTTGTCCTCCTCGATCACTTCGAGGATGCGGTCGAAGCGGACCATGTCCACGAGGTTGCCGCCCCACGTCGAGTTGATGCGGCTGGAGATGTTGAACACGTTGTCGTCCACCTCGCTGACCCGGCCGCCGGCGAGGACGCCGCAGACCTGCGCCTTCTTGCCGAACGCGAGCAGGTCGGGCGTGACGCCGAGGCCCTGCCACGCCCAGAACGTGCCCGTCAGGCCGACGCCGGTCTGCACCTCGTCGAAGATGAGGAGCGCGTCGTTCTCATGCGCGAGGTCTTTGAGCGCCTGGAGAAAGACGGGGCGCAAGTGGTTGTCGCCCCCCTCGCCCTGGATCGGCTCCACGATCACGCAAGCAATGTCGTCGCGATGCTCGCGGAAGAACGTCTTTGCCTGGGCGAGCGCGAGGGCTTCGCGCTCTTCGATGTCGTCCAGGTGCGCCGGGCCGTTGGCGACGGGTGTCGAGAGGCGCGGCCAGGGGAATTTGGGAAAGAACTTGACCTTGTTCGGGTCCGTGTTCGTGAGCGACATCGTGTAGCCGCTGCGCCCGTGAAACGCCTTCTCAAAGTGCATCACCTGGTGCCCAACCTCGCCGCGGTAGCCCTTGCGGTGGTTGAGCCGCACCTTCCAGTCGAAGGCCACCTTGAGCGCATTCTCGACGGCGAGTGCGCCGCCCGAGACAAAGAAGGCGTTCGGCAACTGGTCGGGGATGCCCACGCGCGCGAACGTGTCCACGAAGCGCGCCATGTGCCGCGTGTAGACGTCGGAGTTGGACGGCTTGTTGAGCGCCGCATCCATGAGCCGTGCCTGGAACGCCCGGGTGTCCGCCGCGTCGCCGGAGAGCTTCGGGTGGTTCATCCCGAGCGGGTTTGAGGCGAAGAACGTGAAGAAGTCGACGTAGTCACGGCCCGTCTTGGCGTCGCGGAGACGCGCGCCCTGGCTGTGCTCCATGTCGAGGACCATGTCCAAGCCGTCGGCTAGGATGTGCCGGTCCAGGATCTCGTGGACGGCGTTGGCGTCGGGGAGGTGCTTCTCGGCGGGGACGACGGACGGTCTGGAGTTGGACGCGAGGGCGACAGGCTGCATAGAAGGGGTCGGATACAGGCTCGGGGAGGGCACAGAGGCTCTGAGGCAGGGCGGTGCAGGGGCACGACGCCACAAGCGGGCGCAAGCTACCACATCGAAGCCCGGCGCACCATGCGGAACGCCGGGCCTCTACAGAGAATTTGCCGCTGAAAAGCGCTTTCAATAGCACGCGGTAGGCCGAAGCCTCGTCGCCTACGGCACGACGACGATGCGCTGCGTGTAGACCTCGGCGTCCAGTGCGAGTCGCACCACGTAGACGCCTGCCGCCACGTCGAGCGTGGCCGTGATCGTCTCAGCGGCGCGCACGCCGGCAGCGAGCGTCGCCACGC
>JBCCLD010000067.1:0-14563 GCA_039027055.1 Bacteroidota bacterium
CGTCCAAGGCCGAAAGCGCAGAAGATGCCTTGAGGGTGCACTAGTGCATGGACAACCGGTCTTTTGCGATATCGAAGCCATGTCCGGAAGCCGCTAATACGGATTCGGCGTCACGATGTCAGCATAGCTCCATGTTGCGTAGTGCGTGCCCGAGTATCGGATCGAGGTCAACACGCACTACGCGGCACGAAACACCTCCTCGGCTATCCTGACTTCGACGAACCGAAAGCGTCTCAGGCGGCAGGAAGCGGCTCACGCAGCAGGACCGCTACGCTTGGGGGTCGCGCTCCTGCCTTTCGCGCTCCTGCCTTTCGCGCTCCTGCCTTTCGCGCTCGGCGATCACCCGTTCGCGGGTCGGCACCTGGCGCGCGATGTAGGCCACGCCGACCAGCGCTAGCGTGACAACGGCCCAACGTCCGACCCACGACGGGATTGCCCAGAGGCTCAGCGCCACCGCCACCCCGATGGCAGCGATGGCGATGCCCTTGGCGCGGAGCGGCATCCCTAGGCCGTCGCGGTAATCCTGGACCATAGGCCCGATGCCGGGCAAGCCGAGCACCCAGCGTTCCAGGCGCGGGCTCGACCGCGCGAAGCACGCCGCCGCGCCGATGAAGAACACCGTCGTGGGCAACCCTGGCACGACCACACCTAGCGACCCAAGGCCGACGCAAAGCAACCCGAGCCCGAGCCACCCCCAACGGGCAGCGCGGTGCACGGACGTTGGCGAAGGCTCCTCGGTGTCTGACATAACGAAAGGAGGACGGAAGGAGGACGGGATGAAGACGCACGAGTATGGCCGACTTGGGAGGCAAGGCTCGACCACCTTCTTCGCCGGTCCGAAAAAAATGTACCAGGGGCGTGAGGGGATTGCAGGAGCGACTACGTAAATCTCTACAGTTCCCTCATCCTGCCGATGCCATGCGCCTGCCCTCTCTCTACTCGCTCCTTGCCCTCCTCCTCGCACTCGCGCCCGCGGCGGCGGCGCAGGACTGCACGACCACCTGGACCAACGCCAGCGGCGGGTCATGGGATGACGCTGGCAACTGGTCGAGCGGTGTTCCCACCACGACCGACCGCGCCTGCGTGCTGCTCGGCGGGACCTACACCATCACGTCGGACCGCATCGACGCGTTGTCGCTACTCCTTGGCGGCGACGCAGGCGCACAGACGCTCGTGCTCACCGGTCCCGTCACGCTGACTGAGTCGAGCACGCTAGGGACGAATGCCGTCGTGGACTGGCAGCGCGGGTACCTCGAAGCGGGCACGCTCGTCAACGAGGGCCTCATCCGCTTCACCGGCCCGAACGCCAGCCGCGGCGCACGCGGCACAACCGCCGTGCTGCGCAACACCGGCACCGTCAACTGGGAGGACTCCGGCATCCTCTACGTCTATAACGGCGCGCGCTTCGAGAACGCGGGTGCCTTCAACGTGAGCGGCACCGGCAGCCTGCGCGGCTTCTCCGGTGTCGGGACGTTCGTGACGGAGGCGGGCGCGACGCTCACCAAGACCGGCGACGCGCTGTGGGAGATCTTCGGCAGGCTCGTCGTCGAGAACGCGGGCACGTGGAGCGTCCAGGGCGGCACGGTCGAGCTAGAGGAGGCGAGCACGCAGAGAAATGCCCGGCTCAACGTGGCCGCCGACGCGACGCTCCAGTTCAACCGCCCGCTCATCATCGTGGGGACGCTCACGAGCGCACCGGTCGGCGCGCTCGTGCTCAACGCTGAGCTACGCACAGACCGCAACGCGGCGCTTGCCGTCACCGGCACCGGCCTGGAGTGGCGCACGGGCTACCTCACCACGGGCACGGTCGTCAACCGTAACCTGATCCGGCTCACCGGCGACACCAACAACCGCGGCGTGCGCGGCGGCGATGCCCGTCTCCGCAACACCGGCACGATGGAGTGGCGCGACGACGGCTTCTTCTACGTCTACAACGGCGCCCGCTTCGAGAACACCGCCACGCTCGACGTGGTCAGCAACGGCGGGCTTCGTGGCTTCACGGGCCTCGGTACCTTTGTGAACAGCACGACCGCTACCTTCACCCGCCAGGGCGATGGCGTCTTCTTCTTCGGCTCAGACATCGAGCGCAACCGCTCGTTCGAGCCATTCGACGCGGTACTTGACGGCGTCGTGCAGTTTGGCGGCGAGGTCAACGCCATCGGCCTCAACCTCACCAATCGCGCCGCTTTCGCCGTGACCGGCCCCGACGGCGAAGTCGGTCCGCTGACGTGGACCGGTGACTTCGTGATTGTCGATACCACTACCACCGCGTTCGACCTCGCTGGACCCGACTTCAACGGCGAGTTGATCGTGCTCTCCCGGGATCAGGCTGACGCCTCCGGTACCGCGCAACTCGACGGCGCGCTCGACGTGGTGCTCCGCGACGGCTACGTGCCCGACGTGGGCGCATCGTTCGACCTCATCACCGCCGAGGCCATCACGGGCGGCTTCACCGACCTGACCTCGCTGACCATCGAGTCAGCCAACCGCTCGCTCTATCCGACGATCACGGATGAGCTTTTTAGCGTGACGGCCGCCGAGGGCATTCTGACCGTCAGCGGTGACCTGATCGCCGACCCCGCAGAGTCGCCCAACGGGCGGGTCGCCTCCGTGGCTCTGAGCGGCACCGGCTTTGCGCCGGACCTCACCGTCACGCTGGAGTGCGTCGCGTGCGACAACCCCGAGACGGCAGGTCGGGTCGCAGGGCAGGTCCGGACGATGACGACGAACACCATGACGGTGCTCTTCGACCTCAGCGGCGATGTGCTCGGGAGCTACGAAATCGTGCTGCGCGACCCGCGTGGCGGCGAGGTGCGCACCCCCTTCGGCGTGAGCGAAGGCCCGGTGGTGCTCACCGTGGAGACCCTGCAAGGGCTCGCCCAAGAGAGCGATGGCACTCCTGGCCTCTTTCTCGTTCGCACCAACCGGACGCCGCGCGAGCCGGTCGTGGTGCCCTATACGCTCAGCGGCACTGCGACCCTCTTCGCGGACTACTCGCTCGATGTGCTCGGTGGGTCGCTCACGATTCCTGCAGGCATCGATTCCGTAGTGGTTCACGTCTTCCCGGTAGGCGACGACGTGTCCGAGTCGCAAGAGTTCGTCACGTTCACCGCGACCTATGACAATCCTGAGCCGTCATCCTTGTCTGCCACCATCCGCATCGAGGACGGTCCTGGCACGGGGAGCTTCGACGTATTCGCCTCGTCGCCGTCGGCGGCGGGCAACGTAGGAAGCGTGACCGTGGTGGTCGGTGGACAGGGCTTCGATGATGGCACGCAGGTGGTGCTCTCGGCACCAAGCGGTACGCTGGCCCCCTACGCCACGAGCGTGGATGCGACGGGGACGCGCCTGGAGGCCACATTCGCGCTGGCGAACCAGGAGATCGGCCTCCGCGACGTGGTGGTGACGAGCGGTAGCGGGGACGAACGCCGCCTGCTCGGTGCGCTCGACCTCGAAGTGGCAGAATACCCCGACGTGTTCGTGCAGGTGCTCGCCCCACCTCGCGTGCCCCGCACCCGCGAGCGGACCTACTCCGTCTTGCTCCGCAACCGCGGCAACGTGAACGTGCTTGGCCGGCCTGTCATCGCGGGGCTGCCAGAGGACGCGGAGTGGTCGCTCGACCCCGAGACCTACACCATCAACAACGGCGGCGACCGCACCTGGCGCGACATCGCACCGCTCTACCCCACGGAGGACGGTGAGTACGTCATCATGCTTCCCGAGATCATGCTTGGGCCCGGTGAGACACGCGAGCTCCAGATCGTCGCCGCCATTGGCACACCCCAGGAGCTTCGCCTCATCGGCGGATGGATCTACGACCGCTAATGCCTCGCTCTCTCCCCTGCCCGACGTTCCGACCTGACGCCACTGTTGCCATGCTGACCCTTCCTCACTTCTCCGCCGCGCTTCGCCTCGGCCTAGCCGTCCTGTTCCTTGCTTTAGCCCCTACCACCTATGCCCAAGTCGTCGCTGTCGACGGAGGGACGGGCGAGCAGGTCATCGTGACGGAGTCCTTCTTCAACGGTACCGAGATTGTGCCGGTAGATGACTTCTTCGGCAGCGACGCCGACGTGATGGGGCCCATCGTGGACCTCGCCATTGATCGGCATCCAGAGGAACACTTCCAGCTTGAAAAGAAACTCACGCGGGAGGGGTGGTACGAGAACTCGTGTGCCGCCGCCGCGAGCGACCTCGTCGACCGCTCCAACAGTCAGGGGCTGCTACCGTCGGGGTGGGAGATCCGTCAGGTCGGTACGCTAGGGAGCCTCACAACGTGGGAGAATGCGGCTGCTGCCGAGTTCAACGAGGTCGTCAACTGGTGGGCCAACGGCACCTTCTCTTCCACCGATTTCGACGCCCTCAACCCGCCATCCTATGCCCACAGCCTCTCGGTGGTGCGCAGCCCCGACGGCAACTACTACACCGTGGACAACTGGTCGGGCGGCGTCAAAGTCAAGCGGGTCTACCCCATCGACGACGAGGCGACCTACTTCTCCGAAAACCCCGACGAGACCGCTTTGACAGAGGCTGGCTACCGCCTTTCGGGCCTGGACGAGCGTGGGCGACCGTGGGAGACGCCGCAGCAGGGCGATCCGCCTGAGGAGGATCCAGCAGAGATCACTTCGGAGCCGCCGCCCACGAGCGAGCCTGTCGACGTGGAGGTGCTCACCTCTGCCGACCCCAACGACAAACTCGGCTTGCTCGGCGTCGGTGCCGCCCGGTTCATCACGCCCGAGGAGCCCCTGCCCTACCTCATCCGCTTCGAGAACATGCCCGATGCCTCGGCCCCGGCGCAGGAGGTGCTCATCCGCGACACGCTCGACACGCGCGTACTCGACCTTTCGACGTTTGAGCTGGGCGAGTTTAGCTTCGGGGACCGGCGTGTGCCCGTGCCTCCCGGCCGCAAGGCGTTCTCGACCCGCGTGCTGCTGGACGACGACCGCTTCGAGGTGCTCATCACCGCCGCGCTCGCCGAGGCCACGGGAATTGTGACCTGGCGCTTCACCACCCTTGACCGCAGTACCGGCGACCTGCCCTTCGACCCGCTCGACGGCTTCCTCCCGCCGAACCAGCTTCCGCCCGAGGGCGAGGGCAGCGTGGCGTTTTCCGTTCAGATGCGTGACGACCTGCCCAGCGGCACCGAGATCCGCAACCAGGCGCGGATTTTCTTCGACCTAAACGAGCCCATCGACACCCTCCCCTGGGTCAACGTGCTCGACACGGCTCCGCCTGCTAGCGCCGTTACTGAGTTGGACGATACCCAATCTGGGGAGGCCTTCACCGTGCGCTGGGCTGGCACCGATGCTGAGTCCGGGGTGCGCCAGTACGACGTCTACGTGTCGATCAACGGCGGCAGCTTCTACCGGTGGCTCGGCAACACGTTCGAGCCGGAAGAGACGTTCGTGGGCGAGGACGGGTCGACGTATGCCTTCTTCAGCATTGCCTACGACGCGACGGGCAATGCGGAGCCGCTCAAGACGGTCGCCGATGCTTCGACGACGGTCGCCGTAGCCGCCGAAAACGATCCCAGTCTGCCCGAGCGCGTCACACTGACCCAGCCCTACCCCAACCCAGCGTCTTCGGCGATGACGGTGCCTTTCGGGCTACCGTCAGCGGGCACGGCCGAGATCGAGGTGTTTGACCTGCTCGGGCGGCGCGTGGTGCAGCTGGCCACGGGCGACCAGGCCGCGGGGTGGCACACGCTGCAGTGGGACGTGAGCCGGCTCGCCTCCGGCGTCTACGTGCTTCGCCTCCGCGCCGACGGCGTGTCTGAGACGCGCCGCGTGACCGTCGTGCGGTAGCCTCGGTTCAGTCGGGGCACAGGCCGCGCTCCGCGTGACAAACCGCGCGGGTGAACGCTATAGGCGGGGGCACTGGCAACATTCGTGGACAGGGACGCTACTCCAAACCGCTCTCTCTGTTCACGCTCTCTCCATCGACCATGCCTCACCGCAGCGTCCGCGCGGCGGCGGGCGGGGCGCTCCTCGTAGCGCTCGCTCTCCTCGTCTGCGTCCCGGCCTCCCAGGCCCAAACCCGCACCCTCAACCTCCGCTTCGAAGGCGGCGTCCCCCTCGGCGACTTCCAGGAACGCGTCGAAGACATCGGCTTCGGCTTGGCCGGGCAGCTGCTCTTCCAGCCCGAAGACGTCCCGCTCGCGTTTGGCTTCGAGGGCAGCTTCCTCACCTACGGCCGCCAGGTCAACTCCGTGCCGGTCAACTTCGCCGGCAGCGGCGTCTCCGTGGCCGACCAGATCACGCACAACAACATCGCGAGCCTCGGCCTCGTACTGCGCATCCAGCCTAACGGCGGAGCGGTGCAGCCCTATATCGAGGGCTTCGGGGGCTACAACTACCTCCATACCCGCGTCTCGCTCGACCAAGCCGTGGTCGCCAACAACAACAACGGCTTCGGCGGCAACCCGGTGGTCGTGAACCGCAACTCCGGCAACACCGTCGTGGACGACTTCGCGTTCACCTACGGCGGCGGCGGCGGCCTCCTGCTCCGCGTCTTCGACGGCCTCGACGACGGCAACCACGTCACGGCCTACCTCGACTTCGGCGCGCGCTACCTCCTGGGCGAGGAGGCCGAGTACCTCGTGGAAGCCGACGACGCGGACGCGGCCAACACGGCGCAGAACCCCGTCCGCACGACGGTGGACGTGATCCGGCCCTACTTCGGCCTCTCGTTCCGATTCTAGCCGAGTCGAACCCTACCGACTCGCTCGGTTCGGCCCCGACCCTCCCGCCGAACCGACCCCAACGCGGGGGCTGCTCACACCGAGCGGCTCCCGCGTGCTTTTATGGGCGCGTGTGTACTGGCCGGGCGTTTTTGTAGGCGCGCGTTCTCTCCGGTGTAACCGAATGTGTTTGGTTCCGTACATTTCGATAGTTGCCTAAATATCGAATGAAGCGCCTCTTCTACGCCCTCAACGACCCCACGCGGCGGGCCATCCTGGACCTGCTCCGCGTGCGCTCGATCACCGCCGGCGAGATCGCGGCGGCGTTCGCCGCCACCACGCCGACGATCTCGCACCACCTGCGCGTCCTCGCCGACGCCGACCTCGTCGTGGCCGAGAAGCAGGGGCGCTACCTCCACTACCACCTCCAGACGACGGTGCTTGAAGAGGCCATCCAGTGGCTGCTTGCGCTCCGCCGCGCCGAGGCCGCCGACGGCCCGCCTCCCTCCTGAGTGCCCCCGTTCGACCTGTCACCCCTGACCGACGATTGCCATGCTGATTCCTCCTTCGATGCGCGTTCCTGAGTGGCTCACTTGGCTCGTGCTCGCGCTGCCGTTTGTGTTCACCGCCGCCGTGTGGCCGCTGCTACCCGAGACGGTCCCCGTCCACTGGGGCGTCAGCGGCAAGCCGGACGACTTCGCCGCGAAAGGAGCCAGGCTGTTCTGGGTCTTGCTACTGCTGCCGCTGGCGAACGTGATCGTCTACGGCATGTTCTGGCTCATCCCCCGCATCGACCCCAAGCGGCGGCTCGACGCGCGGAGCAAGCCCCTGCCCCACCTCCGGTTCATGCTCGCGTTCGTGTTCATGCTTCTCCACGGGGCCATCCTGGTCTCGATGGTGCAGGGCGGCAGCCTGAGCCGGCTCCTGCCAATGAGTGTGGTGCTCATCTTCCTCGGGATGGGCAACTACCTGGGCGCGGTGCCCCACAACTACTTCATCGGGCTACGGACGCCGTGGACGCTGGAGAGCGCCGAGGTATGGCGGCGCACGCACCGGCTTGCCGGGCGGATCTGGGTCGGCGTGTCGCTCGGCGCACTCCTACTGCTGTTTGTCCTCCCCATCGATGTGTTCTTCTACGTGCTCATGAGCGCGACGGCGTTGCTCGTCGGCGTGCCCGTGGTCTACTCGTTCATGCTCTTTCGGCGGCTCCATCCAGCGGGCACGTCCTAAGCAAGCTGCTTGACTTTGCGGGGGTATGGGTTCTATCGTCGGCGCTCGCGTTACCTCTAGACTCATCCATCCTCTGCATGTCTCGCGTTGTCCTTGTTCTCGGCCTCCTTTCGCTCCTGGCGCTTCCTGCCACCGCTCAGCAAGACGCCCCTGCTCAGCAGAACCGCATTGGAATCGGCGTAAGCATCGAGCCACTGACAAACTTTGTCCTCATCGACAACGAAATTTTTTCTAGCGTGGAGCTATTTGCGCCGTCGCTCTACGTCCCGATCACGTTGGGCCAGTTCCGCCTTGAACCCGAGTTCAGCTTCGTCCGCGACGCCGTGTCGGACGACGACGACACATCTAGCAACTCTAGGCTCCGCGTCGGTACGGGTTTGTTCTACTACAACCTGATCGACAAGGCCAACGCGCTATACGTCGGCACGCGCGTTGGTCTGGCGCGAACGGCGTTCACAAATCCCTTCTCAGACGATACAGAGTCACGCACCGACTTCTTTATCGCGCCAGCGTTGGGCGGGGAGCACTACTTCGGGGCCCTGTCGCTCGGCGTGGAAGGCCAACTCCAGTACACCCGTATTGGCAGCTTCGACGAGGATAGTGATCTCAGTCGGTCGCAGCTCTTGGTCCGTGCGCTGTTCTTTGCTCGGTTCCACTTCTAGCGCGTGGCGTTCACCGAGCCTGTGCTGGCCGTCCATTGCCTGGTGGATCGCCTGCGTTGGTTCGGTCGCTGGGAATACCCGGCGCTCGGCTTGCCCACCGGTCCAACCTCCTGCTGTATGTCTCGCGTTCTCCTCCTGCTCGGCCTCCTTGGCCTCTCCACGCTTTCAGCCCGCGCCCAGCAGGTCCGCGTCGGCGTCGGTGTGAGCATTGAGCCTCTCGCCAACTTCGTCAGCTCTGTTCCAGACGATCCTTCAGCGTTTAGTCTATTTGCTCCCTCTCTCTACGTTCCTGTCACGGTCGGTCCATTTCGCCTGGAACCAGAGCTCAGCCTCGTTCGCGATGCTGCATCTCTCAACGATGAAACCGAGTCCAGTTCCAGGCTTCGACTCGGCGTAGGGCTGTTCTACTACAATCAGCACCGTGACATGGCAGCCTTGTACGTGGGTGCCCGTCTAGGCCTGGTGCGGACGGTCATTGACCGCGTCTTTCTGGATGAAACAGCCACTCGCCTCGACTACGTGTTCGCACCAACGCTCGGTGGCGAACACTATGTCGGCGACCTGTCGCTCGGTGTCGAGAGCCAGCTTCAGTATTCACAGATCGGCAACTTCTTCGAGGGGGGCGATACAAGCCGGTCGCAACTTCTGGTGCGCGCGCTGCTCTTTGTGCGCTACCACTTCTGAGCCACCGCTCCTGGGCATAATCATCGGATAGCGGTCTCAGCGATACTCGGGGTTTGGATGGTCGAACCGCGCGCCGGCGTCCCAGGCGGAGCGCTGGTTGCCGTAGGCGGGCACGCCGCCTGCGTCCTTGAGCAGGCGTGCGAGGTGAAGCAGGTTCCACGTCATGAACGTGGTGTTGCGCTGCGTGAAGTCGTTATCGAAGCCAACGCGGGTGCCATCCTCGCGCTCATCGCCGTAGCTGGGACCTGGCCCGGCCTCGCCGATCCAGCCCGCGTCGGCCTGCGGCGGGATCGTGTAGCCGAGGTGCTGCAGTGCGTAGAGCGTGCCCATCGCGACGTGCTTGATGCCGTCCTCATTGCCGGTCACGAGGATGCCGCCGACCTTGCCGTAGAAGGCGTACTGCCCCTGGTCGTTGAGTTGACCCGACTGCGCGTAGAGCCGCTCGATGATCTGCGTGCAGACCGAGGAGCGCTCGCCGAGCCAGATCGGCGTGCCGAGTACAAGGATGTCGGCGGCCTGGACGCGTTCGTAGAGTGCGGGCCAGTCGTCCCGGTTGGCGCCGTGCTCGGTCATGTCGGGGTAGACGCCCGGCGCGAGGTGGAAGTCCACGGCTCGGAACGCGTCGACGGTCACGCCCTGCTTCTCCATGATCGCGCGGGAGACGTCAAGGAGCGTGTCGGTGTGGGAGTCCTTCGGCGACGGCTTGAGGGTGCAGTTGACCAAGAGGGCGCGGAGGTCGTCGTAGCGGGCAGGAGGCGTGTCGGCCATGCGGAACGGGGAAGCGGGTAAGGGAGAGCGCATCCTTGGTCGCGTTCAGCGTCTCAGTCCTTACGCGTAAGGCGAGCCGCTAGACTAGCCGAGCAAGCGCGAGCGCGAGGACGCCTGCTACCATCGCTGCCTTCAGTAGCGCGCTGGCCTGGCCTGCCGTGGCGGTTGGGTCCGGTGCGAGTAAGTGCCACGCTGCGGCTAGCAGAAGCGCAGCCGCGGGCAAGCCGAACGCGAGAAATGGCAGCCCGAGCGCCGGCACGAACGCAGGCGCGGGCAGCACGGCTAGCGTCGCGACGAGTACGCCGAGGCATACCCACGCGGCCGTGCGCGGACTCGTCACGAGCGGCAGCGTGCGCGCGCCCTCCGCGGCGTCGCCTGCCACGTCTTCGAGGTCCTTCGCGCCCTCGCGCGCCCAGGTTGTCAGAAAAGCAAACGCAGCCCCGACCAGCACGGCATCCGAGAGGCCGACGGCTAGCCCACCGTAGACAAGCGCTAGCCCCAGCACCAAGGACACCGCCAGGTTGCCCACCACCGGCAGCCGCTTCAACCACGCGCTGTAGAGCCACAGCAACCCGCCCGTCGTCACGACGAGCAGCACGTGCGTGCGCGACACGCCCGCCGCCATCGCCACGCTCAGCAGCGCTAGGCCGATGCTCGTGAGCACCGCCGCGCGCACGGAGACGGCTTCCGAAGGCAGCGGCCGCCCGGGGCGGTTCACCCGGTCGATGGCGAGGTCATAGACGTCGTTGATCGCGTTGGCCGCGCCGCCGAGGCACGCCGCCGACGCCATCGCCCAGACGAGCGCGCGGCCCGAAGCGCCTACGAAGGCCTCCGCGCCCCCCCCCAGCACGCCGCCCAGCGCCACGCCTGCGAGGAACAGCACAAAGTTGAGCGGGCGCAGTAGCTGCACAATCCCGAGCAGCGCATCCGAGCGCGACAGCGAGGCCATGGGGGAACCGGGGAGGCGGAGAACCGGGGAGGCGGAGAACCGGGGAGACGGAGAACCGGGGAGACGGAGAACCGGGGAGACGGAGAACCGGGGAGACGGAGCACAGCCAAGATCGGCACCATGCCGCTCGAAAACACGAACGCCCCGGCGCAAGGCCGAGGCGTCTAGGTCGGAGTAGGGTGTCCAGGCAGCCCGAGCCCCCCACAGCCCAATGCGAATGCAACGGGCGTCCCACAAGGGAGCAGGGCGACCGGGCCACAAGCCGCCCGCCGTCCCACAGACCTCTTTACCCGTGTCCGTTGCGACCGACGTAGTGGCCGGGCGTGCCGTTGGTCCGGATGATGCCGTGCTTGAGTCCGATGCGGCGGAAGGCGTCGAGGATGAGGTCGAGCTCTTCGTTGGTGTGCGTCGCCATGTAGCTGGTGCGCATGAGCGCCTGGCCGCGCGGGACGGCCGGCGGCACAACGGGGTTGACGAACACACCCGCTTCGAGCAGGTCCTTCCAGAAGGCGAAGCACGTGAACATGTCGCCGATCACGACCGGGATGATGGGCGACTCGCTCGTCCACACGTCGAAGCCGAGATGGCGGAAGCCGTCGCGCATGTAGGTCGAGATCTCCTCCAGGCGGGCGAGGCGCTCCGGCTCGGCCTGCAGGATCTCCAGGCACTTCAGCACGGTCGCCACGTTGGCAGGCGGCATGGACGCGCTGAAGATGTGGGCGCTCGCCTTGTGCCGGATGAACTCGATCACCTCGCGGTCGCCCACGACGAAGCCGCCGAGCGAGGCGAAGCTCTTCGAGAACGTGCCCGTGACGAGGTCTACGTCCTCCAGGCGGCCAAACGTGGAGGCGGACCCGCGGCCGCCGTCGCCGACCACGCCGACGGCGTGTGCGTCGTCGAGCATCAGCGCGGCGTTGAACTCGCGGGCGAGGTCGATCAGCTCGGGCACCTTGGCGATGGTGCCGCTCATCGAGAAGACGCCGTCGGTGACGATGAACTTGCCCGCCTCAGGGTGCTGCTCGCTGTAGCGCTTCAGTTGGAGGCGCAGGTGGCCCATGTCGTCGTGGCGGTAGCGGACCGTCTCGGCGAAGCTGACCTGTGTGCCCGCGACGATGCACGCGTGGTTGTCCTTGTCGCTGAAGACGAAGTCGCCTTTCGTCGCCAGGCTCTGGACCACGCCCATGTTGGTCATGTAGCCCGTCGAGAAGAGGACGCAGGACTCCTTGCCCATGAAGGCCGCGAGCTTCTCTTCCAGGTCGAGGTGGAGGTCGAGCGTGCCGTTGAGGAAGCGGGAGCCGGTGCAGCCCGTGCCATAGTCGGCGATGGCGTCCTGGGCGGCCTGGACGACGCGGGGGTCGTTGGTGAGGCCGAGGTAGTTGTTCGACCCGGCCATGATGAGGCGCTTGCCATTCATCACGGCCCGGGTGCCCTCGGCAACCTCGATAGGCCGGAAGTAGGGGTAGAGGTCTGCCTCTTGGACCCGCGCGTAGTCGCCGCCGGGGGCGAAGAACTGGGCGGCCTTGTCGAAGAGCGCGGGGCGGTCGGCGACCTGCGAGCCGTGGGCGTCGGGGTTGGGCATGGGGAGCGTGGGTGGTGGCCTCGGGCTAGCGCGCGGGGCGGCCGGGTGGTGGGTAGCGAGGGCCGGGACGAGCCGGACCGTATCGCTCAGCGCTCGGGGCGGGCGAAACGCCTAGCGACGCCCCAATGCGAGGGGGGCCGCTCGGTTCCCCTACGAGGTCAGAGTGGGGGGCGGTTTCGCAGGCCTTTCGAACGCGGCGCAGCGGGGCTGCAGGGCGAGGCGGCAGACACAGACAGATGGTGGAGGGTGCCCAGAAATAGGCACGAACCCCGAACGGATGCAAGCGCTTACACCGGATTCACGAACCCGCCTCCCCGCGTCTCGCCTAAATCACGCGAATTCGCCGTATTTAGGGCGGGTGGCGTCCCATCGCTGGCCAGGCCCTTCGAGCAACCTTGACACGGCCCCCGCGGCACGCTGGCATATCCGGTGCGCCCTACCAGGCCCAGCGCAGCGCAATCCGGCCGCCTACCCTTCCTCCAGGCGTGACCGCAGGCAGCGCCCGCAGCGACAGATCCTCGCTCACGTCAAAGTCGAGCAGGTGGCCGGAGACATAAGCGTCGAGGGTCTGGAGGCCGTGGACGAGGATCCCGATCAGGATCGACAAGTCGCGGTTGCGGCGAAGCACATCGCGGTTGTTGAGGGCGAGCTGCGTAGACGGCTCGCCGAGCGCCTGCCACGTGTCGATGAAGGCTGCGTTGGGATTCACGTCCGGCTGGTCGGGGTCGCATACGAGGTCTTGGCAGACGCTGAAGAGGTAGGCCTCGCGCCATTGCCGGTAGTCGAGGTGGTTGACCACGACCAGCACGGTCATGCCCGCGACGGCCCCGAACGCGATGGGCGCCTTCCCCCACTGCCCGTTGTAGACCTGCCCCCACCCCGGCACGGCGAGGCTGCGCAGCAGCGACCCCCGCGGCGTCCGCGGATCGGCTGGCACCGTGACGACCTCAGGGCCTACCGGGCTGACCACGACGGCCTCCTCGACCGCCGAGTCCCGGGCCTCCTCGGCCGTGCCCTCGACGCCCGTCGAGTCCGCCACCACCTGCGCCTGCACTGTGCCGCACAGCAGTGCCATCACCAGGCAACACGCCAGACGGAGCGCACCACTGTATGGGAGGTTATCTGTCATCCTGAACGTGTTTCAGGATCTCTACCGATTGAGATGACTTGCCACATCGCTGGGATGCGGAGCCGAGTCCAGCATGACAAAGGGCAGGGTTTGTCCTATTTCTTGCCGAGCATGAGGTCGAGCACACGCTCCAGGTCGTCCTGCGAGTAGTACGCGATCTCGATCTTGCCGCTGTGGTCGGCGCGGTGCTGGAGGCGTACCTGCGTGGCGAGGTGCTCGCGCAGCTTCGCCTCGAAGTCAGCGATCTGGAGGCGGTTGCGCTCGTCCAGGGCAGGGGCCTCGGTGGGAGCGGCTCCCGCCTTCGCTTCCGGCGCGGGCGTGGGATTCTTGTAGGCCCGGACGCGCTCTTCCACGTCGCGGACGGAGAGCCCTTCGTCGAGGATCGCCTGGTGGAGGGTCATCTGGACCTCGTCGTCGCCGAGGCTGACGAGCATCCGGGCGTGGCCGGGCGAGAGGAGGCCGTCGCGGATGGAGGCCTGCACGCGCGGCGGGAGGCGCAGCAGCCGCAGCAGGTTGGTCACGCCCGAGCGGCTCTTGCCCACCTTGTCGGCCACCTGCTCCTGCGTCAGCCCGATCTCGTCGATGAGGCGCTGGTAGCCGAGCGCGATCTCGATCGGGTTGAGGTCCTCGCGCTGGACGTTCTCGACGATGGCCATCTCCAGCATGGCCTCGGTGTCGGCCTCGCGGACGAAGGCGGGCACGCGCTTGAGCCCGGCCTTGCGGGCCGCGCGGAGACGGCGCTCGCCCGAGATCAGCTCGAACTGCCCGCCGCCGAGGGCGCGCACCGTGAGCGGCTGGATGATGCCCAGTTGCTTGATCGAGGCCGCGAGCTCCTTCAGCGCGCGCTCGTTGAACGCCGTGCGCGGCTGGTAGGGGTTGGGGCGGA
>JBCCLD010000068.1:0-14466 GCA_039027055.1 Bacteroidota bacterium
GCGACGAAGAGGCTCCCCGGCGTCACCGCCCGGCTGTCGAAGCAGATGCGGGAGAGCGGGGAGGCCATCGCGGCCCCAGCCGGTGAGGCGGGGTCCGACGAGGGACGGGCCATCGAAGAAGAAGCGGCCGCCGGCACAGAGTGGAGGGCCTCCGTGCCTTGGATCGCGGCGACCGCGTCGGAGATGGTGAATCGAGAAAAAGAACGAGGGGCGCGGGCGCCGCTGAGGGGAGTGCTCACGTCCGTGTCGGCTCATGGCTAGCGGCAGGTGAGCAGCGCCGCGCGCGGCAGCGACGCGCCTGGCTCGGGGTCCTGGCGGCGGACGGCCCCGCTGCCATCGAGGCGGACCGCGACGCCGAGCGCGGCGAGCCAGCTGGTCGCCTGGCGCGCGCTCAAGCCGGTGAGGTCGGGCATCGTCGCGTCTTCAGTGCGGGCGACAGGCTCTACGGTCGAGGCGAGGCGCACGGGACGATCGGCGCGCTGCCGAGCGGCGGCGGTGGGCGTCTGCTCGGTGACCGGCTGCCAGTCGTTGAGGCCGCGGCCTTTGCGTACCCAGAGGCCGTCGGCGAGGAGGCGGCGCTCGGCGAGACGCGCAGGCATGGCCTCCACGGGCGGCACGACGGTCGTGTCGCGCTCGGGCAGCGTGCCCGGCGGCGCGACGTGCGCGGCAATGCTCGGGAACGTCCCGATCCAACGCTCGGCGACGCGCGAGAAGACCGGCGCGGCGGCGGCGCCGCCGTAGTAGCCGTTCGTCGGGCGGTCCATCAGCACAAGGAGCGCGACCTCTGGCTGGTCAGCGGGGAAGACACCGACGAACGTGGCCCGGTAGGCGCGGGCGTAGCGGCCATCGACGACGGTGCGCGCGGTGCCGGTCTTGCCCGCGATGCGGAGGCCGTCCACGGCGGCGCGCTGGGCGGTGCCGTCCTCGGCGACGACCTGCTCGAAGGCGGGCAGCAGCGCAGCGGCGGTCTCGGCATCGAACGCGCGGCGGACGGAGTCGCGGCGAGCCACGGTGGCGTCCCACAGCACGCGGCCTCGTAGGTCGAGGCGCTGCTGGACGACGTAGGGGCTGACGAGCAACCCGCCGTTGGCGAGCGCGGCGTAGGCGGTGAGCATCTGCAGCGGCGTCACGGCCACGCTGTAGCCGATGCTCATCGAGTGCCTGGTCGAGCGGCTCCAGTCCTCAGGGGCATGGAGCACGCCTGCCGTCTCGCCCGGCAGGTCGATCCACGTCGGCTGCCCGAAGCCGAGGTTACGGGCAACCTCGTAGAGCGCGCCGTCGTCCATCGTGTCGGCCACGCGCACGAAGGCGACGTTGGACGACTTGGCGATGGCCTCGCTGAACGGGATGCGGCCATAGCCGTGCGAGTCGTGGAAGTCGTGCCCGGCGCGGCGGATGTAGCCCTGGCCCGTGTCCACGGTGTCGGTGAGCGCCACCGTGCGAGCCTGGAGCGCGGCGATGGCCGAGACGAGCTTGAACGTCGAGCCAGGCTCGACCTGGTCGGCAATGGCGTGGTTGCGCCGCGACGCCTCGGTGACGCCGCCGGGACGGTTTGGGTTGTAGGTCGGCACGTTGGCCATGCCGAGGATCGCGCCCGTGTGGACGTCCATCGCGATGGCGGTGCCCCACGCCGCGCCCGACTCCTGCACGCCGCGCGCCAGCTCGGCTTCCAGGATCGACTGCCGGACGAGGTCGATGGTGAGCACGAGGTCTTCGCCCGCCTCCGGCTCCGTCGCGCGCCCGCCGACGACCGTGTGCGCACCGCCGCTGCGGTCGCGCTGGATCGACCGATGGCCGGGCGTGCCCTTGAGCAGGGCGTCGTACTGGAGTTCGAGGCCGGCCTTGCCGTGGAGGTCGGGATCGACGTGCCCGAGGAGGTGCGCCGCGAGCGAGCCGTAGGTGTAGCGCCGCCCGTAGTCGCCCTTGGCGATCAGCCCCGGCACGCCGAGCGCGCGGAGTTGCTCGACCGCGCCCTGGCTCATCGACCGAGCGAGGAGGACGTACTGCGGGCTCGACCGCCCGTTCACCCGCTGCCGCCACGCCTGCTCGCTGCGACCCGTCACCTCGGCCAGCGTGGCGAAGAACTCGTCGGCCCGCTCCGTGAATCCGGGCACCGTCGGGTCGAGGGCGACCTCGTAGCGCGCCGTGTTGACCGCAAGCGCGCGGCCCTCGGCGTCGTAGATCGAGCCGCGCGTGGCGGGCAGGATCTCGACCGTATTGGCCTGCGCCATGAACACCCTACGGAGTTCCGGCCCATCCGTCAGGTGGATGTGCACCATCTTGCCGAGCACGGCCACCGGCAGCAGCGCCAGCAGCACGAACACGACGTGCAGGCGGGTCACTATGGAGGTGCGGACGCTAATCGGAGCGGAGCGGCTTAGGGGAGAAACAAAGAGGCGTGAGGGCCTGGGAATGAGGTGCGCTTCGGTGGAGGGAACCGGGCACGCACACCCCCAAGTCCTCACGCGCTAGTCGGAAGGCGCGACGGTGATGGTCGGGGCGTAGGTGGCGTCCTCGACGAGGCCGAGGGCGCGCGCGCGGTCGAGGATGACGGCCGGGCTGGTGCGGGCATCGAACTCGCCGTCGAGGCGGGCGCTGCGGAGGTGCAGCTGTTCGTTCTCGGCGCGCAGCCGCGTGATGTCGGCCAGCGTGGCCTCCATCGAGAAGACGTGCGCCACCCACAGCGTCAGCAGCGCGCAGACGAGCGCAATGCCGAGCAGGAAGGAGCGCGTGGGGACCTGCGTGAGCCAGTCGAGCCGCGAGGGTGCGACGGCGCCCGCCTTACGGGGCGGGGTCGTCCGCACGTTCTTCGCCACGCCCTTTTTGGCAGGCGCGGCGTTGAGATCGCCCCAGCCGGGCAGCTCCGACCGGGTCGGCGTGGAGGGGCGCCGCCCGGTCGAAGCGCCGGACTTCGCTCGTGCCGGACGCGCTGCGTTCTTGGTCGACGCCTTACGGGGCGACGCCGTGCTCGGCTTACGGGCCGAGGGCGCAGTGCGCGTCGCCATCGCCTTACGGGGCGACGACTCCTTGCCAGCCGATGCCTTACGGGGCGTCGACTTCGAGGCGCGAGCGGGGGTTTGGAGGGTTCGTGGCATCACGCTGATGCGTATCGCAGGGTGACTGCTTCGGGGAGAAAAAGGGGCCGGTGCGGGAGGGGCGCACCGGCGTCGACGGGGAGGGACCGTCGCAGGCGTGGAGGGGACGCCGGGTGGCGCGGAGGGAACGCCGGGGGATACTGGTTAGAAGACGAGAGGCGGAAGGGACTTCGGGGTGGGACGCCCGACGTACTCGCCCGCGCGGAGGCGGGCGCTGCGGGCGCGCGGGTTGGCGGCGACCTCGGCGTCGCTCGCCTCAATGGGCTTGCGGGTGAGCGCCTTCCACGGCGTGAGCGCATTGCCGAGGAGGTCGCGCTTCAGCTTGCCGTCGAGGGTGCCGCTCTTGAGGAACTGCTTCACGCGGCGGTCTTCGAGCGAGTGGTAGCTCAGGACGGCCAGCCGCCCGCCGACGGCAAGCAGTTCGAGGCTCGCCTAGAGTGCGCGGTCGAGCACGCCGAGTTCGTCGTTGACCGCGATGCGGAGCGCCTGGAAGACGCGGGCGAGGCTCTTCACCTCGTCCTTCGTCGGGACGGCCGCGCGGACGGCGGCGGCGAGGCCGGCGGTAGTCTGGAGCGGGCGGCGGCGCGCGACTTCCTGCGCGATGCGCCAAGCGCGCGGCTCCTCGCCAAAGGCCCGCAGCAGATCAGCGAGCGCCTGCACGTCCGACGCGTTGACAAGCGCAGCAGCAGTCTGGGTGGCGCGGTCGTCCATCCGCATGTCGAGCGGCCCGTCGGCGCGGAACATGAAGCCGCGCTCGGGCACGTCGAACTGGTGCGACGAGACGCCGAGATCGAGGAGGATGCCCGTCACCGAGCCGGGCGCGACCCCAGCGGCGGCGAGAAGGGCGGGCATCGCCTCGAAGTTGCCATGCAGCGCGGTGAAGCGCGACGTGGGCAGGGGGGCAGCGGCGGGGTCGGCCTTGGCGGATGCCGACCCCTCCGCCGGGACAGGGGGACCCGACCGGAGCCCGGTGACGCGTTGCTGCTGGATGCGTGCCGTCGCCTCGCGGATCGCGTTGGCGTCCTGGTCGATCCCGAAGACGCGGCCCTCGGGGCCGAGTCGGTCGAGGAGGGCGGCCGTGTGCCCGCCGCCACCCAAGGTTCCATCGACATACACGCCGGCCGGATCCGTCACGAGCAGGTCCACCACGGCCTCCACGAGGACGGGCGCGTGGTAGCCGGTCGCGTAGGGCTGGGGCGCAGGCGGCGCCCCCTGCGAGGCAGCAGCCTCGGAGGAGCGGCGAGCCGAGCGGCGCGGTGGACGGGGCATGACGGCAGGCATAGAGCTAACGAGAGCGACGGTGCGCGGTGTGGAGAAGTCAGTGAGGCAGGACGGTTAGAAACACGGTAGGAGAGCCGTCACCTAGAAGAGGCTGCCCATGTCGAAGTCGGAGGCGACTTCGTTGTAGAGGTCGGCGGGCGACTCGATGGCTTCCTCCTCCGTCATGTGGTCCGGGCTCCAGATCTCGACGTAGTTGAGCACGCCGATGAAGAGCGCCGGGCTGCTGGTGCTGAGGCCCGCGTAGTTCATGAGGTCGTTGCTGACGCGGATGCGGCCCTGGCTGTCGAGGGTCTGCTCGTCGGCGAAGCGGAGGATGCTGCGGAGGGTGCGCCGGTGCTTGGGGTTGGACGTGTTCATCTTGGCGACCAGGCCGGCTTCGACCTCCTCCCACGTATCGGCAGGGTAGAGGCGGATATGCGAGTCGGGGCCGGGGACGAGCACGACGGTGTTGTGCGCCTCAGGGTTAAAGACAGAGCGCATCTTCGACGGCACGGCCACGCGGCCCTTGTCGTCGATCTTGCATTCGTCTTGGCCCTTGAAGCGAGGCATCCCTCTGAACGAGGAGGTGAACGGAAGCGAAACGGTCAGGTGGGGAAGAGTGGGGAAGCGAAGAGCAGGCTGCAATCAGCACCACCCACTTTCCCCCACTTCTCCCCACGGCCTCAAACTAGGACGATTCGCCCAATATGGCGCGCGTTCGCCGTTTTTGTGGGCAACTAGCGTCCTCATCCACACCCCTCGTGGACAGCGCTCCCGCCCGATACAAAACCCCTAGTGAACAGGCGTTCACCCCAATTATCGACAAGTGAAAATCTGTTCACCGTCTATATCTTCTACACGCGCCCTCCAGCCACTCACCTCTCTCCCTGTTTTTGCTCATGCCTATGCGCCGCCCCATCACCGAGCGCCAGACACAAGTCTACGAGTTCATCCGCGACTTCATGCGCGCGTACGGCACCCCTCCGACCCTGCGCGAGATCGGCGATGGCCTCTCCATCCGCTCCTCCAACGCCGTCTTCAAACTCCTCCAGGCGCTAGAGACCAAAGGCCTCATCGTCCGCGAGCCAGGGGCGGCCCGAGGCATCCGCATCGCCAACGCCGACGAGGATCCCCTCGCCGAGACGCAGGTGCCGAGCCTCCCCATCATCAGCCGCGTCTCCAGCGACGAGCCTGATCGCCTCCGCCTCCGCCCGCGCGGCGCGCTGTTCGTGGACGAGGCCCTGCTGAGCGGGTACGAGCCGGAGGCGTGCCTCATCGGGAAGGCCGGGGACGATGGCTTAGCCTCGGAGGGCATCTGGCGCGGCGACTTTCTCGTGGTAGCTCAGGTTCCACTACACCGCCTCGACGATGGCGACCTCGTGGCAGCTCTCGTCGGCGAGGCGCTGCTGGCCCGTCAGTTCATGCGACGCATGGACCGCTTCACGCTGCGCGCAGCGGGCCGCTCCTACGACCCGATCCACTCGTTCGGCGGCGACCTGGAGTGCTACGTCGTCGGACGCGTGGTGAGTGTGCTGCGAAAGGTCTAGGACGGCCGGCTCACCCGCCTAGGCGCGTCTTGAGGGCGCGCACGCGACGGCGCGAGACGGGGAGCTCGGTGCCGTCCTTCAGCCGCAGCCGGTACGTCCCGCTGAACCACGGCACCAGCTCGCGCATCGCCTCGACGTTGACGACCACCGCGCGGTGGACGCGCACGAAGCGCTCAGCGGGGAGCCGCGTCTCTAGCTCCTGGATCGTGAAGTCCACGGGGTAGTCGCGCCCGGCATGGCGGGCGAAGACGAGCTTCGCGCGCGCCTCGAAGGCCAGCACCTCGCCGACCTCCGCCACGCGCAGCGACCGACCTGCGCGCAGTGTGAGCCGGCGGAGCGGCGCGGTGGCCCGCGTCGCCTGGAAGCCGTCAAGGGCGGCGTCTGGGGTGCCCGCGGCCACCATCGCAGCGACGCGGGCGAGCGACCGCGCCAGCCGCTCGGCGCGGACGGGCTTCGTGAGGTAGTCGAGCGCGTGCACCTCGAAGGCGCGCAGGGCGAACTCGTCGTAGGCGGTCACGAAGACGACGTGCGGGCGCGGCGGCGCGAGCAAGTCCAGCACGTCGAAGCCGTCGAGCACCGGCATCTGGATGTCGAGGAAGAGCACGTCGGGCTTCGCTTCGTGGATGAGCGGCACGGCCTCGCGGCCCGACCCGGCCTCGCCGACCACCTCAACCTCGGACGCCGCCTCGGCGAGCAGCATCCGCATCCGTGTCCGCGCGAGCGGCTCATCATCGACCAAGACCGCGCGCAGCATCTGGGGAAGGCAGAAGGATGAAGGGAGATGTGGACGCAGGGTACCCTCCGGAGCCACGTGCTCGCTCGTGCTTCGGCTGGCTTGAAGACAGCGACGGCGCTGCTCAGCGTTCGTCGTGCGCAGCCGCCTGAGACGATACGACCATCACTTCGTGGGGCAGTTCGCCGGCAGCGAGCCCGTCGCCGAGGCTACCGTCAACCGGGAAGGCTTCGGCAGGGCGCGCTTCGACAGGGAGCGCACCAGCGGGCAGACCATCGCCCATGAGTCCGGTGCGCTCGGTTTCCACCGCCCGGAAGGGGAAGCGCAGGACCACGCCGTCGGCCATGAGGTGCAGCGAGGCAGCGTCGCCGTAGAGCAGCCGTAGCCGGTCGCGCACGTTGGCGAGCCCGGAGCCTCGCTGCAGCACCACCTCCGGGTCCCGCGAGTCGAACCCGGGTCCGGTGTCGAACACCTGCAACTCGACCATCGGCCCCTTCGACGGCGCGGCCTCGGCGTACTCGGCGAGGTGTGCCCGCACGCGGACCACGCAGGGGCCGTCCGTGCGCGCCACGCCGTGCTTGACGGCGTTCTCGACGAGCGGTTGTACGAGGAGGCTCGGCACCTGCGCCCGGACTACCGCCGGGTTGACCTTCACGTGGACGAGCAGCCGGTCCTGGAAGCGCACCTGCTCGATGTCGATGTAGAGCTGCGTAGCGTCCAGTTCGTCGCGAAGCGTGACCGTGGGATGCTGCGAGGCGCGGAGCGTGTAGCGGAAGAGGTCGGCGAGGCGCTCGGTGACGCCCTCGGCCTGGGACGGAGCCACGCGGATGAGCGCCGCGATGCTGTTGAGCGTGTTGAAGAGGAAGTGCGGATTGATCTGCGCGCGCAGCGCCGAGAGCTCCGCCTGGAGCCGGGCGTGCTCCGCGTCGCGGAGGCGCCGGTAGAACTCGACGAGGTACATCAACGTCGAGAGCACCAGCGTCATCGAGAAGGCCACGCCAGCAATCACCGCGAGGGGCGGTCCCTCCCCGTCGTCCGCGATACCGATCACCTCACAGATAACCGGGTCGAGCATACCGATCAGCACGAACGTGGCCGTAGCCGTGCTTGCGATGGCGACGACGTGCAGGGCCCCGTCTCGCCAGGTTGAAATGGGGTAGCGCGCGAGCAAGAACCGCTTCGTCTCCATCAGCACGCTCCACATCGCCGTCGTGTAGATCATGCCCGAGACGACCGAGTGCAGCACGTCCTCGGCATAGGGACCCCGCAGGCGATCGCCCGTCCACCAGAGCTGCAACACCTCGAAGTCCGACATGGCCTTTACGGCCAGCCCGGCGAGAGCACCGAGCACGAGCATCCACGGCAGCAGCCGGAGCCGAGCGGCGAGATAGGAACGGGTCGCGTCAGACATGAGACAAGGGGATCGGGGACACGCTACAAGAACGTTGCGTTCGGCCCCGAACGCAACGATCCCCGACCGACGGTCGATCCCGCGAGACGAGCGGTCACGAACCGCCGCTACGAGGCATCCAGACAACGCCCGTATAGACAACGCCCGTATAGACAACGCCCGGCCCCACCGTGTGGCAGGACCGGGCGCTGATGCCTAGAGCGGCCGTCTGTCGGTGAGCCCGTTTAGCCCACGCGGAACGCGACGCGGCGGTTGGCCGCGCGGCCTTCCTCGGTCGCATTGGACTGCATCGGGCGCGCGTCGCCGTAGCCGACAGCGGCGATGCGGCTGACGTCCACGCCCTGCTCAGCGAGGTAGCCCGCGACGGCCTGGGCGCGCTGCTGGCTGAGCGCGTCGTTGGTAGCCTGGTCGCCCGTGTTGTCGGTATGGCCCTCGACGGTGATGCCCAGCCCGGGGTACGCTGTGAGGTTGGCCGCGATGGCGTCGAGCGTGGCGCGCGAGCCGGTGGTCAGCTCCGAGGTGCCCGTGGCGAACTCGACGGTCTGCTCGGAGAGCGTCGCGCCGATCGCGGCCATCGCCGCGAGGACGTCCTCGCTCGGGGCCTCGACGGTGATGCCCGACGTGTAGGTGAACGGGGCCGTGAGCAGCGCCTCGGCGTCCGCGTCAATGGCGTCCTTCTCCTCGTCCGAGAAGACGACGCCGCTGAGCGTCACGTTGGTGCCGTCCACGTCCATGCCGGCGTCGCTGCGGAAGCGACCGAGGAACGGGAAGAGGTCGAAGAGCTTCGCCTCGAAGCCCTCGATCATGCCGACCTCGCCGACCTCCATGTTGTTCACGACCTCCAGGTTCGGGAACGTGCGACGGGCGCGCTGCACGAGGGCGTCCATGGCTTCTTGCGAGGCGACCGCGCCCGAGAGGACGAGCGCGCCGCCCTCCTGGACGAGGTTGAACGCAGGCACGCTCGGCAGCTCGATCACCGTGTCGGTGTCAGCCACGGTCGCGTCGGCGTCGGAGATGAGCGGCGCGATCACGAGCGCCACCACGGCGATGAGCTTCAGGAGGATGTTGAGGCTCGGGCCCGAGGTGTCCTTGAGCGGGTCGCCCACGGTGTCGCCCACGACGGCGGCCTTGTGGGCGTCGGTGCCCTTCTTGTAGCTCTCACCGTTCACGACGATGCCCGCCTCAAACGACTTCTTCGCGTTGTCCCAGGCGCCACCGGCGTTGGACTGGAAGATGGCGAAGAGCACGCCCGAGATGGTCACGCCCACGAGCAGACCGCCGAGCATCGACGGGCCGATGTCCGGGATGAACCCGACGATGACCGGAACTGACACGGCGAGGATGCCCGGCCAGACCATCTCGCGGATGGCGGCCTTCGTCGAGATGTCGACGCACTTGGCGTACTCGGCCTTGGCCGTGCCTTCGCGCAGCCCAGGGATCTCGCGGAACTGGCGCCCAACCTCGTTGATCATCTCGCCAGCAGCACGGCCGACGGCTCCCATCGCCATCGCCGAGAACACGTAGGGCAGCATCGCGCCGATGAGAACGCCGGAGAGGATCGTCGGGTTGGCCACGTCGAGGTTCTCCACGCCCGCCTGGGTCATGTAGGCCGCGAAGAGGCCGAGCGCCGTGAGCGCGGCCGAGCCAATCGCGAAGCCCTTGCCGATGGCGGCCGTCGTGTTGCCGACGGCGTCCAGCTTGTCGGTGCGCTCGCGGACTTCCGGCGGGAGATCCGCCATCTCGGCGATGCCGCCCGCGTTGTCCGAGATCGGCCCGTAGGCGTCGACGGCGAGTTGGATGCCCGTCACCGAGAGCATGCCCACGGCAGCGATCGCGATGCCGTAGAGGCCCGCGAAGTGGTAGGCCCCCATGATCGCGCCTGCGAGGACGAGCGCCGGGAAGCCGGTCGAGAACATCCCGACGCCGAGGCCCGCGATGATGTTGGTCGCGGAGCCGGTCACGCTCTGCTCGGCGATGCCCTGGACCGGGCCCTTGCCGAGCGCCGTGTAATGCTCGGTGATGAGGCCGATGGCCGTGCCCGCGACGAGGCCGATCACGACCGCCATGAACACGCCGAACGCTGTGTACTCAAACTCGCCGACGATGGGCGTGGTGGCCGTCCAGGCCTCCGGCAGCATCGCCGTGATGATGAAGTAGGCCAGCACCGCCATGAGGCCGGCCGCGCCGAACTCGCCGATGTTGAGCGCCTTCTGCGGGTCGCCGCCATCCTTCACCTTGACGAAGAAGGAGCCCGCGACCGAGACGAGAATGCCGACCGCCGCAAGCACGAGCGGGAGCATGACCGCCGAGAGGCCGCCGAAGGCATCGACGCCCACGAAGGCCGACAGGAAGGCCGCGCCGAGCACCATCGCACCGATGATCGAGCCGACGTAGGACTCGAACAGGTCGGCACCCATGCCGGCCACGTCGCCCACGTTGTCGCCCACGTTGTCGGCGATGGTGGCGGGGTTGCGGGGGTCGTCCTCGGGGATGCCCTCGTAGACCTTGCCAGCGAGGTCCGCGCCCACGTCGGCCGCCTTCGTGTAGATGCCGCCGCCGACACGCGCGAAGAGCGCGATGGACGACGCGCCCAGCGAGAAGCCCGCGAGCACGTTGATGACCGTCGCAATCTCCGGCGCGTCCACCGCGCCGTCGATGAACATCCGGCTGTAGAGGAGGAAGAGCAGGCTCAGGCCGAGCACGCCGAGGCCGACGACCGAGAGGCCCATGACGAGGCCCCCCGAGAAGGCGACGTTGAGCGCCGGGCCAAGGCCGGTCCGCGCCGCGTTGGTCGTGCGGACGTTCGCCTTCGTGGCCACGTTCATGCCGATGAAGCCCGCGAGGCCGGAGCAGAACGCACCGACGAGGAACGAGATCGCGATCCACCAGGACGAGTTGACCTGGCTCAGGTTGGCGAAGGCGAGCAGCGCGGCCACGGCGGCCACGAAGATGACGAGCACGCGGTACTCGCGGCGCAGGAACGCGCGGGCGCCGTCGGCGATGTTGCCGGCGATCTCCGCCATGACGGGCGTGCCGACGTCCTGCTTGTTGACCCACTGCGTGCGGATGAACGCGTAGACCAACGCGATCACGCCCGCGAGCGGAATCAGATAGATGAGGGTGGAATCCATAGGGTGTATGCCTGTGGGGAAGGTTGCGTGGTTTGAGTTCGGAGTAGCCCCCGCGCACGCGATGCGTGATTGGCGCAGGCCACCTGGTTCGAGAGACTGACGTTCGGGCGTGGGGTGCGCGCCCGGACGCCGCCCCCCGCAATTCTGGGTGGCGTCGCGTGCGGAGGAGGAGGCTTGGCCGCCGCGCCTTTGCCCTGGAGGGTCGAGACGAGACGCTTCCGCGCTCCACCTACGTCGTGGTCTCCCTGGGGGAAGGCTCAGGTGTAACGAGTGACCAACGACTGCGCTCAAAGATCAGCGCCTCCCTTGCGCAGATGCCATTAATTATCAGGAAAGGACGTGTTGAAGGCGCTTTGCGCCCCCCTTCACCTGCGCCCACACCACGCTTGCCCAGCTCTATCAGCCCACGCATACCCACTGCGCACGACGGCTCGTTTTCCTGCTTGTCGCCACCCCCGCCGCCCTCATTCGAGATCGAGCACGAGGGTTTGCGTTCCAGCGGAGGGCGAGCCAACGGTGAATGTCACTGTGCCCGCGCCGACGATCAGCATCTCGGCTTCGGCTACACCTCCTCCTGAGATCGGGTCGGGGAGTTGCTGCTTCGGACGGCCTGCCGCGAGCGTCTGCCCGCCTTCGAGGTCCGTTTCGATCAGGATGGGCTGGTGACCGAGGACCGCACGCCCGGCCTCGGCGTGCGTCGGGAGCGTGCCCGTGTTACGGAGGGTGAGCGTGACACGATGGACGCCGCGGCCCAGCGGCTCGGCACGCGCAGTCACTGCGAGATTCGGTAGGCGCTCGGCAAGCGCAAACAGGAGCGCTGTAGCGTTGGCGTTCACCGCCGCGACGCTATCGGCAGGCGGCGTGGTGAGCGAAAATGGCGCAGGACCGCCCACCTCGACGGTGCGATTGGGCAGATCGGGATGCGCGATCTCCGTCCAGTCGAGCACCGCGTTGGAGGTGTGGACACGGAGATAGGCCAGCGCGCGGCGGTCGAGGTCGTGGCGGCTCGGCGTATCTGTGGTGTCGGTTGAGTCGGCGGGGGGGAAGACCCAGGCGGGGGCGGTGAAGCTGAAGCGGCCGAGGTGGTAGTAGGCCCAACTCGAGAGATGGCCGGGCGGCTCGTCGCCAGTGCCGGTGTAGCGGGCGAGGTCACCGAGGGCGTCCGTCGTGGCTTCGTGGGCGAGCGAGTCGGGGGCGAAGCGGCGGCCGAGGCGCTTCGGGGCAGTGATGTCGGCGACGTAGTGGATGTTGTCGGCCCGCGTGAAGGTGTAGACCGCCACGATGTTAGGACGCGCGAAGACGAAGTCGGCGAGCGCGCGTAGCGCCGGGGCTTCCATTGGATGGCGGCCGTGCTTGTCGGCGTAGGGCTCGTGGTTGTAGGTCGTGTTGCGCGCCAGCCACGTGCCACCCGCGCCATCCTCGTTGATGTGGTGCGGGTCGCCTGCCGCGTCGCCGTCGTCGTCGCGGCCCTCGGGGCGAAGGACCCAGCGGCCCGCGTCGCCTGCCACGTCGTCGACTTCGCGCATGAGGAGCAGCTCTGCGTTATTGCCCTCAGGATCCGCAAACGTACCCGCAGGGTGCTCCACGCGCATCCAGCGGAGCGCGCCGTCGCCGTCGAGGTCATCGGGGCCGTCCTCGTCGATGAGCCCGTCGCGGTCGGCGTCGTCGGCGGCGGCGTTGCCCGGCAGGCCGTCGGTGCGGGCGTGGGCGTCGAGCGCAAGCGCGGGGACGACGTAGACCGTCGCCCGGTCGAGGAGCGTACGTACCGAGTCGGCCTCGCTTTCCACGAGGAACCGAGCGAAGGCGCGGGCCGCATCGGCGCTCGCGCGGTCGTCGTGCTCCACACCGCCCACGACGAGCAGCGCAGGCTTGGCGTCGGGGCTGCCCGTCCCGTTGACGCCCATCCCGATCGCTACGGCATCGAGGCTGCGCCCGCCTGCCGTGGTGCCGAGCGTGAAGGCCTCGGCGCGGTCGGGCGCCTGCGCGGCAAGGTCGGCGAGCGATTGTGCGTGCGTGGACAGTGGAAACGCGAGCAGCAGCGCGAGGAGAGCGAGGTGCATGGATCTGAGCAGGGCGAAGTGGAGCGCCAAGATCGGTATTCGGTCTGGGTATGCGCCGCGGGGACCTAGCCGTGTCGCGATTCGGCACGATCCCCTCTGAACCTTGAACGATTTCTGCCGAATCGCCCACCTTTTTGGGAGCGGCCCTAGGGTCTTGTCCTACTTCGCCCCTAGCTTTCGCCTTATCCACCCCCACCTAGCCAACCCTCAAGCTCATGCGCGCCTACGTCACCGAGTTCATCGGCACCTTCTTCCTCGTTCTCACCATCGGCCTGACGGTCGTAGGCGGCAGCACGTTCGCGCCGCTCGCCATCGGCAGCGCGCTCATGGTGATGGTCTACATGGGGGGGCACGTGTCCGGTGCCCACTACAACCCCGCCGTCACGCTCGGCCTCTTCCTCGCAGGCAAGCTCCCGTCGAAGGAGATCGCGCCCTACATGATCGCGCAGGTCGTGGGTGCGTTCGTTGCCGCGTTCGTGGTCAGTGCCACCCTCGGCGATACGCTCAAGGTCGCGCCCGCTGAGTCGACGACGATGGCGGGCTTCTTCCTGATGGAGTTCCTGTTCACGTTCGCGCTGATGCTCGTCATCTTCAACGTGGCCGTCTCCAAGGGCACCGAGGGGAACAGCTTCTACGGCCTCGCCATCGGCTTCACGGTGCTCGTGGGCGCGTTCGCGGCCGGTCCGATCTCGGGCGGCGCGTTTAACCCGGCCGTCGCGATCGGACCGATCCTCGTGGACACCATCGCGGGCGACAACGCAACGCTGGGCGGCCTGTGGATGTACCTCCTGGCCACGTTCCTCGGCGCTGCTGCGGCCGTACCCGTTTTCAAGCTGCAGGAGGCGAAGCAGGACTAAAGCCTCTCGGTTAAGCTGCACGCGCATCGGGCGATACCGGCAGGGTGTTTCACCTTCTGCTGTCGTCCGATGCGCTTTTTCGTTGCCGCTCTCGTCCTGCTCCTCGTTCCCACCGCCTTCGCTGGGGGCCTACCCAAGTCTCTGCCCTGTCAGGCTGACCTGGTTGGCCTGGCGATCACGGTGCTCGAGGGCTTCGCCGACAACCAGCACCTCGTTGCGCCTGAAGGAGCCGATGACGACCTGGAGCTCGTGCTGTGCTCCTAGTGCATGGACAACCGGTCTTTTGCGTTATCTGAAGCCATGTCCGGAAGCCGCTAATGCAGTTCCCCTCCTGGATAGGAGGGGACAGGGGCGGTTGACCGAATCAGCTAC
>JBCCLD010000069.1:0-14461 GCA_039027055.1 Bacteroidota bacterium
CTGCCTTAGCGGCTTCCGTACATGGCTTCGATATCGCAAGAGACCGGTGGTCCATGCTTTAGTGGTGGCGCTCAAGATGTTTGACGAGTTGATTCGGATGTGTTGCGTGTTGCGCAGTGCGTGTTGACCTCGATCTGATACGCAACACGCGCTACGCGACATCTGCTATGACGCCGAACCCACCAGCATTTCTGTGTCATAGCACTAGGCACATGGCGTTGCGCTGACACGGATTTCATTCCGCCAACTGGCTCGACGGAGCGAACAGACTCGTAGCTTCTCGCTACGTCTTTTTCCCTGTTTCGTCTGATTGTATGTCCGTCCGAGTCCGCTTCGCACCCAGCCCCACGGGCAAGCTCCACATCGGGGGGCTGCGCACGGCTCTCTACAACTGGCTCTTTGCCAAACAGCATGGGGGCACCTTCGTCCTCCGCATCGAAGACACCGACCGGGCCCGCTACGACGCCGCGTCGGAAGATGACATCATTGATAGCCTGCACTGGGCAGGGCTCGCCTACGATGAAGGCCCGCGTGTTGGCGGACCCTACGGTCCGTACTACCAATCGGAGCGCAAAGACCTATATCGGTCGCACGTGGATCAACTGGTGGCTGAGGGTCACGCCTATCTCGCATTCGATCCTCCTGAAGCGCTGGACGCGCTGCGTACGAAGAACCAGAGCTACAACGCCGTGACGCGCGGTCAGATGGACAACGCGCTGACGCAGAGCGCAGACGAAGTCAGGCGTCGCGTCGAGGCAGGGGAGCCGTTCGTGGTGCGCCTCAAAGTCCTCGCCGGCGACCGCGTCCAGTTCACAGACCTCATCCGCGAGTCGGTCGCCTTCGACACCTCCGAGATCGACGACCAGGTGCTCCTGAAGTCAGACGGGATGCCGACCTATCACCTCGCCAACGTCGTGGACGATCACCACATGCGCATCACGCATGTGATCCGCGGCGAGGAGTGGCTGCCGAGCGTACCCAAGCATATCTTGCTCTACCGCGCCTTCGGGTGGACGCCGCCACAGATGGCACACCTCCCTCTCATCCTAGCGCCTTCGGGGGGAAAGCTCTCCAAGCGCAACGCTGCTACCCTAGGCATTCCTGTCTCCGTAGAGCAGTACCGTGCCGCGGGCTACGACTCGGACGCGTTGGTCAATTTCCTCGCCCTGCTCGGTTGGAATCCTGGCACCGAGCAGGAGCGATTCACGCGAGACGACCTCGCCCAAGCCTTCGATTTTGGCGGGGTAAGCAAGTCCGGGGCAAAATTCGATCTCGACAAACTCAAGTGGTTCAACGGGCAGGTGGTCCGCGAGATGGAGGTCCAAGACTTGGCGGAGGCGGCGCGCCCGGCGCTAGACCAAGCAGGCCACCTCTACGACGACACAACGCTCGGTGCGGCCGCTCGACTCATGCAGGAGCGCGTCACGTTCCCCCACGAGATCGCGGAGGCCCGCTACTTCTTCGAAGACCCCACGGACTATGACGCTAAGGGTGTGAAGAAGCGTTGGAAGGCAGACGCTGCTGAGCTAGTCGCGACGTTTGCAGATCAACTTGACGAACTCGATCGGTTCGATGCAGAGACGGCTGAGCACATGTTGCGGTCGATCACTGAAGCACGTGAGGTGGGTGCAGGACGGCTCATTCATCCTACGCGGTTGGCTATCAGCGGGGTCACCTACGGACCGGGCCTATTCGACCTCATGGTTGCCATCGGCCGAGAGGTGTGCGTTAGGCGGATGCGGCGAGCCGTGCACGCACTAGGCTAGGCTGTGCCGTGCCTAGTGCTCCGACCGCTTCATCTTGTCATGCTCCCTGCTCTCTCGGTCAACCACCCCTGTCCCCTCCTATCCAGAGCCTGCCGTCGCGAAAGCGGGGGAGGGGAACTCCAAACGCGGCTTCGAGGCCAATACGAGCCGACCGTCTCGACTGCTCACAGTACTAGACTGTACCGTGCTGCGGCCCCCCGCGATTAACGAAGCGGGCCGCAGCACGGTATCGAGGGACTATGACAAACTACTTCAAGAGCGTCATCTGCGCGGAGACCGTAGCGCCAGTTCCCACATGTCTGGCCTGCAGCACGTAGACACCGCTCGCGTGGCCGGTCAAGTCAAGGCGCACCGAGGTAGTGCCGGCCGACATGCCTGGTAGCATGTGACGCTGCACGACTCGTCCCGTCACATCGTAGACCGATACGTCGTAGTCGCCGTCGTCCGCGAGGAGGAGGCGCGCCTCTGTGGTCGGGTTGAATGGGTTCGGGTAGAATCCCGCTATACCGAGCTCTTCGGGCAGGGTAGAGTCAGGATCGATGGCCCACGCATCGGCAATGCGCGATGCATAGGCGACCCGTACGCCGTTGCCAACGGTGACCGTCGCTGGGGCAGAGGTCGTCGTCGCGCCCTGGTCGTCCGTCGCAATGGCGGTGAGCGTGTAGACGCCAGTTGGGGCGCGTCGGACGCGGACCGAGAAGGGCGCGCTCGTGTCTTCTCCAATGGCTTCGCCATTCACCAGGAACGTCACCTTTGCAACCGTCCCGTCCTGATCGGAGGCATCGACGCGCAGCGTGACGCTCCTCCCGGCCTCAAGCTGGTCGCCGTCACGCGGCGACGTCAGCTCAACGACAGGGGCCGTGTTTGCGTTCGGGTCGCCTCCGCCGTTCTCTCCATCGTCATTGCCACCCCCGGTGTCACCACCGTTGTCACCACCGTTGTCACCACCGCCCGTCGCAGTGCCCCGCGCTAGGTCCGACTCCTGGATCACGCGAAGGCCGAAGCTGGGGCCCTCCCATTTCACGGATAGCTTCGGGTTGGACAGCTTTTTATAGTGCTGTACCTCAACGTCGTGGAAGCCCGCGGTCAGCCGCACGTAGCCCTCGCGAACTTCAGGCTGACCGGGGCGGTTGCCCTGAATCACAACGTTGTCGCCGATAGTGAGCGTGCCGCCCTCCTTGGCGTCCATCACGAAACGATACGTGCCGGTGGTGGGAGCGTTTAAGAAGCCCTGGTAGGAGACGGTGTGGCCTGAGAGCACTGGCAGAGCCGTGAGGTCAAACTTCGAGGCGATGCCTTGCCCGGTGGCCGTTCCTAGCGTGTCCACACGCGGAAGTTCTAGGAAGGTGCCGCTCCAGTACTTGTACTCGACGCCTGGGTTGGCTTCCGTGAGCGTGATCTGCGGGGTCGGCGCGGCCAGCCTACCGTCGTCGGGACAGTAAGAGCCCGTAGTCATCCAGTCGCAGTCGTTGATGGAGGCCGCGCTGTCGCCCTCACCGTGGATCATCCCCGGGCGATTGGTGCCAGCCAGTGAGCCGTCCGCATCGTAGATGCCGCCATACTGCATCCTGTTGAAAAAGAACAACGGCTCTGTATTCACGAACCGGAGGCCTGACGTCTCGCTACCAGGCTCGAGCTTACGCCACTCGACGGTGATGGCAGCGGGTTCCACATTCACGAACGTCGCACCGTCAATCGAAACGCGACGTAGGTTTTCATGCGACTTCTTTTGGGTCTGGTCGGTGATATTGACACCGCCCGCTGAGCGAGCGTGGCGCGCTGTTGCCGGGATGGCACCGCCAATATCGTTGGCCGTATTGCCCACTACGAACAGGTCACGGATGCGCCCAAACGTCTGGCTAACCCCGATGCCAGCATCGGTGACGGTAGCTCCCACGATCGTCTCATTCTCCTCCTCGATCCAGATGCCCGAGTGGCTGACCTTGTAGGCTAGGAAGTCTGGGCCGAACTCTAGAGGGTAGGGGCCTTCGCGCAAGCCGATCATGAGGCCAGCGCCGCGCATCTTCGGTCCGTATGAGGCGTGACTGCCAAGGCCGGGGGTCTCGTAGATCGAGTGGGCGACGTTGCCCGTAAACGAAATAGGCTGGTCGCGGTGTAGATAGCGTGTGAGTGTGGTGAAGCTGGACATGTACTGCTGGTCGAAGAAGAAGCCGTGGCCTCGATAGGAGCCAGCTGCCCGGTTGTTGCGAAGTTCGTTGTGCGGGTTGCGCCCCCAAAAAATGCCCGATCGCTCTTCGCCCTGCGCAGACAGCTCGTAGTTTTCACGGTGAGGGAACGCAAAGTCTCGGGGCTCCTTCGCCCAGTTGAGCACCCCGAGGTTGCCAATGAAGCGGTTGTCGACCTCCTCGCCGTCCTCGGCGAAGACGTACATGTGGTCGGTGACGTGATAGGCGACGTTGTTCTCCACGGTGACCCGCTGGGAGCGGTGGGTCGCGATGGCGCGTTGGTAGCTGTGGTGCACCGAATTGCCGCGAGCATAGTCGCTTGGTCGGTCGCCCGCGAGGTGCCAATGGATGGGGTATCGGCCCTTCAGTCCCGTCTGGCCCATACGCACCAACTCGACGCCTTCGATTTGTGCGGTGCCGCCGACCATGAACATGACGTGGCCTCCGAAGCCAACGTGGTAGCCTGACGCATGCACACGTGTGAGGCTGCGCTCGTCGCCTTGGATCACGATGTCGCGAGTGAGCAGGCCTACTTCAGCGCGCATGTCGACGGAGCGACCCTCGATGGTCTGAATCTCGCCGAAGTGGCGATAGGAGAGCGACTCTGTGAGGCGAACGGTGCGGCCGTTCACGCTCTCAATGGTGCGCTTCTCCGCTTCGAAGGGAGAGTATCCGCTAGGCGCGATGACGATCTCGTCGCCAGGGCGCCAATCCACGCGGTCAGCGAGCCGTAGCTCACGATCGCCCGGGCGCACATGCGCGTCGAGGACAGTCCAGGCTATAGCATCGCGCCGGTGACCATGGATTCCTACAGAGCCCCCGTTCATCGTGGCGAGAAACTTCGTGCCCATCGACATGGGGCCGCTTCCCGCGACGTTCTCGGTGGGGTCGTCCGCGGTCAGGGTAATCGTGGCCTTGTGGCTGTACGGCGCAGCTGGAGCTCCGATCTCGAAACGGGCAGTGGGGCCGTTGACAAGAATCCAATCGGCTGTGAGGTTGACGGGGGCATCCGCGAACGAGAGGGTACCCTCAACACGAAGGCCTCCCAACGCAGGCGTGGTCACATCGAGGACGATGTGCTGACCCACCGGAATCAACACATCGGCTCCGGCGCGTGGTAGCTGCCCTCCCCAGGTGGTCGGGTCGCTCCAAAGCTGAACAGCACTGGACGAGGCCATTGTGCCCATCCACGTACGTTCAGACAGGATGAGCGGGTTGATAACGCAGTCCAAACTGCCAGAGGCGGCAAAAGCATCCCGTGAGAAAGGCGAGACGTCAGGATTGTACGCGGCGAGCGCAGGCCCGCTGATGGCAAGAAGGAGCGTAGTGAGAACGAATTGAAGCCCGATGTAGCGGAGAGCACGTAGGTGCAGAGGCATAATCCAAATAGCGACGTGGGTAGGGAGCAGGCGGGTGGTCCCGGCGCATGCCGGCCTGCGTGGAGTCGCTAGTCGGTATCAGCGTGAGAGGGGGGCTGGTAAGCAATGAGTCTCGAAACGAGCCGAGAAGAGGGGGGATTCGGGTTCAATCCGCCCGATTGGAATACGAGAGACTGGGATGTGCAGGGTGATCAGACACCCGAAGACAACGAGAAAACCTACCCCGAGCATAGCACGATCACGAAGGCTGAAATAGGGGCTAGAATTGGAACGCGGGCGCATTCCCTTCCCGATTGGTGAACGCGCCGCAACGCCAACGTCAAAAGCGGGCACCGCCCGAAGACGATGCCCGCAGTAGGGACCACACGTAGGTAGCTGTGCTACTTGAGGAGCGTGACGCGCTCTGTTAGCATGCGGCCCGACGCGACTTGGTGGGCCTGTATGATATAGAGCCCGCTCGCGTGGCCACTGAGATCCAGCGGGATGTCGGTGTAGCCTGCTTCTTGGTCGAGCAGGAGCACCTCCTGCACCTTGCGGCCGGCCACATCATAGATCGTGATGTCATAGTCGCCCGCTTCAGGCATGGCAAGCGTCATCGTGGTGGCGGGGTTGAAGGGATTCGGGTAGACATCTTCGATGGCGAACTCGGTGGGCAGCGCCGATGAACTCGCCAGGCCAGCCTGCGCTGCCTCGACGATCGTGATATCGATGGGTGCAGACATCGTGCGTGCGCCTTCCAGGTCCACCGCCTCGGCAGTGATCGTGTAGGAGCCAGGGGCTAGACGGGTGCCCCACTTCCACGGCGCGCTCTTGTCCTGCTTGGTCAACGTCCCGTTCACGTAGAAGAACACATCTTCGACTTCTCCGTCGGGGTCGCTGGCGTCAACGCGGAACACGACTCGCTTCGTGGAAGAGAACGAGCTGCCGTCGCCCGGTTTCGTGATGGTAACTACAGGGGACTGATTGCCGCCGGTACCCCCACCATCGTCGTCGCCACCGCCGTCGTCCGGCGGCTCCGTAGCCGTGCCCCATACGAGTTCGTTGTCCCTGACCTCCCGTAGGTTGAAGCTAGGGCCATCCCAGCTCAGTCTTAGTTGCGGATTCGACAGCTTCTTGTAGTGATCGACGGCGATCGGGTGGTAGCCGGCTTCGAGACGAACCCAGCCCTCGTGGACCTGCGGTTGTCCAGGGCGGCTTGTCCAGATGATCGTCTTGCCGTTGATGGAAAGCGCCCCCCCCTCTTTAGCATTGAGCTGAAAACGGTAGTCGCCTGTCTCTGGAGCCTCAATGAAACCCTCGAAGCGTACCGTGTGCCCCGAGTAGATCGGAAGGATATTGATGTTGAAGTTGTCCGCGGTCCCGGTATCCGTGGGGCCACCAAGAGCGTCGGTGATCGTGTCAACGTCTACTAACTCTATGAATTCCCCTTTCCACAGCGTGAACTGGACGCCCGGCTGGGGATTCTCTACGCCAAAGGCAGGGTTCGCCGTCAGTGTGCGGCCGTCTTCGGGACAGAACCAGGCACTCGACTCGCCCATCCAGTCGCAGCCGCTTATTGAGGCGGCGCTGTCACTCTCGCCGTAGATCGTACCAGGCTTGCCCATGCCAGAGAGCGTGCCGTCGACGTCATAGATGCCGCCGTACTCCATCTTGGTGAAGAAGAAGAGCGGGTCGGTGTTGACGAAGTTGAGGCCTGACACCTCACTGCCGAGTTCGAGCTTGCGCCACTCGACCGTCACAGCGGCGGGCTCTACGTTCACGAAGGTTGCGCCGTCGATGCGTACGACGCGGTCGTTCTCCTTCGCTTTCTTCTGGCTCTGGTCGGTGATGTTGACGCCGCCCACGGGGCCGAGGTGACGCGCAGTTGCTGGAATTGGACCGCCAATATCGTTGTCGGTATTGCCCACGACGAAGAGGTCACGGATGCTACCCAGCATAGGACTCACCCCGATGCCAGAGTCGGTCACCACCGCACCGACGATGGTTTCGTTCTCTTCCTCAATCCAGACGCCGGAGTGCCCCACCTTGTAGGCGAGGAAGTCAGGTCCAAATTCGAGGGGGTAGGGACCTTCGCGAAGCCCAATCATGAGGCCAGAGCCACGCGTCTCTGGGCCGTAGGACGCAAAGGAGCCTGTACCTGGTTGGATATAGATCGAGTGGGCCACGTTGCCCTGGAACACAATGGGCTGGTCGCGGTGCAGCCAGCGAGTCAACGTGGTGAAGCTCGACATAAACTGCTGATCGAAAAAGAAGCCGTGCCCGAGGTAGGACCCGGCCGCGCGGTTGTCGATCAGCTGGTTGTGCGGATTGCGTCCCCAGAAGTGCGCTGCGCGTTCCTCGGATTGGTTCGAGAGGCGCGGGGTCTGCCTGCGACCGAACGCGAAGTGCTCCTGAAGGACAGCCCAGTTTAGGATCGACAGGTTGCTCACAAAACGGTTGTCGACCTCATCGCCATCCTCGGAAAAGACAAAGGCGTGGTTGGTTGTCGCGTAGGCCACGTTGTTCTCCACGGTCACCTGGTGCGACTTATGGATGTTGACCGCGCGCTGAAAGTTGTTGTGGAACGACGAGTTGCGGACGTAGTCGCTCGGGCGGTAGTCGGCGTAGTGCCAGTGCAGGGCGTAGCGTCCAGTGAGCCCCGTCTGGCCCATGTTGGTCACTTCGACGCCCTCGATCGTGACGACGCCCCCGGCCATGAACATCATGTGGCCCCCAAAGCCGTAGCGGTACCCGTAGGATGAAACTCCGTCCTCGCTCGCGGCATCGCCCTGGATGAGAATGTTGCGCGAGAGGAGGCCCACCTCCGCACGCATGTCGATGCGGCGGCCTTCGATGGTTTGAATTTCACCGAAGTGGCGATAGTTGAGCGGCTCCGTGAGTCGGACGGTGCGTCCGTCCACGCGCTCAATCGTGCGCGTCTCTGCTTCAAACGCAGAGTAGCCGCTGGGAGCGATCACGATGATATCGCCCGCGTCCCAGTTTACCGCATCAGCTACCTGGATTGAGCGCGTACCCGGGTCGGCGTGCTGATCGAGCACCGTCCAGGACGTTTTGACACGGCTGGCTCCGTGCATCGCCAACGAGCCGCCATCACGGGTGATGATAAACTTATTGCCCGTCTTGAAGGCCCCCGACCCGGCCACGTTGCGATTTCGGTTGGTCGCCGTGAGCGTGATCGTGGCGTTCGAGACGAATGGAACAGCCTCGGTGCCTACCTCCAGCAGGGCGCCGTTGCCTTCGATGAGGATCCAGCCACTGGTCAGGCTCAACGGTCGGTCCTCAAATCGAAGGATACCTTTAACCGTCAGGTTCTCGAGCGAGGCGGTGCTCTGGTCCAGCAGGACCACCTGATTGGACTCGATGACCACCTTATCTCCGTTGCGCGGGACGCGGCCGTCGGCCCAGGTGGAGGGATCACTCCATCGCTGAACGGCACCTGGGGCAAGACCAGCGGGCGCTACCGAAAACAGCGCGTCGGCGTAGTAGGCTGGGTCGAGCGGGGAGTTGCAGTCCAGCGCGGTCGAAGCCGCGAAGGCGTCTCGGTCACCACGTACTGCAACGCGATCCTCGGCATGAGCCGCCGAGGGAAGGAGCAGAAGGGAACTGAGAACGATGAGGGAGAGACAGAACGGGAGGCGTAGCGTCTGGGGCATGGAGGGTATGCAAGACGTCGTGACGCCGACTACACGGAGCGGACGCGCTCACAAGAGCGCGAAGGGCAAGAGCACCAACGGGGTGGGAAAGAACGTCGGCACGGGAGAGCAGCCGTGCAGTCCGGCAGGAGCAGCGGACGGAAGGGCTCCGTTGCAAAGGAGGGGAGCCGGGTGTAGCGCAAGCGCTGAGGTTGACCACCCGCACAAGGAAGAGGAAATCAACCAAGCTGGGTGTAAACGTTTCCAGCCATCCACGGGGGATGAATGAGAACAGTACAGCACTCGGCAATGTACGTGCCAGCTTGGAAACATGGTGGCGCATTCTTAAGCAAACAAGCGCTCTGGCCGCGTTTACTAAGTAGAATCGCCGTTCGGGAGCGCTTCCGATAGGGGCCGGGGCGGCCAGATGCCGCGTATCTTGGCGCCTTTAACCGCTCCTACACGACGCACCTCTGTCTCCTCCGCGCCGCTATGTCCAACGAAACGTCCACCTCGGCCAATAAAACGTCCACCACAGCATACGACCCCACGCAAATCGAGGCGCGCTGGTATCGCTATTGGGAGGATGGCGGCTTCTTCCGCGCGGACGCAAGCTCCGGGAAGCCGACGCATGTCATTGCCATGCCGCCGCCCAACGTTACCGGGCGGCTTCATATGGGGCACGGTCTTCAGGACACCGTCCAGGACGCCTACACACGCCTCCGACGGATGCAAGGCTACGAGGCGCTATGGATTCCGGGTCTGGATCACGCCGGGATCGCCACGCAGAATGTGGTGGAGCGGACGCTCAAGAAAACAGAGGGGAAGACGCGGCACGACCTTGGCCGCGAGGCCTTTGTGGAGCGGGTCTATGACTGGAAAGAGGAGTATGGCGAGATCATCCTCCAGCAAAAGCGACGTCTTGGCGTTTCCGCAGACTGGAGCCGCCAGCGCTTCACCATGGACGAGGGGTTCTCGCGCGCCGTGCAGCACGTGTTTGTCAAGCTGCACGAGCAGGGACTGATCTACAAAGGCGACTACCTCGTCAACTGGGACCCAGGCAGCGGCACGGTCATCTCGAACGAAGAAGTTGACAACGTGGAGCGCGACGGGCATCTCTGGTGGATCCAGTACCCGTTCGTCGAGGGCGAGGGGCACATCACCATCGCCACGACGCGGCCCGAGACGATGCTCGGCGACACGGCGGTCGCCGTGAACCCGGACGACGACCGCTACCGGACGCTCATTGGCAAGAAAGTGTTGCTCCCGCTCGCAGGACGCGAAATCCCCATCATCGCCGACGCCTACGTCAAGGCCGACTTCGGCGCAGGCGCGCTCAAGGTCACGCCCGCCCACGACGAAAACGATTTTGCCCTGGGGCAGCGCCACGGCCTAGACAGCGTCACCGTGATCGACTTCGACGCGAAGATCAACGAGAATGGCGGGCACTACGCGGGCATGGACCGTTTCGCCGCGCGCAAGACTATCGTCGCCGATCTCGAAAAGGCAGGGTTGCTCGAAAAGGTCGAGCCGTATCGCCACACGGTCCCGATCTCGTCGCGCTCGAAGCAGGTCATCGAGCCGCTGCTCTCTCCACAGTGGTACGTCCGCATGCAGCCGCTCGCGGACCGTGCGCTCGGCGTCGTACGCGACGGCACGATCACGTTCCACCCCGACCGCTGGAAGAACGAGTACTTCCGCTGGCTCGAAGACATCCGCGACTGGCCGATCAGCCGCCAGCTCTGGTGGGGCCACCGCATCCCCGTCTGGTACTACACGGACGACCGGGGTGAGATTGACGAGCACCGCCCGTTCGTCGTCTCCGTCGACCAGCCCGAGCCGGGCATGGTCCAAGACGAGGACGTGCTCGACACGTGGTTCTCGTCGTGGCTCTGGCCGTTCGCGACGCTCGGCTGGCCGCACGAGACGGACGACCTGAAAACGTTCTACCCCGGAACGGTCCTCGTCTCGGGCTACGACATCCTCTTCTTCTGGATCGCTCGGATGATCATGGCCGGGCTGCACTTCACCGACGAGGTGCCCTACACGGACGTGTTCATCACAGGCATGATCAAGGACAAACAGGGCCGCTGGATGTCGAAGTCGCTCGGCAACGGCATTGACCCACTTGACATGATCGAGCAGTACGGGGCCGACGCGGTGCGCTTCACGCTCTCGGTGCTCTGCGCGCAGGGGCAGGACATCAAGCTCGATCCCGCTAAGTTTGAGGGCGGGCGCAACTTCGCCAATAAGATCTGGAACGCCTTCCGTGTCTTCGGGCGGTTCATGGTGACAGACGTGGCAGGCCGACCGGTCTCCGATCACGTCCGCACGCGCTCGTTCGACGAATTGGATCTGGTCGAGCGCTGGATGCTGACGCGCCTCCAGGAAGGCATCCGCGACATCACCGCGTCGATGGACCGCTACCGCATCTCGGAGGCGGCCAACCGCATCTACGACCTATTCTGGCGCGACTACTGCGACTGGTACCTCGAACTCATCAAGCCGACCAACGGCGCTGATGGTGAGCTCCGCACGATGGACCCAGACAAACTCGCGCTGGCCGTCGAGATCTACGAGCAGTTGACGAAGCTGCTGCACCCGTTCATGCCGTTCATCACCGAAGACCTCTGGTGGCGGCTGCGGCCTCGGGAGGAAGATGAAGCCTGCATCGCCGCTGGCTGGCCCGAAGCCGATGGAGCGCTCGAGGACGCCGACGCGGCAACGGCGTTCAGCCTCATCCAAGACCTCGTGACGGCCGTGCGCTCGGTGCGGGCACAGTATAACGTCCCGCCCTCGAAGGGCATCGCCGTGACGGTGAACGTGGATGCCGACCGGGCCGACCTCGTGGCCGTGCTCGACGTCAACCGTGCGACGTTCGCCTCGCTCGCTGGCGTGGACACCCTCTCGTTTGGGACGAGCCTTGCGAAGCCGAAAGCCTCTGCGGCCGTCGTCGTGGACCGGCACGAGGTGTTCGTCCCGCTCGCAGGCATGATCGACCTCGACCAAGAGCGTGCCCGCCTCACGAAGGAGATTGAGCAGAAGCAGGGCTTCTTGAGGGGGGTCGAGAGGAAGCTCGCCAACGAGAACTTCGTCAGCCGTGCGCCTGAGGCCGTCGTCGAAAAAGAGCGCCAGAAGGCTGCCGACGCCCGCGCCGAGATCGCCAAGCTCGAAGCGAACCGTGACGATCTGGGGTAGCCCAGCCTACATCCAGCCTAGAAATTGACCCGGAGCCGCGCGTTTACCGTGCGGGGCGTCAAGCGTGTTGGGACGCGCTGCCAGTTGTTGCCGATCCAGGAGTAGGCGATCGTGTTGCGGAAGTTGAAGATGTTCAGCACCTCCACGGTGAGCTTCAGGGCGACGGGCCGCGCGGCACCAGGGTTGGTGAGCATGAGCAGCTTCGTGGCGCCCAAGTCGATGCGCTGGTACTGCGGGAACCGCTCGCTGTTGCGGTCGCCGGGCACGCGCAGCACGGTGTTGGTTGGGTTCTCCGGGTCCGGGACCGGCGGCGTGTAGGGGAGGCCGGTCCCGAAGAGCGCGCGCATGTGCAGCTTCCACGAGTCGTCGCCGGGGACGTAGTCCTGCACGAAGAGGGTGACGTTGTGACGCCGGTCGAAGGGGCGCGCGACGGTGTTGTCGCTGGGAAGCTCGCCGACAACGGTAGGGTCGACGACCGTGCCGTCCTTGAACGTCTCGCGGGTGGTCAGGAAGCCGTAGTTGATCCAGCTTTCCACGCCTGGGACAATCTCGCCGCGGACCTGCACGTCGAAGCCCGCTGCGTAGCCGTCTGCGTCGTTTTCACCGGTGTAGGTCACGCGCGTGTTCTCGACCGTGTAGGAGATGAGGTTCGAGAGCTGCTTGTAGTAGGCCTCGGCGCGTACGTAGAGGCGGCGCTTGGGGAAGAAGCGCTCGACGCCGCCAACAACGAGGATCGAACGCTGGCTGACGAGGTCGCGGTTGAACGCGGCGTTGAAGTCGTCGTCGTCGATGCTCTGGTCGATCGTTGCCGCCTCGGCGAGGTCGCCGCGGAGTTCGCGGTAGGTGGGTTGCTGGTAGTAGATGCCTGCCGCCCCGGTGAACGTCAGCTGCGGAGTGTGCTGGTAGAGGACGGAGAGGCGCGGGCTGACGGTCCACTCGTCGTTGAACGAGAAGTAGTCCGCGCGCACACCCACCGTCGCGACGAGGCGGCCTTCCTGCGGCAGCAGGTCGATGGCGTCCTGCGCGTAGAGGCCGAGCTGAGTCTCATCGAACTGAGCGTTGGCGTTGACGGAGTCGAGGGCCAGCACCAAGGGCTCGTCCGTCATGCGGTCCCGGCCAGCCACTTCTTTAAACTCGAATAAGCGGTCGCGGAATTCGAGCAGCCTGCCTTGCCACCCTACTTCGAGGGCATGACGGTCTAAGGCCAAGCCGTATCGCCCGGCTCCTGTGATCGACGTAAAGCCGATTCGGTTGTCGGCAAAGTCGCGCTCAGCGGCCGAACCAAGGGCCAGCAGGTTGCGCGGATCATCTTGGTTGTCGTTGACATCCGCAATCAAGAAAATATCACTACCGCTCGTGACGTCGTACTGCTCAAACTCCTCCAGGTCGAAGTAGGCGATCTGGTGCTCGACGCGGATGCGCTCGGAGAGGCGATTCATCAGCCGTAGCCCGCCGAAGGCGATATCGTAGCCGTCTTCCTCTTGGCCCTCGTAATTCTGGCGGACGGAGGTGATCGCCGGGAAAATGCCGAAGTTCGAGACGCGGCTCTGCGGATCGAGGCTGAAGCGGTGGGCCGCGTACATCCCGAGCGCCTCGACGCGGTGCCCGGGCGCGATATCGTAGCCGAAGAGCACCTGCACGTCGTTGAACTCGGGGTCATACTCGCCCTCCAGAGCCTGGCTCTCGAAGAAGCGGCTCGCTCGGGCAGTACGCACACCTATAGCGGCCCCGAGTTTGCCCGCACGCGCACGCACCGCGCCGCCCGCATCAAGCGTAGAGGTGAAGGCCGAGCCATTAAATCCTTCCTCGTCGGGGAGCCCGTATCGCACATCGAGGGCGGAGGAGAGCTTGCCGCCGAAGCGAGCGGGGAAGCCCCCCGCGTAGAGCGTGAGGCGGTCCGCGAGGTCGGGGTTGACGAGGCCGAGACCCTCCTGCTCACCCTGCCGCGTCCGGAGCGGCTTAAAGATTTCAAAGCCGTTGACGTAGTAGAGGTTCTCGTTGAAGCCGCCCCCACGCACGCTATACTCGTTCGAGGTCTCGTTGTTGGAGACAACGCCCGGTAGCACTTTCACGGCACGCAGGCCGTCGGTGAGCGGCTGCGGAATGTCTTCGAGGAACTCCGCGTCGATGCTGTAAACCCCTGCTTCGTTGATGCGCTCGGCCACCACGCTCACCTCGCCGAGGGTCGCATCGCCTGGGGCGAGGGCCACATCGTAGCGGACCTGCGTACGCCGTTCGACGATGACGGAATCGGTTGCGGAAACAAAGCCAACGGCGGAGACGGTGATAGACCAGCGGCC
>JBCCLD010000070.1:0-14335 GCA_039027055.1 Bacteroidota bacterium
AGGGCTTCTTCGTCAAGGCCACGGCGGCGACCCCCGCCGTCCCCTTCGCGGCCGACGACACCGGCGACATCGACGGGTTCTACTCGGCCTACAGCCGGGTGGGCGCGCCGCTAAAGCTAGCGTTCGAGCTCGCGACGGGCGTCGGCGAGGCGCGGGCGTTCGTGGAGGCGGGCTTCGGCGGCGAGCAGGCGCGCGACCGCAAGGACGGCTATTTGCTGAGCCCGCTCGCTGCAACGTTCGTGCAGCTCTACACACGTCCGCTCTCGGAGACGGCCGAGCCGCTCGCGATCAACAGCCTCTCGCTGGGCGCGCTCTCGAAGGCGGAGTCGCCGGTGGTGCTGCCGATGGACGCTGCGGCCTACGAGGCGGGGACCCCGTCTGGCGGGTCGGCCGTGCTGCGTTGGCCGGAGGTGGTGCTGCCTGAGGGCTGGCGCGCCGAGTTGCGCGACACCCAGACTGGCGCGGTGGTGAATCTCTCGGAGGCGACGGAGTATGCCTTCACCCTGGGGCCGAACGCCGCGCCTGAGACACCCGACGGTGACCAGGCCACGGCCTCCCCTCGCCGCGTGGAGGGCGCGCAGGTGCTGCCGCCCCTCTTGCAGGCGGGGGTCACCGACCCCGTGGCCAAGGTGGCGGCCGGGAGCGAGCGCTTCGAACTCGTCCTCACGCCTGCGAGCGTGGTGGCGGCCGAAGGCGACGAGGCGCTCCCCGAGAGGCTCACGCTCGGCGGTAACTACCCGAACCCGTTCTCGGACGAGACGACGCTCCGGTACGGCCTCCCCGAGGCGGCAGACGTGCGCGTGGCGCTCTACGACCTGCTCGGCCGCGAAGTGCTCGTGGTGCAGGACGGGCCACAGACGGCAGGCTGGCACACGCCGATCGTGGACGCCGCACGGCTGGCGTCGGGGCTCTACGTCTGGCGCGTCGAGGCAACGACGCCGTCGGGGCCGGAGTCGCAGACGGGCCGCATGCTCGTCGTGAAGTAGCTGCTCTCAGACGAGTCGCCCTCAGACGAGCCCACCTCCCGCACGACCACGCCCCCGTTTCGAACCACGCACCGCCCTCGCCATGCTTCGCCTGACCGTACTCGCCGCCGTCCTCTTTGTCGCTCTGCCCGCTTCGGCACAGAGCCTGCCCGACTGGGCAGCGCCCCAGGCAGCGCCTGCGACCGCCCCTTCGGCTCCTACCGAGGCCGTGCCGACGCTGCCGGGGGACCCCACGCAGGTACCGGTGGACGGGGGGCTGGGGCTCCTGGCGCTAGCGGGGGCAGGCTACGCGATGCGCAGGCTGCGGGCTACGCCGTGAGGCGGTCGAAGGTCTCCATCGCGTCAAGGCACGACGGTCAGATATTCGGCGCCGAACCACCGCAGCTTCGGCCGCCAGGCCCAGTCGCGGGCACTCGCTATCGCCCGATGCGCCCTCCGCGTGTTCGTCCTCGACGACCGCGGGCCGACCAAGCGGTTCGACTGAGGCATGGGAGCAGAATCCAGGCTGTTTCCGACCAAGCAACCTGCGCGAGGTCGTAGGAACTGAGGACGAGCCTGAGCGGTTTTGACAGGGCACCAACCTACCTCATATGCCTGACCATTCTCGACCGCGACGCACGCGCTCGATGGAGCGCATCGTGCACAAGGCTCAGGGGTTCGACGACGCGGACCGCTGGGATCGTGAGCAACACCTCAGTCTCTCGCCGCAAGAGCGGATGCAGGTTGCTCGCACGCTAAAGTTGCGCGCTTTTCCGTCCGATGCTCCAGACGTGCACGCATGTCGGCACTTATACCGAATCGCCAGGATAGTAGCTCATTCACCACTTGTGTCATCCCGGACTTGATCCGGGATCTATACGATGCACCGTATAGATCCCCGCGTTCGCGGGGATGACGCCGAGGTTTGCGTGAGGCACTATCTCAGAGAGCTGGTATTACAGACGCCTCGCATTTCTCGCCGGACACGCAGGACTTCATCCGGCTTCTGCACGAGCATCAGGTCCGCTACATGATCGTGGGTGGCAAGGCCGTCATCTACGATGGCTACGCCCGGCTGACCGGCGCGCTGCCGACCCCAGGCCGGGCACTCCGCAGCACCGTTATCGCGCCAGGTTGGCGTCCAAGCTGACCAACACCGAGTCGATTGCGACCTCGACCTCCGGCAGTTCCACCTCGGCGTAGTACCACGCCACCCATCGGAGCCGGCGTACGTGCGCCATGTAGTCGGCGTCGCTCCGAAGGCGGATCAGGTCAGCGGGCTCCGCGGGGAGTGGAAATGAGGCCCCCGGGGGGCTCCAGGGACCGCCGAGGCGAGGCATCTCCTTCAGCATCTGGACGACTTGGTCGAACGCGGCCTGCTTCTCCTCTTCGCTATCTCGGAGCACTTCTAGAAATGAGGTCAGGCGCTCGCGAAGTGCTCGATCTCGTAGCAAGCCCAAGTCTCCCGAGGCGATCAGCGCGTCCAACGACCCCGTAACCGGATCGTACGTGGAGGTGAGGGAGATCGACTCGACGTAGGCGTAGACGGAGTCCGGGGGCATGCCCGCGATCGCGTCGTCCGAGAGCGTCGCCAGGTGTTGGTACAGGGTGAGAAACCTGGCTGAGAGGTCCCGGATGCGCTGGACCTCGGCCTTGTTGAACGCGAAGTCTTCCCGCAGGTCTTCGAGCACCAGCCGCTCCCTCGTCCGCGCGTCACGGTCGGCCCACCACGCGTTGAGGCCGACGGCGGTGAGCACGCCGAGCACGACGATCAAGTATTCAGCGCCGAACCAGCGCAGCTTCGGTCGCCAGTCCCAGCGCGACGACGCGACTACGGGGGTGTCCGAGGAGCCGTGTGTCGCAGCGTCTGGGGTGGAAGGCGTGGGTGTGTCGTTCATCGGTCCAGTTCGGCTTCGACCTGCTCGCGGAGATCGGCGGCGCTCTGTCGCATCACTCGCCGTGAGCCAGCGGTCAACTCGACGTACCACCGGAGGATGACCAGCCGTCGAAACACGACCGGGTCGCTGTAGAACGCGTCGAGATCCAAAGGGAAGGGCGTTGCCCACTCCTCCGGGACCGTGATCAAGTCGGTAGCGCCCTCATCCAAGTCCTGAGCGTCGAACTCTGGGCGGTAGACCGCGAGTTCGCCCAGGTGGCGAATCCGGATAGCCTCCCGCTGGATGCCTCCCTGGTCTACCTGGCGCAACTGGTCGTCTACGTACTCGCGGGTGACATCGTAGTAGGCGACGATGGCCGATACGAGGGCATCATTCTGGATCGCACCGAAGTCTCCTGAGGCCATAAGCGCCTCCACCGTTCCGAGTACAGGCCGCGGCGTAGCGAAATAGCCCACGTTCGCCAACCAGGCCTCGACAGAGTCGCGCGGTGGTCGCTCGGGAAGGCCGAAGGAGACAATCAGCCGCTCGACGGCCCCCCCCGTGAGTGCGTCCATACGCGCGTCCCGCTCGGTCATGATGCGCTCGGTCTCGCGGAGATCCTCGACGAGTTGCAGCAGGTAGACCTGCTCACGCGCCGCGTTCTGGCGCCCCTGCCACCACGCGTTGATGCCGACGGCGGTGAGCACGCCGAGCACGACGATGAGGTACTCCGCGCCGAACCACCGCAGCTTCGGCCGCCAATTCCACCGCGGCGGGGCCGGTATGGGCTCGACAGGTAGCGGATCTAAGGCGTCCGGGGGTGAAGGGTCACTCATCGGTCAGCGGGCTGGGCGCGCGGTAGTGATTGCCTGGACAAGGGAATCGCCGACGGGAATAAACGCGGCTAGCTCGCGTCCATAGCCGCGCCGGGCGTAGTACATCTGCGCGGCGTAGTCGGAGGCGCGGGTGTCGGCTCGAAACGCAGCGAAGGCCACGCCTACACCTGGCGCGACGTCGGTACTGTCGCCCTGGGTAACCTGGAAGGCAAGGTCGAGCCCATGCTCCGCGATAGGGCCACGGAGCATCTGTGCGAGCGCACTGAGGTCGGCGTAGTCCTCAGCGATCTCGTCGGGGATGCGCTGCCACTCGATGAGCGCTTCGCGCAGGGGAATGTTATCCAGGGCCGCAAAGTCGCTGCTGCCGAGGAGGGCACTCAGCGCCCCCCCGCCTGGGTCGTAAGTCCACGGTCGTACGAGGGCGATGCGGACCTCGACGAGAGAGTCGCGGGACAGCAGACGGAGGTCGTCAGGCGTGCGGGCCAGAAACCGGTCCAGGGTCTCCACTGTGCCCTCCGTGTGGGCAACCACCTCGCGTAGCTCGTCCACGTTGGACGCAATCTCCGCGGCGACGTTCTCCAGCGCCGCCGTGACCCGCACGCGCTCGGTCCGGTCGGCCCACCACGCGTTGACGGCGAACGCGATGAGCACACCCGCTACAACGACCACGATCTCGGCGGCGAACCAGCGCAGCTTCGGCCGCCAGTCCCACTTCCTCTGGGACATCGCGGGAGGCAGCGGGTCGGGCAACAACGTGGTTGGGGCAGACGGTGAGGGGCCCTCGGCTCCAGGCTCTTCAGGGGTAGGGGGAGGCATCATGGGGGGTCATCAGGTGCTCAACTCAACGGCGAGCGCGGCCGTCAGCTGATCGACAGCGTCGAGGGCGGTGAGGTATGCCTCGCGCTGGCCGCGCTCAATATGGGTGATCCGATAGTCGAGCAGATTCATGAAGTAGGTGTCCACCAGAAGCGCGTCATAGTCCCTCGGAGTGGCTCGTTCCCACTGTACGATGTCTACGAAGTTGGCCATGAAGAAGGGCCAGTAGTTCTCCAGCACAATCTTTGGCTGTATCTGCCTCGTGTAAAACTCGACGTTGGCAAACTGATTGTCGTACACCTCGATGATCTGGGCGCGCAACGCCCTGTTCCGAATCAGGGGTAGCCGTCCTGCCTTCAGTTGCTCGTACGGTCCTGTCTTGAGCCCGATGCCAACCGCCCCGTACATCCGCCCGAACTTCTGATCGAGTCCAGGATCGTAGGGGCGTCCGGCCTGAAGGTGGTCGCGAAGTTCGGTGAGGTCCGATAGAGCGTCATCGAGCCGGTCCCGGCCTTGGATCAGCTCCGCGCGGTCAGCGGCGAGAGACTCCTGAATCTGAAGAAGGAGCGCGCGTTCCTCGGCGCGGTCCACCCTAGACGCATTCCAGTTGTTGACCTGAAGGCCAATGAACACGCCGAGCACGACGATGCCGAGTTCGAGCGCGACGGCGAACCAGTTCTGCTCGCGCACGGCCTGCGAGAGCCGCCCGAGGATGGTCCACGGGCGCGTTGCGTTCACAGGCGTCGCATTCTCAGGCGGCGCGTTCTCGGGAGGCGCGTTCTCGGGAGGCGAGGGCGGCTCGGTGGGGTGGGGCTGCGGGGTGTTCATGCTTCGGTCGTATGCGTTCGGTAGCGCATCAGAGGGTCAGGGCGTCCGTTGAGTCTCCAGAGCCGACCGGACCTGCGCCAGGGTGGCCTCTGCGATCTGGACGGCGTTTGCCATCGAGGCCAGTTGGCCGTCCAGGACGCTCACGTGGAAGCGCAGCTCACGCTGGACCGCTTCGTTAGCGCGGAGTTCATCGGCCGCCTCGCGCGCGGCGTCCTCTGGCAGAGTGAGGGGGCACGATTCAGGAAGCCTGAGATAGAAGTAGTTCGTCCCTTCCACCACGTATTCGTCGCCGCAGGCACCACGGATGGCCTCCTGAATGTCGTGAGTCATGTACAGGCGAACCTCGCGCCGATACTGGTACTCGCCCCGGCTCGGATCGAGGATGTCTTGAAGCGCGGCCATCAGCAGGTAGTGGTTGGCAAGACGCACGCGCGTGGCCTCATCGCGGATCAGCGAGATGCGGCCCGACGAGATCAACTCGTCGTAGGTGCCGCGCTGCGAGGTGACATTCCAACGCTGGCTCGCCTGGTAGAGGTTGACGAGGAACGCGGTAGGGGATTGGCTGGAAGGTTCGGTGTAGCTTTCCAGCGCCGCCACTCCGTGAGCCCGCGCAACGCCGTAGTAGTCGATCCCGTGCCTCCAGCTCTTCACCTCGGACGCGAGGTCATTCTCAAGGCGCACGAGCAACTCCCTCGCCGTGCTCCGCTCCTGCCGGGCGGTGTTCCAGTTCGAGACCTGGAGGCCAATGAACACGCCGAGCACGACGATCACCAGGTCGATCCCGATGGCCGTCCAGTTCTGGTCCTGGACGTGTTTGAGAACGCGGCGGTAGATCATGGAGCGAGCGGGTTCGGTCAGGAGGCGGGAGTATAGCGGTCAGCCACAACACCCTGGGCCTCGGTAGCTCCGAGCGTGCTGGTGTCCAGCGTGGCATCGAGCGCGGCGAGGCGGTCGACGTGCGCGGCCACATCCACACGGAGGAGTACCAGCGCCGCGACGGTCGGCACGACGGCCATCGCGGCGAATAGTTGGGGCGGCGACAGCACGGCCACGAGCGGCCCCATCATCGCCGCGCCCGCCACTAGGCCGAGGTTGCCGATGCCCATGTAGAGCGAGAACTGCACGCCCGCGACGGGCTTCCAGCACAGCGCCATGCACATGGCAAAGAAGGCAATCGTGGCGAGGACCTGCGCCGTCATCCAAAGCAGCAGGTACGCCTCGACGACGAGCGCCGTCCCCCAGAGCGGCGCCGCCATCGCCATGGCGACGGCCACGATAACGAGCACAAACATCGCCGCACGGACCGCCCGCGCGCGCCCGAGCCACCGCACGAGCCAGCCGCCGCCCACCATGCCGCCGAGGCCGCCTACGAGCGTACCTAGGGCCTTGGCGTTCGAGAACGCCGTGTCGGTCCACCCGAGGTGCTGCACGGCGAAAACCGGCCCGTAGGCATCGAACAGCCCCTGGTGGAGCAGAATCGCGAAGCCCGCCGCCGCTGCGAGCAGGCTGGCCGGGAGGAAGAACACACGGCGGAGGCTCCCGCCGATCGCGCGCCACCCGCCGAGTTGGAGCGCCTGCGCTTCGGGCGACGCCGCGCCCGTTGTCCATGGCAGGAGCCGCTCGCCCGGGCGTTCGCGGACGACGAGTGGGAACAGCATAAACGCAAGGGTCACGCCCGCCGCCACCGTGAGCGTGCCCGAGAGCCCGACGGCTCCGAGTAGCCAGGCCCCGCCCGCCGACGTGCCTGCGATGCCGAACACCTTGCCGCCCCACATCAGCCCGTTGGCGAACGGCTGCTCGTCGAGGGGCACCACGTCGATGGTGAGCGCGTCCGTCGCGATGTCCTGGAGGGCGAGGAACAGGCTACCGCCGACCATCACGGTCGTGAGCATGCCGAGGTTAGCGAGCGGCTCAGGCACCATCGCCATCGCCGCGTAGCCTGCGGCGGCCCCCAGCGTCCCCGCGAGGATCCACGGCCGCCGCCGTCCCATTGCGAGGAAGGTGTAGCGTTCCATGAGCGGTGCGTAGAGCAGCTTCAGCGTCCACGGCAGCACGGACGCGCTGATGAAGCCGCCGATGGCGACCGGCGAGGCTCCCCGCGCGGCGAGGTAGGCCGGGATGGCGATGACGAGCAGCCCGTACTGCACGCCCTGCGCGACGTACATCGCCGTGACCGTCGTGAGGCGGAGCGGGCGGCTCTGGGTGAGGGCAGGAAGCATGGGCGGAGGCAGCAGCGTGGGGTGGGTGCACGTCCCCTAGTATCCGGCAGACGACCCACACTGCTGTTGCACTCACGTCTCCAATCCTTGCGCCTGCGTCACATGCGACCACAGCAAAGCGGGTGTTGCCACAATGTGACAGCACCCGCGCGGGCAGACAGGCGGGTTTACCTGCGTGCTGGCAGGCCGGTCAGGCGTCGGCTTTGTAGGCTTCGAGTTCAATCTCGATCAGCAACTCGGGCAACGCGAGGCCCTTCACTTCGAGCCAGCTTCCCGTGGGGAACTGCGTGGTGTAGATCGTGCTGCGGTAGGACGCCGCTTCGAGGAAGCCCGCCATGTCGGTCGTGAAGACGTTTTCTTTGACCACGTCGTCGAAGGTGCAGCCGTAGTGGGCGAGGACCGCGCGGAGGTCCGCGTAGACGTTCGCCATCTGCTGCGCGAGGTCGCCCACGGCCGCCGGGTTGCCCTCGTCGTCCATGCTCACAGCGCCGGAGACTTTGATGTCGCGGCCGACCCGCACGGCGTGGGTGTAGCCATAGGCCTTCTCGATAGCAGGGCGCAGGTGGAAGTAGTCGGGGGTGCTCATGAGCGTAGGCGGGTTGAGGTGAGAGATACCAGGCGCTGTCCCGAAGGCGTACAGCGCTCGCCTCCCAGTATCCGGCGTCGGATGCGAAACCCTGTTGCACCCACGTCTCTATCTCTTGCCTCTGCGTCACATGCGACGTGGAGGCAACCGAATGTGATGCCACTGAGCGCACCGCATTGCCAAAAAACGGGCGCTGTCGCAACCGACAACGCCCGTTCGATAGGTAAAGGACAAAGGAGCTTAGTACGCCCGGGCGAACACCACGCGTTGCTTCGACGGCTGGCCGGTGAGCATGTCGACGCCCTCAGTGGGGTCGTAGTGCGGGTCGGACTCTAGCGGGAGGCAGCGGATCGTGGCCTTTGTCTCCTCTTTGATGCGCGCCTCCGTCTCGGGCGTGCCGTCCCACGGCGCGAGCACGAAGCCGCCGCGCTCAAGGGCGGCCTTGAAGTCGTCGTAGGTGTCGACGGTCGTCGTCTTCTGGGCGCGGAAGTTTTCGGCGCGGGCAAAGAGGTTGGCCTGGATCTGCGAGAGCATGTCCGTGACCACGTCGGCGAGTTGGTCGCGGGGGACGCTCTCCTTGCCGGGCTCGTCGCGGCGGGCGAGTTCAACGACGCCGTTCTTCACGTCGCGCGGGCCGACGGCCAGGCGGAGCGGGACGCCCTGCACCTCGTACTCGTTGAACTTCCAGCCGGGGCGGTAGGCCTCGCGGGCGTCGGTCTTGACGCGCACGCCCGCCACGCGCAGCGCGCGCTCGATCTCGGCGACGGCCTCCATCACGACTTCCTTCTCGCCGTCCTTGCGGTAGATCGGCACGATCACGACCTGCGTCGGCGCGAGGCGGGGCGGGAGGACGAGGCCCTGGTCGTCGGAGTGCGTCATGATGAGCGCGCCGATGAGCCGCGTCGAGACGCCCCAGGAGGTCGCCCAGACGTGTTCGAGCTCGTTGTCCTTGTTCTGGAAGGTGCAGTCGAACGCCTTGGCGAAGTTCTGCCCGAGGAAGTGGCTGGTCCCCGCCTGGAGCGCCTTGCCGTCTTGCATGAGCGCCTCGATGCAGTAGGTGTCCACGGCCCCGGCGAACCGCTCGCTGGCCGTCTTGACGCCGCGGATGACCGGCACGGCCATGTACTGCTCCGCGAACTCGGTGTAGACGTCGAGCATGCGCAGCGTCTCCTCGACGGCCTCCTGCTCGGTCGCGTGCGCGGTGTGGCCTTCCTGCCAGAGGAACTCCATCGTGCGGAGGAAGAGCCGCGTGCGCAGCTCCCACCGGACGACGTTGGCCCACTGGTTGATGAGAATCGGGAGGTCGCGCCAGGACTGGATCCAGCGGCTGTAGGTGTCCCAGATGATCGTCTCCGAGGTCGGGCGCACGACGAGGTTCTGGCCGTCGGCGAGCTTCGAGGCGGGGTCGGGCTCCACGCCGGTGCCGTCGGCGGTGGTGCGCAGCCGCGAGTGGGTCACGACGGCGCACTCCTTGGCGAAGCCCTCGACGTGCTCGGCTTCCTTCGAGAGGAACGACTGCGGGATGAAGAGCGGGAAGTAGGCGTTCTGGTGGCCCGTCGCCTTGAACATGCCGTCGAGGACGCGCTGCATGTTCTCCCAGAGCGCGTAGCCGTTGGGCGGGAGGATCATCGAGCCCTTGACCGGCGAGTAGTCGGCGAGTTTGGCAGCGCGGACGATGTCGAGGTACCACTGCGAATAGTCGTCGGCGCGCGGGGTGATCTTGTCAGCCATCGGGAAGGGCGGTCGGGGGAGCAAAAGGGGCAAAACAGACGACCAAGAAACGGCGCGCAGGCTGCGGCGTGCCATGCGGAGGCCGCCCACGCGTGGCTTTCACGTGCTCTTTGGCACCGCCCGGCACTTGAAAGCAAGCCGTCGTCCTTTCGCCGTCGTCCCTTTTTTGTGGCGATGCTGTTACTTTGGCGCTGGCCTCTGCGGCCAGGCTGCACGAGCCTGTCTCCCATCGTCCTCTCGACCCCCGCTGCCATGATGCGCGCACCGCTACGTCCCCGGCTTTCCTCGCTGCTGCCCGCGCTCTCGCTGGCGCTGACGGCGCTGCTGCTCTCGGGCTGCTACACGCAGCTCGCCAACGCGTCCGACCGCTACGACCGGCGCCCGACCACCAGCCCGCGCTACGAAGACCCGAAGGCGGACGCGCGCGACCAGGGCTATGCGGACGAGGGCTACGCGACGGCCCCCGTGGAAGACGTCGAGCCGCTCTCGGCGCGCGTCGGCGTGCGCGGCCCGGTCTTCGCTGAGGACGAGGTCTACGGTCCGGAAGGCACCGACGGGTATGCCGACGAGGGCTACGCGGCGGACGGCTACGCGGACGACGGCTATTACGAGGAGGGCTACTACGAGCCGGGCACCTACACCGAGGACGACGTCAACGTCACGCGCTACTACTACGACGACGAGAACGTCTACTACGAGGACGCCTACTACGGCGGCTCGTACGGCGGCGGCTCGTACGGCGGCGGCTCGTACGGCGGCGGCTCGTACGATAGCTACTACGACAGCTACTACCACCGGCCGTACCGCTGGTCGCGCTGGCGCCCGCTGTGGTATCGCCCAGCGTGGGCCTTCCACGATCCGCTCCTGTGGGACCCGTTCTACTTCGACCCGTTCTACTACGACCCCTTCTACCGGCCCGGGTTCTCGGTCAGCTTCAGCTTCGGGTTTGGCGGCGGTTTCTACCACCGACCCTTCTACCGGCGTCCGTTCTTCCACCGCCCGCTCGCATGGTACGGCGGCGGCTTCTACCAGCCGGTCTTCGTGCAGTACCGCAACGTGTACTTCGACAACGACTTCTACTACGTCTACGACAACGACCGCAACCGCGTCCGCCAGACGCCGTTGCGTCCGCTCCGCCCCGGTGGCCGCGATGGGCGTCTGACGCAGCCGGTCGCCAACACGGTGCGCCCTGTGCGGGGCGGCGACGAGCCACTGCGCACCGTCGTCCGGCCGACGCGCCCAGGCACGGCATCGCCCGCTCGCCCGAGTTCGGAGCCGTCGCGGACGGTAGGCTCGCGGCCGACACGCTCGCCTGAGACGCGCTCCGCCCCGACGCGTACGCCGAGCACGCGCCCCGCGCCGACGCGGACGCCGAGCACGCGCCCCGCACCGAGCCGCTCGCCGCAGACGCGGCCCGCCCCGACGCGTACGCCGAGCAGCCGTCCGGCTCCCAGCCGGCAGCCCGAGTCGCGCCCCGCACCGAGCCGCTCGCCGCAGACGCGGCCTGCCCCGACGCGTACGCCGAGCAGCCGTCCGGCTCCCACGCGCACGCCGCAGACGCGTCCGGCGCCGAGCCGCCAGCCGCAGAGCCGTCCGGCGCCGAGCCGCACCCGGCGTGGCAACGACGACGGCGGGTCGAACGCCCGCTCCGCCCCAAGCACGCGCTCCTCGTCACGTTCGTCAGGGGCGCGCTCATCAGGGTCGCGCTCGTCGGGCAGCAGCACCCGCTCGGCCCCACGTCCGCAGAGTCGTCCCGCGCCAGCCCCGCGCCCGCAGAGCCGCCCGGCCCCGGCCCCACGCCCGCGCTCCACGCCGAGCACCCGCAGCGGCCGGTCCGACGACCGCTCCTCTGGCAGCCGCGCTCGCTCCGGCGGGTCCAGCAACCGGTCTTCCGGTAGCCGTGCCCGTTCCGGCGGGTCGAGCAACCGCTCCTCGGGCAACCGCTCGTCGGGCCGCTCCAGCCGCCGCGGCGGAGGCGACCTCTAGGTCTCCGCGCGTCCGCGCCCTCCTTCGTCTGACAGCCATCCAGGAGGCCCGTGCGCCCCGTGCGGGCCTCCGCTGCGTCCAGTCGTCACGTAGCGCCGTCTGCGCGTGGTCCTCTGGCATCGAGCCACCTTGCTCCATCCGCTTTTCGCCCCCATGCGTAGCTCCACCATCGCGCAGCATTGCTGCTTCGCCCTCGCGCTTCTTCTGCTCGCGCCCGTCGCCGTGGCGCAGACGGCCGAAGACATCCTCCTGCTCAGCCGCCGACAGCCCACGCTGGGGGCCGAACTCGCCGGCCAGGGCGGCGCGGCCATCGGCGGCACGCCGGGCTGGACGGCCTCCTTCGCCAACCCGGCCAACCTCGGCTGGCTGCGCACCTCGCAGGCCACGGCGTCGCTCGACCTCATCGGCACCGAGAGCGACGCGCTCTACCGCCTCTCCGACGAAGACGCCGGCCTCGGCCTGACCGGGCGCACGCTTGAAGGCAGCACGCGCTCCAGCGGCGCGCGTCTCGGGCACGTTGGCTATGCGGCCAAGGTGCCCACCGTGCGCGGCTCGTTCGTCGTCGGCCTGGGCTATAACCGCACGAGCAACTACGACCGCGCGCTGTTCTACGACGCTGAGGTCTCAGGCACCCTCGGCGACGGCACCGCCGTGAACGACCGCTTCCAGGAAGACCTCTTCGAGGAAGGCCAGGCGGGCGAGCTGTCGGCGGCGGCGGCCTTGGAGATCGCCCCCGGCGTGATGGCGGGCGGCTCCGTGAACCTGCTCGTCGGTTCCTACTTCATCGAGTCCATCGCCGAGGCCAACTTCTTCGCGTCCAACCCCGACGTGTTTAGCTTCGACCTCGACACGCGTGGCATCAACGCGCGGGTGGGCATCTCGGCGGAGGCTCAGCCCGGCCTGCGCCTCGGCCTCGTCGTGGAGACGCCCACCTACGTCAACGTCGCGGAGCAGGGCGTGGACGACCTGACCGGGCTGTCGCCGCTGGACTACGACTTCACGACGCCGTGGCGCTTCGGTGCGGGCGTGGTCTACCAAGTCGCGGGGGCGACGCTCGCCGCCGACGTGGAGTACGTGGACTGGAGCCAGGCGCGCCTCCGCACCTCCGGCTTCACCGACCCCGACGACTTCGGCTTCATCGCCGACCAGAACGCTACCATCCGCCGCACCTACGAGGACGCCTTCACGACCCGCTTCGGTGCGACCTACGACTTCGGCATCGCCACGGCCCGCCTCGGCCTGGCCTACCAGCCCGACCCGCTGCGCGACACCGCGGGCGTGGTGGCCGACCGGCTGCGGCGTACCGTCACGGCGGGCGTCGGCCTGCGCGTCGCTCCCGGCGCGGTCATCAACGTGGCCGTCGTGAACACGCGCTTCGAGGACCAACTCTCGTCCATCGACAACACCGACGACTCGCTGCTCGCACCGGAGACGATCCGCCTCGTCCTCGAAGACGTGACCCGCACCACCCTCGTCATTGGTGCGACGTTCGGCTTCTGAGCGCGGACGGCGACGGCGTAGGCGCTACAACGGCGAACTCCTACGAAAAGAGGCAACGGCCCTTGACGGCACCGCGAGGGCACGGCACCTTATTCATCGCCCATCGCCCATCGCCCATCGCCCATCGCCCATCGCCCATCGCCCATGCCGTTCGTGCCCACGTCCTACGCCGACAGCCCCGCGGCCTACGTCCGCGCGCTCATCGCGCTGCTCGGCGACCGCGACCCGGTGGCCGTGCAGCGGACGACGCCGTCGGCGTTGCGTGAGGCCGTCGCGGGACTGACGGAGGCGCAGGCGCGCCGCCCCGAGCAGCCCGACGCCTGGTCCATCGTCCAGGTCGTACAGCACCTCGTCGACTCCGAGCTGGTCTACGGCTACCGCATGCGCGTCATCGTTGCCGAGGACGGCCCGACGCTGGCGGGCTACGACCAGGACGCCTGGGCCGAGGCGTTCGGCACCGACGGCATCTCGCTCACCGAGGCACTCGACGACTTCGCGGCGCTGCGAACGCTCAATCTGCGCTGGCTCGCGCGGCAGCTGCCCAAGACGTGGGCGCGGACGGGGCAGCATGCCGAGCGGGGGACTGAGTCCGTCGGCCAGATCGTGCAGCTGCTCGCGGCGCATGACCTGGTGCACCTGCGTCAGGTGGCGCGCATCCGAGGAGAGGTCGCCACGCCCTAGTGCACACTCAAGGCGTCTTCTGCGCGTTCGGCTTTGGAGGTGACAGGGTAGCTGATTCGGTCAACCACCCCTGTCTCTCCCGCGTTCGCGAGAGCAGGCTCTGTCCAGGAGGGGAACTCCGAACGCGACGTTGAAGCCGAGACGAGCCCCAATCTCGACGGGTTACGGTACTAGTGTGAGCGCAAGGGGTCTACTGCGCGATCACCTCTGGACGTGACGGGGTTGCCAGGTTGGTCAACCACCCCTGTCCCCTCCTATCCAGGAGGGGAACTGCGTTTGCGGCTTCCATGCCCGAGCAGCGATAGCGCAA
>JBCCLD010000071.1:0-14321 GCA_039027055.1 Bacteroidota bacterium
CCTGCGCGGCCAAGCCGATGGGACGATCCGCCCCGGTCTGGACCCCATGAAGACCGCGATGACGCTCTGGGGCTTCACCCATGGCATGATCCAGGTCGGTGCCATGAAAGGGGCCATCCTCGAACACGGTTTCGGCTTCGACGCGGACGCGCTCCTCGACCATGCCTTCGAGACGATCAACCTCGCCCTCGCCCCCGCCTGATTCTCTTTTTTTGCCCATCTCGTTGACGTTTTGTCAGCAAACGACATGTCGAAAACACAAACCCTTCTGCTGCTCCTCGGCGCGCTCTGGCTCGTCCCCGCGCTCCAGGCCCAGGACGCCTCCCCCGACGCCCGAGGCGTGCTCGACGCCTACGTCGATGAGGCGCTCGCGAGCAACCTCGCGCTCCAGCAGCAGGCCCTCGACCTCGACGCGGCTCGCCACGCGCTCGACGCGGCGCGGCGCAGCTTCTTCCCGACGCTCTCCGTCGAGGCGCGTTTCACCCGCGCTGGCGGCGGGCGCACCATCGACCTCCCGCTCGGCGACCTGCTTAACCCGGTCTACGGCTCTCTCAACGACCTCCTCGCCGCCCAAGGTGAGGCCCCGGCGTTTTCGACGATCGACAACGACGAGATCCTGTTTCTCCGTGAGCAGGAGCAGGAGACGCGGCTCCGCGTCGTGCAGCCGCTCTACCAGCCGCGCCTGAACGCCGCGGTGCGGCTGAATCGTCACCTCGTTGCGTCGCAGGAGGCACAGGTGGCGGCGTATCGCCAGCAGCTCGTGCGCGACGTGAAGGTAGCCTACTTCCAGTATCTCCAGGCCGAGCGCGCCACGGCCATCTTCGCCGCGGCGGACGACCTCGTGCGGGAAAACCTCCGGACGACAGAGCGGCTGCGGCAGGGCGACCGCGTCCTCGCCGACGCCGTGCTGCGGGCGCAGGCCGAGACGTTCGCCGTCGAGCAGCAGCAGGCCGAGGCCGGGGCCGACCGCGACCGGGCGCGCTCGTACGTCAACTTCCTCCTCAACCGCTCGCTCGACACGCCGCTGGAGCGCATCGACGCCGAGACGCTGCCGCTGCCGGACGCCGAGCCAGCGACGTGGGTGCAGACGGCCGCGCTCTCCAACCCGGAAGGCATCAGCACGGCAAGCATGGCGGACGACCCAGTGTTTGACGCCGCGCTAGCCGGGATGCAGGATACCGCCGTGGCGCAGCGCCGCGAACTCGACCAACTCGACGCGGCTATCGACGCGCAGCGGGCCAATGTGGCGCTCACCCGCGCGAACTACCTCCCGAACGTCGCGCTCGCCGTGGACGGCGGCATCCAGGGCGAGACGTATGGCTTCACGGGCGACGCGCCGTTCTACCTCGCCTCGGTCGTCCTCTCGTGGAAGCTCTTCGACGCCGGGGCCGACCGCGCGCGCATCCGCGAGGCCCGCGCCGCCGCTGCACGGACCGAGGTGCAGCGCGCCGAGACGGCGCAGCAGATCCGCCTCCAGGTGCAGGACGCCTACGACGCCGTCCGGGTCGCCCGCGCCTCGCTCGCGACCGCCGAGCAGCGCCTTGCCGCCGCCGCCGAGGGCTTCCGGCTCACGCAGCGCCGCGTCGCCGAGGGGCAGGCCAACCAGGTCGCCTTCGTGGACGCGCGCACCACGCTCACGAGCGCCGAACTCAACCTCAACGTCACCCGCTACGGCCTCCTCGCCCGCCTCGCCGACCTCGAATTCGCGGTCGGGAGCGCCGCGCTGGAATGACGACCCCGCTTCTTCCATTCACCAACTCAGCCCCGGACTAGTCCTCGCAGCCACACGCAAAAGGACGCGAGACCTCGGGTCAAGCATACTTCCCACTTCTCCCTTCGTACTTCTTCCTTCACATCGTCATGCCGTTCTTCCTTCGATTGCTCCTTGCCAGCGCCGGTGCGGCGGTCGTTCTGCTCGTCGGGAGCGGGTGCGGCAGCGATGCCGTCGCCGAAGCGCCGCCCGCGCCGCCAGCCGTCCCGGTCGAGATCGCGGCCATTGAGCAGGCCGAGGGGGCGTTGCCGATCCGCACAAGCGGGCGGCTTGCGCCCAAGTCCGAGCGCGTGCTCTCGTTCAAAGTCGGCGGCCTCGTCGCCCGCATCAACGCCGACGAGGGCGACGCCGTGCGCGCCGGGCAGGTGCTTGCCCGCATCGACCCGCGCGAGATCGACGCGCAGGTGCTCCAGGCCGAGAGCACGCTCGAAAAGGCGCAGCGCGACCTCGCCCGCGCCGAGCGGCTCCTCGCCGACTCCGTCGCCACGCTCGAAGCGGTGCAGGATGCCCGCACGGGCGTCGAGGTGGCGCAGGCGTCCTATGACATCGCGGCGTTCAACCAGCGCTTCGCCACCATCACGGCTCCGGCGTCGGGCCGCGTGCTGCGGCGGATGGCCGAGCCCAACGAGTTGGTGCAGCCCGGCCAGCCGATCCTCGAAATCGGAACGACGAGCGACGGGTGGGTCGTCCGCGCCGGGCTGGCCGACCGCGACGTGGTGCGCCTCGCCGAGGGCGACGCCGCCGACGTGCGCTTCGGGGCGTACCCGGGCGAGACGTTCGCGGGCCGCGTGACCGAGATCGCCAGCGCCGCAAACGCCGCGACGGGGACGTTCGAGGTTGAGGTCGCGGTGCCCGACCCCGACCGGCGCTTCAGGGCGGGCTTCGTCGCCGAGGTCGCGCTGCGGCCGAGCACGGGCGGTGGCTACCGCGTCATCCCCATCGACGCGCTCGTGGCGGGCGATGGAACGACGGGCACCGTCTTCACCATCGATCCCGCCGTAGCCGACAGCGCTGGGACGCACGCTGCGGTCCGGCAGACCGTCGAAGTCGCCGCGCTCTCCGGCGATCGCCTTGCTGTGCGCGCGGGCCTCGACGGCGCGACGCACGTGGTCACGAGCGGAGCCGCCTACCTCGCCGACGGCGCGCGCGTCCGCGTGGCTGACACGCCCTAGCTGTCTTGGCTTCCACGTGTGTCATCCTGAGCGAAGGCCATAGGCCGAAGTCGAAGAGCTTGCCCTCGCGAAGGCGGGGGATCTGCGGGCCAACTTCCAGGCCGTGGTCGAAGCGTCCAGGTAGACGGAGACCCCTCGACTCGCTTTGCTCCCTCGGGATGACAGCTAGTACTGGACCGCTTCACCTTGTCGGGTTCCGTGCCACCCCGGTCAACCTCCCCTGTCCCCTCCTACCCAGGAGGGGAACTCCAAGCGTGACGCTGAAGCCGATACGACCTGACAATCTCGACCGGTCACGGTACTAGGGGGAGTGACAAAAATCCCATCCACCATTGCACCTCTTTCCAGCCCAGCCATGAACATCCCCAAGCTGGCGATTGAGAACTACCAGTTCACCCTCGTCCTCGTCCTGCTCGCGACGCTGCTCGGCGTGCAGAGCTTCCTCACGATGCCGCGCTCGGAGGACCCGCAGTTCGACATCGCCACCTCGCGCGTGATCGCGGTCTTCCCCGGCGCGAACCCCGAGGACGTCGAGAGCCTCGTCGTGGACCCGCTCGAAACGGCGATCTACGAACTCGACGACCTCAAGAAGCTCGAAACGACGATCCAGGACGGCCTCGCGGTCGTCGTGGCCGAGTTCGAGGCGTATGCCGACGCGGGCGAGACGCACGACGAGGTCATCCAGGCCGTCGCGCAGGTGCGACCGACGCTCCCGGCGGGCGTGGCGGCGGTCGACATCATCCAGACCTCGCCCACCGACGCGACCACGTTCCAGGTCGCGCTCACCAGCGAGACGGCGAGCTACCGCAGCCTCAAGCGCGAGGCCGAGCGCCTCGAAGACGCCTTCGAGCAGGTCAGCGGCGTGCAGGCGTCGCACGTGTGGGCGATCCCGGACCCCGAGGTCCGCATCAGCCTCGACCTCGAAGCGATGCGCGCGCGCGGCGTCACGCTCGGCGAGGTCATGCAGGCCGTCCAGGGCCAGGCGCAGAACCTCCCCGGCGGCACCGTCGATGCCGGCACGAAGCGCTTCACGATCCAGACCTCCGGCGACTACGACAGCCTCGACGAGATCGGGCAGACCGTCGTGCGCGTGGCGGGCGGCCAGGTGCTCTATCTCCGCGACCTCGCCACCGTGTCGCTCGCCTACGCCGACGAGACGCACCGGGGCCGTTTCAACGGCACGCGCGCCGCTTTCGTCACGATCACGCAGCGCGAGGGGACCAACATCTTCGACGTGCAGGCGGGCCTCGATGCTGCGCTGGCCGCGATCACGCCGACGCTGCCCGACGACATTGTGCTCAACGTGGCGTTCAACCAGTCCGAGAGCGTGGACGAGCGGGTGGGCGGGTTCTTCGGAAGCCTGCTCCAGGGTGTGCTCCTCGTTGGCCTGGTGGTGCTGCTCGCGCTCGGGCTGCGTGCGTCGGTGATCGTGATGCTCGCCATCCCGTCGTCGGTGCTCATCGCGGTCAACTGGCTCGACCTCGCCGACTACGGCATCCAGCAGATTTCCATCGTCGGCCTCGTGATCGCGCTCGGACTGCTCGTGGACAACGCGATCGTGGTCACGGAGAACGTCGCGCGCTATCTCCGCGAGGGCTACGGCCGCATCGAGGCGGCGGTGGCCGGGACGCGCGAGGTGGCGATGCCCATCGTCTCGGCGACGGCGACGAGCGTGCTCGCCTTCGTCCCGATCATCACGATCCAGAGCGGCACCGGCGACTTCATCCGCTCGCTCCCGCTGACGGTCGTGTTCGCGCTCATCGCATCGCTGGCGATCTCGCTCGCCATGACGCCGATGCTGGCAAGCCGGCTGCTACGCGGGGCATCTGGAAGCCGCAATCAAGAAAGCTCTCCTCCTGGACAGGAGGGGCTGGGGGTGGTCGAAGGGCCTGGCTCGAACGAAACGATGAGCTACGACGATCTACCCCCTCCAACTCCCCCTGTCCAGGGGGAGAGCTTCAGAAAGCGACCCCCGCTGCAACGCCTCCTCGACGTCGTCTCCGACCGGGCCTACGTCGGGACGCTCGGCTGGGCGCTGCGGCGGCCTCGGACGGTCGTGGCGATTGCGTTTCTCGCGCTGCTCGGCGCGGGGGCGCTCTTTCCCGTGATCGGCGTGTCGCTCTTCCCGAAGGCGGGCAAGCCGCAGTTCCTCGTCAGCATCGAGACGCCCGAGGGCTCGAACCTCAACTACACCGACCGCGCCACGCGCGCCGTCGAGGCGGTGCTGCAGGGGCGCGACGAGGTCAAGCTGCTCACCGCCAACATCGGGCGCGACAACCCGCGGGTCTACTACAACGTGATCCCGCGCCGCGAGCGGGCCAACGTCGCCCAGATCCTCGTCGAGACGCACGACGCGCGCCAGGTCGAGCCGCTCGTCGCCGATCTGCGGCCCACGTTCGACGCGATGGCGGGCATGGATGTCGACTTCGAGGTGTTCGAGAACGGCCCGCCCGTGGAGGCCCCCATCGCCGTGAAGGTGCTCGGGCCCGACCTCGTCACGCTCGAACGGCTCGCCCGCGAGGTGGCGGCCATCCTCGACGGGACGGAGGGGACGCAGAACGTCACCAACCCGCTCGCGCAGCCGAAGACCGACCTCGCCGTGCGCATCGACCGCGACAAGGCGGGGCTGCTCGGCGTGCCCATCGCCGAGGTCGACCGCACCGTGCTCGCCGCGATGAACGGGCTGCCGCTCGGCACCTTCCGCGACCCCGAGGGCGAGGACTACGACATCGTCGTCCGGCTCCCGCTCACGAGCCCCGCCGACGGCCAGCCCCGCCGTCCGACCGTGGACGACTTCGACCGCATCGCCGTCGCGTCCATGCACGGCGGCTCGGTGCCGCTGCGGCAGGTCGCCACGCTCGAGTTCGAGCCCGTCCCGACGCGCATCGACCACGTGGACCTCGCCCGGGCCGTTACGGTGGCGTCCGACGTGGACGTGGCGGGCGGCTACAACGAGATCGCCGTCACGCAGGACGTCGTTCGGCAGGTTGATGCGCTCGCGTTGCCGCCAGGTTACCGCGTCGTCTACGGGGGCAAGCTGGAGGCGCAGCAGGAGAGCTTCTCCAGTCTCGGTGGGGCGCTCATCGTGGCGCTCCTCGGCGTGCTCGCGGTGCTGGTGCTCCAGTTCCGCTCGTTCCGGCAGCCGCTCATCATCGTCGTGGCGATCCCGCTGGCGGTCATCGGCGCATTCCCGGCGCTGCTCCTCACGGGCTACACCTTCAGCTTCACGGCGTTCATCGGCTTCACGAGCCTGATCGGCATCGTCGTCAACAACTCGATCATCCTCGTCGACTACGCCAACCAGCTGCGGGCGCGCGGGCGCACCGTCCTGGAGGCCATCGCGGAGGCGGGACGGACGCGCTTCACGCCGATCCTGCTCACGACGCTCACCACCATCGGGGGCCTGCTCCCGCTCACGCTCACGAACTCGGACCTCTGGAGTCCGCTCGGCTGGGTCATCATCGGCGGCCTGGCCGTCTCGACGCTACTCACGCTCCTCGTCGTCCCTGCGCTCTACCGATTGCTCACACCGGAGGTGCCCGAGTCTGTCTCAGCGATAGCAGCATGACAGTGCGTGCGACGACCCGCCGCGCTCCTGGGTGCCGTCACGGAGCCGGGGCCGTCGCCTCGAAGCTGAGTTCGATCTGGTCTCCGATCCGCGTCGGCCCATAGCCGGGGCGGTCTACGTCATGTGCTTCCAGCGACGCCCGAAACGTGCCCACGAAGCGGAACGCATCGCCCTCTTCGACGACATCGACGCGAGCCTGCGCGTCGCGCGTGATGCCGTGGAAGGTGAGCTTCCCGGTGACGATCCACGCGGCCTTGCGGCGGCCCTCGGTGCCAGACCACGGGCGTGCTGAGACGGCCTGGGAGACGAACGAGACCGTCGGAAACTGCTCGGCCTCGGTCGCCTCACGCATACCTCGATCCCGGCGTTCGTTGCCGCTGTCAAACGAGGCGACGGGCACCTCGACGCGGATGGTAGCCTGCTCGGGCTGCTCGAGGTCGACGGCGATCTCCCCGGTGAGTTCGTCGCTTGTGCCGGTCCACGAATGGAGAAATCCAGACCCGGTGTAGGAGACCGTACCGGTGAGGGGGACCTGCGCGGCGGCAGAGTCTGCGAGAGCGAAGAGCAACATGGTGGAGAGGGCAGCGAGGCGAAGCATGGTACGCGAGAAGATCGGCGGAAGTAGTGCGGTGCGGGCAGCGGCGTCCTTGCAGTCGCAGGGCTGCAGAGAGTTGCACGGTTGGGTGTGCTATGAGCACCGAACGAGCCCTGCCGCGAACACGCGAAACCTGCATACGTCCGTACCATGGTGTTCATTGCCCAACAGTCCGGTATGACGAGGCACCTGCGCCCGGCCACCTTCGACGAGATCCCTCGGCTCGAAACGCTCATCGCGCGCTCGGGCCGAGGGCTGAGCCTGCCGTTCTACACCGCGGCCCAGGCCGAGGCACTCACCACCCACGTCTTCGGCGTCGACTCGCAACTCGTCGCGGACGGGACGTACCTCGTCATCGAACAGGACGGCCACATCGTGGCCTGCGGCGGGTGGAGCAGGCGCCGGACGCTCTTCGGGGGCGACCAGACGAAGACCGGGTCGGACCCGCTGCTCGATCCGGCCACGGAGCCGGCGCGCATCCGGGCGTTCTTCGTCGATCCGGCCTATGCGCGGCAGGGCCTGGGACGTGCGCTGATGGACGCCTGCACGGAAGCGGCTCGCGCGGCGGGCTTCACGACGCTCGCGCTCGTCTCGACGCTGCCCGGCGAGCCGCTCTACCGCGCCGCTGGGTTCGAGGCCGCCGAGCGGTTCGACCTGGCCCTGCCGGGTCCCGTGCGGGCCCCCGTCGTGCGGATGCACCGCGTGCTCTGAGCGTAGTCAGCCCAGCGCTGGGAGCACGGTGCCGCTCGCCTCGCCAAAGCCGATGCGGACCCCCCTCCATTCGGCATGCGCGCTCAGGACGAGGCGGTCGCCGTCTTCGAGAAAGGCGCGCCGCTCGCCGGTGGGAAGCGTGAGCGGTTGGGTACCTCGCCACGTTCGTTCGAGGAGGCAGCCCGCGCTCTCCAGCGTCTTGCCGCTCACGGTGCCCGAGGCGAGGAGGTCGCCCGGGCGAAGGTTGCAGCCGCCGAGGGTGTGGTGGGCGATGAACTGCGCCGCCGTCCAGTAGAGCCCCCGTGCATTGGTCTCTGAAATCAGGTGCGGTGCCTCCATCGCAGGCGTCTGCAGGGCGACGTTCAGGTGCAGGTCGAACGCCCACGGCGCGTTGGTCTGGAGGTAGGGGAGCGGCGTGGGGTCCTGCAGCGGCGAGTCGACGCGGAACGGCTCCAACGCAGCGAGTGGGACGACCCACGGCGAGATCGTCGTGGCAAAGTTCTTCCCGAGGAACGGCCCGAGTGGGACGTATTCCCATGCCTGGATGTCGCGCGCGCTCCAGTCGTTGACGAGCACCAGCCCGAAGACGTGCTCCGCCGCGTCCTCGATGGCGATGCGCGCGCCGAGCGGGTTGCCGCCTCCGATCACGAAGCCAAGCTCAAGCTCGTAGTCGAACTGTTGGCTGGGTCCGAAGCGTGGCCCGCTGCTCTCGGCTGCAGGGCGGCGCTGACCAATCGGCCGTCGGATGTCGGTGCCGCTCACGACGATAGAGCTGGCGCGCCCGTGGTAGCCGACAGGGAGGTGCGTCCAGTTGGGCTGCAGCGCGTTCTCGGCCCCGCGAAACATCGTCCCGACGCGTGTGGCGTGCTCGCGGGAGGCGTAGAAGTCGGTGTAGTCGCCGACCTCCATCGGCAGGTGCAGCGTCACATCTTCGCGGCGATGGAAGGCGCGGGCGCGCAGGTCGGCCGCGTCGCGCAGCGAAGGCGTCTCGGCGGCAAGGAGGTGCTGGAGTCGGGCACGGACGGCGTCCCACGACGGCCGCCGGAGGGCGAGGAGGCGGTTCAGCGAGGGCGCATCGAACACGGGACTGCCATCGTGTGGGAGGGCCTCCGCGAGGAGCCCGGCGGCTTCCAACGCCGCGAGGTCTACGACAACATCGCCTAGGGCAACGCCTACACGTGGTGATTCGTTTGCCGGTGCGAAGACGCCGTAGGGCAGGTTAGCAAGCGGGAAGTCGGAGCCGGGCGCGACGTCGATGAAGGAGCGGAGCATGGGGGAGCGGAAAGCGGGGGAGCGAGGGCAGCACGCCCATGCCCCGTTTAATCCCGACGCCGCTCGATCGGTTGCGAACGGCGACGCCTGGTTGCCGCGAGCGGAGCGCCTACTTCTCCGTCGGCCACGGTTCCCAGTGCGTGTCTGGAGCGAGGCGACGAGCGAGACGCAGCGCGCCTTCCACGGGCTCGGCCTGGGGACGAGCGATGCGCCAGTGGGGGAGGTGCCGCAGCAGCGCCTCCGCGATGCACTCGCGGTAGTAGCCCGGTGCGCTCATCTCGCCGACGAACGCGAGGCGCTTCTCGATGCTGTCGCCGGCGCGGGCGGCCAGCCAGCCGATCTGCTTGGCGAGCGCGTTCGCCTGCTGTTTGAGGATGCTCGTGGCCACCCAGTCCTCCTTGGACGCGGCCTCCACGACCAGCGGCGCCAGCGACGCGATGGGGGCATCTGAGCCGTAGGCAAACGCCGAGAGGTCATGCTGGGTCAGCAGGCCGTGGCGCTCTGCCAGGAGGACCGCGATGAGCGACGGTGGCCCTCCGTCCATCGACGCGGCGACGCTGCGGAGTGCCGCCAGACCGATCGCGTAGCCGCCGCCCTCGTCGCCGAGGAGCACGCCCCAGCCGCCGACGCGCAGCAGGTCACCGTCGTCCGTTCGCCCGTAGGCCACCGAGCCATCACTGACGGTCACGATGGCGCCGCTCGCGCCGCCGAAAGCAGCTTCGAGGGCGATGGTGGCGGCGTGCTCTACCGCCAGCGGGGCATTGCGTAGCGCGGTCACATTCGACGCCGAGAAGCGATGGCGGAGGTCGGCCAGCAGTAGCTGTTGGTCTTCGAACCGGCTCGCGCCCGCTACGCCGAGGCAGAGGCCGCCCACATCAGGGGCCCCGTCGGGATAGTCGTGCTTGAGCACCTCTAGGATGCGGTGTGCAAGGCGGTCCGCCGTGCGGGTGGCCCCGTCGCGGAGCAGGTGCATCCCGTCACCGAGGTGCAGGATAGGTCCCGTTCCGTCGTCCACGAGCACGCGGGTGTGCGTGTCGCCGACGTCGAGACCGAGGAACAATGGAGGGGAAGTCATACTAGCGTGGTGGGGAAAGGCGGAGGGTCGGCGCACTGAGTGGGGAAGGGGGGTGCGTCTGGGGACGGTCGCGGTTGACCGTGTCTAGGGCGCGCGCCAGCGGGCCGCGCGTGGAGACGGTGGCGTGGATAGTCGTGGTGGTACGCGGTGCGTCGGAGCGGGACCAGGCCGTCCATTGCGCAGCGCTCCCCTGCCCGGGGAACGCGAGCGACGTGCCGCCCCGCAAGGTAGTTGGGTGGCCTGCCCCGAGTCGGGCGGGGGCGTAGCGGCGTTCCGCAGGCCCATGGATGAGCGAGTCCGTAGGCGAACTCCAAATCGGGAAAGAGCGGGCGTGCGGCTGCGTGTTCTCCCAGCGCCACGCCGCCGGGTCGGGGCCGAAGGTCGCCTCCAGCGAGTCAGCGGTGCGGATGAGGCTCAGGCGGGCGTAGATCACCGCGGCCGAGTCGAGCTGGGCAGGGGCTGGGCGGCCGCTCAGCGTCTCGTAGCGCGTCACCCAGCCATCGAGCAGGGTCGGGGCGATGGCGCGAGGCGCATACTGGTAGGACCAGCCTCGGAGGTAGGAGACCGCATCCTCGAACGAGGCCGGCAGATCAGGGCCGATCACCCCGAGCCACGAGGGGACGGCTGTAGCCGCCCACGCGCTGTAGCGGTTCGTAGCAAGGGTCGCCGGGTCGAGGGCGGGAGCGGTCGTGAGCAGGTCGGCGAGGTGGCTCGCCGCGTAGCTGTGCGCAGGCTCGCCGCCCACAAAGACGCCGCCCGGCAACGCGCGACGCACCGCAGGGCTCCCGAGCACCGTCCAGGTTGTCCCCCCTGGCGTAGCGTCGAGGCGGAGACCATCCCCGTCAAGGAGAGCGAACGCGGGCAGTGTTTCGGGCACGGGGTAGCCCAAGGCTTCAGCCAGCCGGGCAGTCCACGCAGGCGTGTCGGTCGCACTCCCGAATCCGCGCCACCGCAGTGCAAGCACCGAGGGGCGCACACGAGACGTCGTGTCGGGTGCGCTCAGGAGGGGCACGGCGCCGGGCAGGGCAAGCGAGTCGCCGGACAGGGGACCCGGTTGGGTGGAGCCTGCGTCGTCGTCGAGCAAGGCGAGCGCGTCGTTGGCGAAGGGCTCGTCCAACAGCGTGCGAGTATCAGCTTCGAGTGGGGTGGCCGGTGGCGTCGTGAGTGCCAGCAGAGTAGTGCTGCGCCACGCGTGCACGAGGGCCTCGCGCCCGTTGCGGTCGGCGATGCGGGCATAGCGGAGTGGCAGCGTCTCGGTGGTGGTACGCAGCGCCAGTGCTCCGGTGAGCAGCACCATCCATCCACCCTGCCCGTCGGGGCTGGTGGTGAGGGCACTGGGCGTCACGATCGTGCCGGGAACCGTGGCGATCACTACGCGACGGTCGCCACGCTCCACGGCCACCTCCTGCACCAGCGGGAGCGCCGACGAGCCGTAGCCCTGCTGCACCATCCAGGTGCGCGCTGCTTGGTCCTCTGCGGAGGCGGCATCCTCAACGGTGGCAGCGTGAGGAGCCGTCCAGGCATAGCTCGCGCTGAAGTCGCCCAGGAAGAGCGCAGCCCGGAACAGGCGGTCGCGCGCGGCGAAGGCACGGGCGTCGTCGGAGGCAGCGAGGCGGCGGCGGGCAGCTTCTTCGGTCATGAGGCTGTCCGGAGGCGGCAACGGCGGTGCCGCCACGAGAGGGGGCGGCTCCGTGCCAAGGTAGGCGAGGAGCCGCTCCACGGCGAGCGCGTGCCACGGAGCCCACGGCTCGGGGACTACATCGCGTAGGACGAACTCGTCCGTCTGGGCGACGGCGGGCTGACGCAGCGCGCGGTTGACGCCCGCGGCATAGGCGACGAGTAGGCGCTGCTGGTCGAGTTGGAGTGCATCGTAGGCAGCGCGTGCCTGCGTCGGGAGGCCGAGCGTGTGGGCGTGGCGGTCGTAGGCGCGGCCGCCTTCCCCAAACCAGGTCGCGAGTTGGCCCGTGGCAGCCTGTCGCCAGAGCGTCATCGCCCAGGTCGACTCCAGCGCATGCACATACCCCAGCGCAGCGTAGGTGTCCGCGAGCGACTGCGCGGTGATCGTCGGCTGGTCGTCCTGCCAGCGCACCGTCGCCTCGGCGCGGATGGACGCGATGGTCACGCGCCCCGTTCGAGACGGGGTCGTGCCATAGGCCAGCAGGCCCACGACGACGAGCGCAGACACGGAAAGCAGCACGAGCACGAGCAGCGTTGCGAGGAGGCGAGCGACCATAGGAACCGGTAACGAGCGGTCAAAAACCCATCGAACTAAAGCGGTGCAGCAATCGGCGTCGTTTATGTAACGAAACGACGACGCGCGCCCCCAAAGATCGGGCGCTCCCCTCGTACGATGCAGGCTTCGCGCGTGCAACTCAGCGCGTCTCCATCAGCGGCAGCCGAGTCAGAGCGCCTTCATCCTCTGCCGCAGGACGTCCATCTCCTCCGCGTTGACCGTGTGACCCATGCCAGCGTAGATGCGCTTGTCGACGGTCGCCTCCAGGCGGCGCATCACCTCAGCGGTTTCCTGGACACGCCCGAGCGGGATGTGCGGATCGATGTCGCTGCACCCGAGGAAAACGGGGGTGCCGTCAAGCGTGCCCGCATAGTCGCGGGGTGCGTCTGGCGGGCCGATCACCCCGCCCGAGAGCGCGCACAGTCCGCCGTAGCGCTGGGCATGCTGGGCGACATATTCCGACGACAGGCAGGCCCCCTGCGAGAAGCCGACGAGCAGCACCTGGGCACGTGGGACCCCAGCGTCTTCGATATCGCGTACGAGCGCGTCGAGGCGGTTGAGCGCCGAGGTGAGGTACGGCTCGTTCTGCGCCCTCGGCGCGAGGAAGCTGTAGGGGTACCACGAGGGGCCATAGCCGATCACGGCAGCCTGCGGCGCGAGGTAGGCGAGGTCGTCGCGTGACGGGTTCGCCTCTTGGGCCAGCGTCAGGATCGAGCGCGCCGAGGCCCCGCGCCCATGCACAAAGATGACGGCCCCGGTAGCCTCGGACAACGGGGTGCCTGCCGCGAGAACCGGCTGGCTAGCGTGCGGATCAGACATCGAGAAGAGCGGTGAGTACACGTGCTTATCTGAGATGCTGTAGGGAAGGGCAAAGTTGCAAGGCGGCAGTGATGCTGTCCCGCTCGGGTAGTGCTCATTATGACGTGACGAAGTATGTTGCAGGCCTCTCTGTCACAGTTGCGCCCTCCCCATGATCCAGCATACCCACACCTGCGCCAAGTGCCACAGCCCCAACATCGTCAAGAACGGGCACAATCGCTCCGGCTCCCCCCAGTACAAGTGCAAGGACTGCGGCACCTGCCGCGTGCTCGTCTTCAAGCGAACGACCGCCCACATCGACCTCGACGCGCTTGAGCGCACCTACCGCGAGCGGGGCAGCTACCGCGAGCGGGGCAGCTACCGCGCCACCGGCCGCATCTTCGGCATCAGCAACGTGACGGTGATGAACCTGCTCAAAAAAAAAGGCCAAAGCGCTGCCCGCTTTCAAGAAGAGCATCCTGCCACCGAGCCACGCGCCTGAGAGCCCAGAGGCCTCGGAACCGGCCACTCTAGAACTCGACGAGGTGTTCACCTTCGTGGGGAGCAAGAAGAACCAGGTACGCATCTGGGTAGCGCTCGACCGCGAGACCCGGCAGGTGGTGAGCTACCACCTCGGCGACGGGAGCATGGCTTCGTGCAAGGCTCTCTGGCGCAAGCTGCCGTGGCGCTATCAGAAGAGCCAGAGCTACAGCGACCTATGGCGCAGCTCCAACTGCTTGGTGGATCACGAGATGGTGGAGAAGGGGGCAGGGCAGACGTGCCACGTGGAGCGGTTCAACGGGGTGCTGCGTCACCGCTTCAGCCGGATGGTGCGTCGGAAGCCCGTCGCTTAGCAAAAAGGTGTCGATGTTGCATCTACACCTGAAGTGGTAGATGTGGGGGTACAATCTGGAGATCGCATCACGTCGATCTTAGCACTACCCGCAAATGCAGTTCCCCTCCTGGATAGAGCCTGCCCTCGCGAACGCGGGGGAGGGGAACTCCAAGCGCGGCTTCGAGGCCAATACGAGCCGACAGTCTCGACGGGTCCACAGTACTAGTGCATGAACAACCGGCCTTTTGCGATATCGCTGCTCGGGCATGGAAGCCGCAAACGCAGTTCCCC